>JABJOY010000024.1 GCA_018664075.1 Porticoccaceae bacterium | reverse complement strand
GTGTCGGTCTGAGGTAGACAAAATGGTAGACGTAAATGTGCCTTTGACAATGAACTGGAGGGGTGTCAACATCAGTAATCACAAGGATCAATGGCATTACAGGTGCCTGCCTAGGGCAATGACGGGAGGCCCCGGGCACCATAGATTCACGTAACCCATTGATTTACTTGTGTATTTATCAAATTACATAGGTAGGGTAGAAATAGTTAATCTAGAACTATCTTATTCAACCACTTAGTCATGACATCTAGCTTATAACCATCACCGTAACCCTGCCCTACTGTCTTTAGGCTCCAACCACCTAACTGGTCGATAATTTCTAATGGTGCCTCCACTGCTCTTAGTCTGTCTCTAAAGCTATGGCGTAGACCATGTATAACTGCCTCTGGCCCTGCCACAGTTTTAATCCATTTGTTAATGGCTGCACTAGCTGAGTTGGCATTACATCCTGATGCAGATGTGTAGCGAGGAAAGCAATACTCAGAATCTGTAGTTTCTATTATCCGTCTAGCAGCCCACAAAGAATTACCTATTAACGGAACAGTACGCTCACTGGATAATGTCTTTAAAGAACGATGAGAGTAAGGCTGTATAACGAGATGAGGATAGTCACAATCAACATTAAGATCTAACTTCATCAAACCTGCAGCCTCTGACAATCTCATTCCTGTATCACTGATTAACGATACTAGGTGTCTCAGATCGTCATCCATTAGTACACATCTCTGTTGGAGAGTCTTCAGGCTATCTAGAGGGATAGGTCTACGCTTCTTGGAAGAATTATCAGAGTGAAGATAAACACCACTAAAGGGATTACTACAATCTAAGCCTTTCTCCAGAATTACAAAGTTAACAACTGCTTTAATACAACTAAAGTTGCGCTGAACAGACGAGCTGCCTAGTCCACGAGACACAAGCCAATCTCTTAGTTTAGCTGCATCAGCAGATGTGTATTGATCTAATGAACGACAGCCTAAACAATCCTTCAGATATTTAATTGACCGCCTTGTATGGGTAAAGAATAGATCAGACTTGCCTGCCCCTTTGACAGTCAGATAGGTTTCCAAAGCCTCATCTATTGTTGGAAGGTTTGATTCAAGATTGACGGTAGCACCACTGATCAACAAATGAGATGCAGGAACATCTACTTGTTTGAGTCTCAAGCCTAACCAGTAATCGTCTAGCTTAGCTGACAATATCTTGGAAGCAACTGCAGCCTTATGCGCTGACTTAGTTTTTAGACTCTGAATAATGCGAGGCTTACTATAGTGATGCCGTAAATCACCAGGAATTACTCTAGAAAAATAATATACATCACGTTTAGTATATGTATGTTGAGGATGCTTTTGTGTACACCGCATTGTCTACCCTACCTATGTAATTAGATAAATACACAAGTAAATCAATGGGTTACGTGAATATATGGTGCCCGGGGCCGGACTTGAACCGGCACGGTGTTGCCACCGAGGGATTTTAAGTCCCTTGCGTCTACCAATTTCGCCACCCGGGCATGTTAATAAGGTGGGCTTACAGATTTGTGCGATTGCTCATGCAGCCTGGCGAGCGGGCGGAAGTATACATGATCAACATCCCCTATGGGAACGGCTCAGGGCCTGCTATCTGGACTTTTTCGCCATTGCATTGGGGTAATCCCATACCAGCGTTTAAATGCACGGGTAAATGCGGTGTTATCAGCATATCCGAGGTAGTCTGACAGCTGAATTATGCTGACTGCCGAGTTGGCTAGGCGGTCAGCGGCAATATCCATGCGCACCTGATCAAGTAGCAGTGAAAACGATGTGCCCTGCTGTTTCAACATGCGCTGCAGTGTACGTTCATGCACTATCATGCGATCGGCAACTGTGCCAATGGAGCAATCTCCTGTAGGCAGCATCTCTCGAATCAAGCCCATAACATCTTCGGGCAGCTTTGCCGCTGACAGCTCTTCCTGCTGCATAATATGGGTCTGTAAAATCTTTTTAAGACCTGAGTCTGCCTGCAGTATCGGTTTGTCGAGCCAGATTTTAGGGAATAGGATTTCAGTTTTAAACTGGCCAAAATACACTGGCGCGGAGAATATCTTAAGATAGGGCATTAACTGGTCTGGCTGCCTGTGCCTGAAGTTCACTCTGGTGGGTTTCCAGCGACCACCACAGAGTGCCCGAATAATTACTAAACCATGGGCCAAGGCTAATTCGGCCGAATACCGAGAGAATTCCACTGAGTTAAAGTTATGATAGCTGACAAAGGCTTGCTCACCGATCACGCCAACATCCACTGATGAAGCATCTTTTACCTGAAATGAATGATGGTCGCTGAGCTCTTGAAGCGCAGTTGCAACATCGTTGGACTGCTGCATTAAGTAGCCAACCGCACCCATCACCCCTATATCATGTCTTGTACCTAGTAACGCCGCAAAATGAGGGCAAGCAACAGCCACAGCGGCTTGGTGTAAAATAGACTCAGCCACGTCATAGGGCATAAATTCTTCTTCATGGCGACTGGCAAAATAATCTTCACTGAGACCCAATGTTCGCAACACAGCGCCGGGATCCCCATGCAACTCCCGCACCTGCTTCTCAAAGCCTGCCAAAACTCCAACACGAACCATACCCATGGAAAACCACCTATCTACAAGCCAATAGCCGCCAATACTAACTTTGCGTCGTAAAATGTCAATATATTGTCGTAATTTGCCGAGATAAGTTACATGCAGGGGCTAGGATAAGCCTCCGTTCCACTGAGAAGTTTTTAAAGCCGACCCGTAAGAGTCGGCAGAGTTAACAAAAAATGAAAGATAAACTGATTAATCTCACCTATATCGCTGCTGTTGTGATGCTGCTAACCAGCGTCTGTGTGGCCCTGGTTGCGTTCGCCTCATCCGGGCTTGCTGTGCCAGTCGACGAACTAGTTGCTATTCAGGCTAGTGAATTTGCGCAAACTGTCCGCGAGGCTCTCTAGAAGAGAGTTCAGAAATTGCTTGGAAGACCGGAGGCTGGGGTCAGGGGATCTACAAAGCCTCCTTTTGTAGCGATATCAAGCTCTTGGGGTCAAACCTAAGAGTTTGATATCAATACATCACCCTCCTTATCTCTGCTGCTTGTGTCACCTATGGGCATTGCCTTTTCTATGCGCAACCTTTTCTGCTTTTCTACCTGACAGATACACAGGCTTTCCAATGGCTTGTCTGTTAAGCCACAGTCTTTAATTCGGTAAGGATAAGGTAGGGAAAAAGATACCCTTGATGAAATGGAGGCGCCGGTCGGAATCGAACCGACGATGGCGGAGT
Source organism: Porticoccaceae bacterium (assembly GCA_018664075.1). Lineage (GTDB taxonomy): Bacteria > Pseudomonadota > Gammaproteobacteria > Pseudomonadales > Porticoccaceae > HTCC2207. The sequence continues at coordinate 75,926 of JABJOY010000024.1, read as the reverse complement.
TGCAGTCCACTGCATTACCACTTTGCTACGGCGCCTTAGAGGGCATTTCATCTACAGACTTAAACAACAACGACCAGTGTTCAATCAGGCCGCTATTCTAGGGGTTACCAGCAATAAATCAACTACTTATCCGCTTCAGCACTCAATTGGGGCCAAGCCAGAACAATGTACTGCACCATTGACCAAAGAGTCATTATGGCAGCCATATAAATAGCCACAAAACCAATCATGGTAAGCATTTCCTGCTCATGAGTAGCCAGCAATAGAATGGCCACAGCCACCATCTGCACCCAGGTTTTGATCTTGCCCAACATGGATACGGCGATACTGCCCCTGGACCCCAGTTCAGCCATCCATTCCCGCAGCGCGGAGATAACAATCTCGCGACCAATAATTACGATTGCCGGCAGTGCAAACCAGGGGGTGGAGTGAACCTCCAGCAACAATACCAGAGCAGCAACCACAATGAGCTTGTCAGCCACCGGATCGAGAAAGGCACCAAAGGGAGTGACCTGATTAAACCTGCGCGCCAGATAACCGTCCACCCAGTCTGTCAGGGCGGCCAGACCAAAGATGGCCGCGGAGGCAAAATGGTGCCACTCCCAGGGCAGATAATACACAACAATAAATACCGGGATCAGAGCGATGCGCAGTAGCGTCAGGATATTGGGGAGATTCCACATAGAGGATTTAGGTTCCGTGTTTACAGGCAACAGTGCGCCATCAAGTTACTCATTGTACAGTGCGCTGTAAATAGCTTCAGCTACCTTTTTATTAATATTATCAACCTTCATTAAATCTGCAACACTGGCTTTCTTAACTTCAACAATCCCACCAAAATGTTTAAGCAGATCACGGCGTCTGGTTGGCCCTACTCCGGGAATACCTTCGAGCGGTGAAGTGCGCCGTTTTTTATCCCGCCTTGCCTTGTGGCCGGTGATAGCAAACCGGTGGGCCTCGTCGCGAATCTGCTGAATCAAATGCAGTGCCGCCTGCTGTGGGCGGGCAATCACTCTGTTGTTCTGATCCGCCAGGATGAGGGTTTCAAGCCCAGGCTTGCGAGTTGTACCCTTGGCCACACCCAGAATCATTACCCCGACGACACCAAGATCACTGAGTACCTCTCGTGCAATGCCTATCTGCCCCTTGCCGCCATCAATCAATAGTATATCTGGCAGCTTGCCCTCGCCTTTCATCAGCCTAGTGTAACGACGGCGAATGGCCTGCTCCATGGCGGCATAGTCGTCGCCACCGGTAATACCATCGATATTAAAGCGTCGATAATCACTTTTTAAAGGGCCATTGCCATCAAAAACCACGCAGCTTGCAACCACGGCTTCGCCACTGCTGTGACTGATATCAAAACATTCCAGTCGTTGGGGTGTGGTGTCAAGGCCCATGGTTTCCCGCAGAGACTCAAATCGCTGCTCAATGGTTTTCTTCGAGGCAAGCTTGCCGGCCAGGTTTTGTTCGGCAGTGCGCTGGGCAAGCTGCAACCATTTGGCACGAAAGCCGCGTACTGAATCACGCACCTCAATATTGCGGCCCACCTGTGTTTTAAGGGCCTGACTCAGAGCCTCGCCGCCCTCGATGGGCGCATTGAGCAATACCTCTTTGGGCAGGTCTGGCCGTGCACCGCCATCCAGATATAAATGGGGTAAAAACTCTTCCAGCAGCTCCGATACCTGCTCTGCCAGTGGAGCCTTGGGGTAATAGCTGCGACTGCCAAGGATACGGCCCTGGCGAACATAGAGCATATGCACACAGGCCTGGCCATTGCTGACCGCACCGGCCACCACATCAATGGTACCTTTGCCCTTTTCAATCATCTGTTCAGCCTGCACCGTGCGCAGTGCAGAAATCTGATCCCGGTGCTCCGCTGCCCTCTCAAATTGAAGCTCTGCAGAGGCCGCTTCCATATCCACCTCCAGCTGCTTAAGCAATTTATCCGCTTTGCCATCCAGATACAGTCTGGTTAATTCAACATCAGCACCGTAGTCCTCTGCACTGACCAGATTTACACAGGGCGCTGTGCAGCGCTTAATCTGGTACTGCAAACAGGGACGGGAGCGATTTTTGAAGAACACATCTTCGCACTGACGCACTTTAAACGTCTTCTGCAGGAACCCCATGCTCTCACGCACAGCATGGACACTGGGGAATGGGCCAAAATAGGTACCTTTGGCTTTTTTAGGGCCACGGTGGAATGCCAAACGCGGCCATTGATCGCGATCTGACAGGAAAATATAGGGGTAACTTTTATCATCCCGCATCAAAATATTGTAGGGCGGGTGATATTGCTTGATCAGGTTATGTTCGAGAATCAGCGCCTCAGTTTCAGTTTCGGTGACCGTGACATCAATCTTGGCAATCCGTTTAACCAGCGCTGCGGTCTTGGCTGTGAGTCCCGTTTTACGGAAATAACTGCTCACCCGGTTTTTAAGATTCTTGGCTTTGCCCACGTAGAGAATCTTGCCCTCTGCATCAAACATCTGGTAGATGCCGGGGCGCAGGGTCAAGGATTTAAGAAAAGATTGATAATCGAAAGCCATGGCGGAATTGTATCCGGTCTTGGCATTCGCCGCATTAGTCTAGTGTTCTGACGGACGGCCTTTATGGGGTTTTAGATGCGCTGGATTGCGGAATGACCCTGAGTGACAATTTCAGTCAAACACTCAGGAAAATCGTTTATCCCCTACTTTGCAAATCTGCTTATCGGCCCTGGCCACTGTATAGTTCCGGTCTAACACCGTGCTGACAAAATGCCACTGGTTAGTGATTGCCTCTGGCGTCAGCAGCAGTTCCGACCAGCCTCTGGAAGCTGTTTCTGTCGCCACCAACTCAGGGCTTACAGCTTTGATGGCCTTGGCAAGCACCTCTGGCTCTGTGGGCAAATAGGTCTCCAGTCCCGGACTGTTAATTCCCGGGGTGCCCACCTCAACACCAATGGCCTGACCCTGATTATTGCTCAGATTAAAAGCCCAGGCATTATGAGTATCCCCTGCCAGTACCAACGGATTGCTGGCATATTGCTGCAAGCTTTTAAATACCCGCTCACGACAGGCTGCATAACCGTCCCAGGCGTCCAGATTTAGCGGCAACCCTGCTGGCGCCATGCTTTGCATAAACTCCAGCGCAGGCCTGTATTCATCTTTCGCCTGGTCTAAGCGAAGTTCCTCGTCGCTCATAATTGGCAATTGCAGCTTGCCCATCAGCACCTGCTGACCCAACAGCTGCCAGATTGCACCGCGTTTTTGGCTGGCCCGCAATTGGCCCTCCAACCAACTTTCCTGATCCTGACCCAATATGGTTCGGCTCTCGTCCTGCAGAACTTCCTGTTTAAAGGTCTCAATATCTGGAAGGTAATACCATCCCTTGGGCAATGTCTCGGGGGTTAATCCTGCAATGGTTTGATAGTCTGTCACTGGCTGGGAATTACCATCGACAAACTGATGGGGAAGATCAATCCGCTGCAACTGTTCCCCGGGCAATTTTGCAGCCTGAGCATCACTGACCAGTTGCCCTTGCCCTGCCCCATCAATTTGAAACAACCCGCTGCGCACAGGCAGATCTTTGGCGTAATCCAGAGGCCGCATCCGTCCATGCTGTCTGGTATCCAGCATAATCAGATCGGCTAAATTGCCAAGCTTAAAACTACGATAGATCGGTGCCTGATCACCAGCCGCTGTGGTGCGTATTGGCATCCATTCATGATAGGCCTGGCGCGCTGCTCTGGCGCGGGCAAAGAAGTCACCCTCCCTCTGATTATGGTTTTCAGCACCATCTATCCAGCTGTCATTGCATAACTCATGATCATCCCAGACACAGATAAAAGGATGGCGGGCATGCACTGCCTGCAAATCGACATCAGTGCGGTACAGGCCATAGCGCATGCGGTAATCTTCGATGCTTAGAATCTCACTGCTGGGCTCTACATTGCGCCCCAGCTCACCGGTGGCTGTTGCGTTGGCATACACGCCCTCGGCATATTCATAGATATAGTCACCAAGATGTAGCACCAGATCCAGCTCTGTATTGGCCATATCCCGGTAAGCATTAAAATAACCCTGAGGATAGTTGGAGCAGGATGCCACGCCGAGGCGGAACTCTGCCACATCGCCTAGAGGCAAGGTCCGGGTCCGGCCTACAGGACTGGTAAATCCATCCCCAATAAAGCGATAAAAATAATGGCTGTTTGGCGACAGCCCTGTGGCATCCACCTTAATGGTGTAATCCTGCTGCGCCGATGTTGTCGCAGACCCTGAGCTTACAATCTGGTTAAAATCCGCATCCGCCGCCACCTGCCAGTTGCAACTGACCTTGCTGTGCTGGCCGTTACCGGGCAGCAATCTGGTCCATAAAATCACCCGGTCAGAGATTGGGTCGCCACTGGCAACCCCATGGGTAAAATAAAATGGCGCTGCTGCCTGCACCTCAAAGCCGCGCAAAGCCAATACACCCAAGCTTGCACCAAACCCTTTGAGAACCTGCCGACGATTAAATCTGGACTTGGCCATTTACCTGTACCCTACTTGTGATATTTAAAGTCAGAGCCTAACCCATAATTATAAGTGCCGCCTGACAAAAAACGACTTGATAGTCCGTAAAAACAGCTTTTTAATAATTGAAGCCGCCGCCAGTGCATGTGCTAAGGTACTGGAACGCTGGGTGCTGGCCGGTGTTCATGATCATTGCCTGAGGACTGCCATGGCTGGCAGGCCCTGGAATCTAACTCTGGGGCATCAATGCGCTTTTCTGGGCCGGGGAAATAGTTGATTAACCAGATCTGCGCATTTCTCAATATGGCCGATACAGTCCCACACCAGCGGCGGTACGCCATGGGCCGACTCATTGCGCAGTTGTGGCAATGTCTTTACCAGCGAGGCGCAGTAACTGTTTTCAGAGTCCGGCTCCTCGATATGGCGAAATCCCGAGTCCTTAAGCCAGTTTTTGTGATTGGCTAGAACCAGCAATTGACGCAACATCAGATCCTGACGATTGGCTTTTATCCGCAATGCATGCTCGATAACGCTATAGGTTTTTAGCTGAAGCTCGGAGCCCAGCGAATAAAAAAAGAAAAAATAAACTGCCATATTACGGGCAATATCAAACTGCCCCCTGACGGTCTGCGGCACACCTGTATGCAATTTTATGGAAGAAATACTTTGATGATGAGAGGCTAAGTCTATTTTTTTGCCACCCATTTTGGTGAGAAAAAGATGCTGTTTGTCGATGCACATCGATTTCGTGAAACGGTTTAAATGAATCCATCCAGAGTTCCTTTCCGGTTTAGATTAAAAGGGCGGAAAGTAACCTCTCAGAGATCAAGTATCTGAATCCTTTCAAAAGCTAACGGTATAAACATAGTTGGCATTGATGCAGGTTGCAATAGTCTTGGGTCGCAGGATTTCGCAAACCTAACTATTACTATAAGACAGCAACATGTCACAGACCTCGTCAAGTCTGTTGCGAGTTTTCCCGCTGAACTTGCCCATGCTGATAAACCCATGGGTGCAGTCGGACAGATGCTTGTGGACAACATTCACCTGAGCCTTGCACAGCCTTTCCACGAAAGCCAGCCCCTCATCTCGCAGCACATCGTACTCCGCCGTGACAATCAAGGTATCCGGTGTGCCACTGGGATCAATACAGGCCATGGGGCTTGAGTTGATAGCCAGCTCCGCAGTCCCCTCTGGCAAATAGTTGCGGCGGAACAGACCCATAACGTCCTTTGTAAGCAACAATCCACTACCATAGCGCTCGATAGAATCAGAAGCCCCACTCATATCAACCCAAGGGTACAACAAAAACTGAAATGCTGGCTCGGCAGATAGCTGCCCTGAAATGGCCATAGTAAACGTTTGCATGGCTAATACCGCGGCTAGATTACCTCCGGCGCTATCACCGCCGACACCGATTCTGGTATTCCCAATACCGAGTTCAGCCCCATGTTCTACAATCCAGTTCCAAGCCCCAAGACCATCCTCGATAGGCCCGGGAAATGAACTCTCAGGCGCGCATCTATAATCCACTGCAATCACGTTAATGCCTGCCCTACCTGCCAAAAGGCTACAGAAACCATGATGACTATTGAGGCTACCAATCATATAACCGCCACCATGGAAATAGATCATGGTTAACGTCGGTTGCAGTTCAGTGGGTCGATAAATTCTGATGCCTAGCTGGTGCCCGCCGACTGGAATAGACCTGTCTTCAGTACTTACATCCTCTCGTGAGCCGCTACCAAAAAATCGGTCGTAGCTATCATAGGCTCGACGCATTTGCTCGAGGGGCAGAACCGCCATACCCGGCCCTGTATTGCCGAGAGTGCAGAGCAACCGCTGCCCTGTAATCAGTTTAGGCTTGTCAGAATCTGAAGACATTGGGTCGATCCTAAGCGTTATTATTATGGGACGAGCTCACCGCGTTAAGATTCAAGTTAACCCAATCTTCAGCCCGTGGCAATTCATCTAATGACCAATAGGTTTTGCCCTGCAGGGGCTAACCAAGAAGCCCATATCCATGTAAACTACTCCGCTCGAAATGCTTGACCAGATTCCATGTCGCTACCAGCAAAAAATAATGCCAACCCACCCGCTGCATTAGACAGAAAGTTTTGTGTTGCGCCAATGCTCGACTGGACTGATCGTCACTGCCGCTATTTCTTGCGCCTGATCAGCGAGCACGCCGTGCTCTACACCGAGATGATCACCACCGGCGCTATCCTCTATGGGGATACTGATTACCATTTGCAGATGGATGCCTTTGAGCATCCGGTGGCCCTGCAATTGGGTGGCAGCGACCCCGCCGATTTAGCGCGGGCTTGCGTACTGGCCAGCCAGTATGATTATGCCGAGATTAACCTCAACTGTGGCTGCCCCAGTGACCGGGTACAGAATGGGATGTTCGGCGCTGTAATGATGAAAAACGCCCAACAAACCGCAGACTGTATTGCCGCCATGCGCGATGCCGTGGACCTGCCAATTACCGTTAAGCATCGCATTGGCGTAGACGATTTTGATAGCTATGACTTTCTCTGTGAGTTTGTCAGCAAGGTAGCGGCAAGCGGCTGCCAGACATTTCTTGTCCATGCCCGCAAAGCCTGGCTCAAAGGCCTCAGTCCTAAACAGAATCGTGAAATACCAGAACTCAATTATGATCGAGTCTATCAGCTGAAGAGAGATTTCCCCGAACTGGAAATTATTATCAACGGCGGCGTGACCACATTGGAACAGTCCCAAGCCCATTTGCAACAGATCGATGGGGTGATGATAGGCCGAGAGGCTTATACCAATCCGTACCTGCTGGCCAGTGTAGATCAGCAGTTCTATGGCTCGAACGAAGCCATTAAATCCCGCGAAAAAATCGCTGAACAGTTCCTTCAATATGTGGATAATGAACTGTGCAAAGGCACCAAATTACAAGCTATGACCAGACATATACTGGGACTCTTTCACGGCATGCCCGGCGCCCGACAGTATCGCCGGCATATCAGTGAAAATGCCTACAAACCAGATGCAACCATTGATGTACTAACCACAGCATTAGCTAAGACAACAGGACTCTGATCCCATGACCGAAAAAAGCAAACTTGCGCAACTTAAAGAGATGACCACTGTGGTTGCCGACACCGGCGACTTTGATGCGATTGCCCAGTATTCACCGGAAGACGCCACAACCAACCCTTCCCTGTTGCTCAAGGCTGCACAGATGCCTGCGTATCGGGGACTGGTTGAAGATGTTATCAAGTCGGTCACCAGCGGCAAACTATCCTCTGACGAGCAGCTTTCAACTTGCATGGACAGACTGGCCGTAGGTTTTGGCGAAAAGATTCTTGAGACTATTCCCGGCCGTGTCTCAACAGAAGTAGATGCGCGGCTGTCCTTTGACAAAGACGCGTCCATTGCCAAGGCTCGTCAGCTTATCGAACTGTACGAGCAAGCCGGTATTGGCAAAGAGCGCGTGCTGATTAAAATGGCATCTACCTGGGAAGGTATCCAGGCTGCACAGCAGCTGGAAAAAGAAGACATCAACTGCAATCTGACATTACTGTTTAACTTTACCCAGGCAGTAGCTGCCGCTGATGCAGGTGCCTATCTGATCTCACCATTTGTTGGCCGTATTCTGGATTGGTACAAAGCCAACACCGATCTCAGCGACTATGCGCCAGCCGATGATCCGGGCGTACAGTCGGTGACTCGCATCTATAACTATTACAAACAGTCCGGCTACAACACTGTTGTTATGGGTGCCAGCTTCCGCAACACAGACGAAATTACCGAACTGGCTGGCTGTGATCGCCTGACCATTAGCCCCCAGCTATTGCAGGCGCTGGATGATGACTATGGCTTGCTGACGCGCAGATTGGACCCAGCCAATACCGGTGACAAGATTCACTATCAGCTGGGTGGCGAGAGCAGCTTCCGCTTCGAATTAAACGACGACCCCATGGCGACGGAAAAACTATCTGATGGTATCCGCGCCTTTGTTGCAGACCAGGTTAAGCTGGAAACTTGGCTGCGGGATATTCAGTAATGATCGACCGCATTAAAAGCTTCTTTGCCAAAAATGTACTGGAGCCAGAGGAAACCGTTTCCAGCGAACAGATAGCCGTGGCTGCCCTGCTGATAGAGGTAATGGTGATTGATGGCAATCTCGATGCACAGGAACTGGAGAGCATCAGCCAGACATTGTGCAATATTCTTGAGCTGGAGGCTGAGATGGTAGAAGAGCTGTTGCGCCTCTCCCGTGAAGAGGTGGCGGAGGCCACCTCGGTCTACCAGTTTACCCGTGAGATCAACGAGCATTTTGAGCTGGATAAAAAAATGAATCTGCTAACCGCCATGTGGCGCGTCGCCTATGCAGATGGCTATCTGGACAAGCACGAGGAAGGCATTATTCGGCGCGTGGCTGATTTGCTGCATATTCGCCACAATGAATATATTCGCTGTAAGTTGGCGGCTCGGGGAGAATAGACCCTTCAAATCCGTTTAGCATGACCCCTAGAAAAATACTGTCATGTTGAGTGTAGCGAAACAGCTTAAGATCCTTCACTCTGCTCAGGATAACAACAGGGTTGCGGAAAAAGCCAAGTAAAATACCACTAAATCGGCGTTAACCCGGAATCCACGTCCGCATTCTGGCCACGATGGCGCAGATAATGATCCATCAAGGTAATCGCCAGCATGGCCTCCGCAATCGGCACCGCACGGATGCCCACGCACGGATCATGGCGCCCAGTGGTAATCACCTCAGCAGATTCACCAGCAGTATTAATCGACTGCCCTGGAATACGGATACTGGAGGTCGGCTTAAGGGCCAGATGAGCGACGATATCCTGGCCTGAAGAAATACCCCCCAGCACACCGCCAGAGTTATTCGACAGGAAGCCCTCAGGAGAAAGCTCATCACGATGTTCTGTGCCCTTCTGGGCGACCACGTCAAAACCGGCTCCCAGCTCCACACCTTTGACCGCATTGATACCCATCAGCCCATGGGCCAGTTCGGCGTCCAATCGGTCAAAAATGGGCTCACCCAAACCTACGGGCATATTTTTCGCCACCACCGTCACCTTGGCACCTATAGAATCACCCTCCTTGCTCAGGGCCTGCATATAGGTTTCCAGCTCTGCAACCTTACCGGCATCGGGGAAAAAGAAGGGATTATTTTCAATCTCAGCCTGATCAAAGCTCTCTGCAACCACAGGGCCAAGCTGAGAAACATAACCAAAAATTTCGATGCCCAGGCGCTCTTTTAAATACTTTTTGGCAATACCACCAGCAGCCACACGCATGGCCGTCTCCCGGGCAGAACTGCGTCCGCCACCGCGATAATCCCGCTCACCATACTTCTGGTGATAGGTGTAATCCGCATGAGAGGGTCTGAATAAGTCTTTGATTTTGCTATAATCTTTGGATTTTTGATCCTTATTCTCAATCATCATTCCAATAGAGGCACCAGTGGTTCTACCCTCGAATACACCAGACAGAATTTTTACTTCATCGTCCTCTTTGCGCTGGGTTGTATAACGTGACTGACCGGGTTTACGGCGATCCAGATCCGGCTGCAAATCAGAGGCACTGATCTCTAGCCCGGGGGGACAACCGTCAACAATACAGCCAATCGCCAAACCATGGCTTTCGCCAAAGCTCGTGACAGTAAATAGTTTTCCAATGGAATTTCCGGACATAGTTTTCTCAAGCCAATCAATAGAAGTTTTTGTTGGCGGCAATTATACGCAAGTCAGGCAAAAGATTCTTTATGTTCGAGCAACTGATCTCTGGTCAACACAAATACGCCGCTATCACCCTCAGCAAACTCTATCCAGACAAATGGTACCAGGGAAAAGGCCTGCTCCAGAGCCACCCAGGAATTACCTACCTCAACCACCAGCACACCCTGTGGCGTCAGATATTGTTCTGCCTCTCGCAGCAGACGGCGAGTAAAAGCCAAACCATCATGGCCAGAGGCCAGAGCCAACTCTGGCTCATGCTGATATTCATCGGGCATCTCAGCCAGATCTCGAGCATCGACATAGGGTGGATTGCTGATTATCAAATCAAAACGCCGGCGGCCCAAATTATCAAACAAATCAGACTCAACTGCTGTCACCCTGCTGGCCACATTGTGCTCAAGGATATTGGCTTGGGTAACCGCCAGAGCATCGGCGCTAATATCACTCAGTACCACCTCGGCCTGCTCAAAAGCATAGGCACAGGCGATGCCTATGCAGCCACTGCCAGTACAGAGATCCAGGACAAAATCAGGTGCACTTTCACACCAGGGCTGGAAACCATCGTAAATCAGCTCCGCCAGTGGTGATCGAGGGATGATAACCCGTTCGTCAACATGGAACGGTAAGCCACAAAACCAGGCTGTACCGGTCAGATAAGGGGCGGGAATGCGCTCAGTCACCCGGCGCTGATACAGTTCCAGAATAGCCCTGTGCTGCTCAGCTGTGAGTACCTGATCGAGCAATGAGCGATCTGCATCCGGCGGCAAATTCATTACAAAAGACAACAAATAGACCGCCTCATCCCAGGCACTGGTAGTACCGTGACCAAAGTAAATCTGGGCAGTTTCAAACTGTTGCTCACCCAGCTCCAGCATGGCTGCAACCGTAACTGGCGGTGAATTGTCCGGGGTTGGGTTTATTTCTGTCATTGTGCCTCCGCAAGGCCCTTATTTTACCTGTGAAACTGGCAATGGTCTGTAGTTTATTAGAGAATGACGAGCTACAAAAAATATAACGTGGGAATAGGGACTATCATGAGAGACCAATACCAAAAGATTATCGAGAGCACTGGTGAAGATGTGACGCGCGCCGGTTTGCTCGATACTCCAGATCGTGCAGCCAAGGCCTTTGCCTATCTGACAAGCGGTTATGAAATGGATTTAAAACAGGTTATCAATGATGCTTTGTTCCCGTCGGATTCTGAGGAAATGGTTATCGTAAAAGATATCGAACTGTTTTCTCTCTGTGAGCACCATCTGCTACCCTTTATCGGCAAATGCCATGTGGCCTACATTCCCAATGGCAAAGTCCTGGGCCTGTCAAAGGTCGCTCGTGTGGTAGATATGTTTGCCCGCCGCTTGCAGATTCAGGAGGCATTGGCGCAACAGGTCGCCTCAACCATTCAAGAAGTCACAGATGCCCGTGGTGTGGGCGTGATTGTTGAAGCAAAACATATGTGCATGATGATGCGCGGCGTAGAAAAGCAGAACTCATCAATGAAAACCTCGGCCATGCTCGGTTCTTTCCGCACAGATCAAGCAACCCGGACTGAGTTCCTGACCCTGCTGAGCGATCACTAGCCCCACATTGATAGTAAATTATTAAAAAGCCCGAGACTGGCAACAGTATCGGGCTTTTTATTGCCTGGCGCTTACCAGCGCTGGCCCGTCCCACCGCAGACAGCGCAGCTAACCAATCCCTGAATACAGAGGCTGCACTGGGTCTTCTTGTGGCCATTGCAGATAGAACAGACCTGCTCGTGATCATTGCCAAAGCAGCCAATACAGATAACATTGCCACTGCCGTAGCATTGGGAACATTGGTGGATTTTACTACCACAACACACAGAACAGGGTTGCGGTTCTAACGCAGCTTCAGGTGAAAACTCCATTTCTCTACAGACTCCTTGTCAATTCTGGAAATCAGATTCCAGCAGGCAAATCCCTGCCCCTTTAACGACTATCGTTTAACCCTAAGCGATAATCCTCAGCGCAAGATAAGGCACAATATTAAACACCAGCAGCAGCAGCTTGTAGCGGCCCAAATAATCAAAATACATTTTCGGAACTGCCTGCGGATCAAGGTCAAACATTGAACTGTGAATCTTAACGGCAAAATCCCGACGCCAGACCACAAACAAGGTGCTGATCAATAAAATGCCTATATTAATTAAACTGCTCCAACCCAGAAATGCCGTCAACTGCGCAACAGTTATTGCCATCATGACTCTCCTCCAATATTTCAGATTAACAGTGCAGAAATAATAATACAGACTCAGCCCAATAACTTAAAAGTAGAGCTTAGCTTGAGCCTGGTCAAGATAACGGGCAGATATCAAAGTAAAAAGCTTTGCACCTTGGCCGCGACCAGCTCAGCTTGATCTTCCAAATGCAGATGGTGGGAGCCTGGCATAGTCTCAAACTGCAGTTGGGGTACCGATTTAAACAGTTTCAATTGATCTGCCTCAGGCGTAAAGCCGCTGCTCTCAGCCTGAATAAACATAATTCTGGCAGTTATTGCATCTAGAAAGCTCTGGATATGATCTCGAGTAAATTTAATCATCGAGGCCGCTTTCAAACGCTGATCATTGCGCCAGTAAAAACCACCCTCCTCCAGTTCCGCTACGCCGCGCTCCGCCAGTATGGCAGCTGCTTCGTATTGCAGAGGCACAAAGCCTTTAACGCGAGCCTGTACCGCCCGCTCATAATCACCAAATACTGTGGGCGAGGACGCCCCAAAGCGCTTGGCCTCACGAATAGCTCGAGCGATCTGTTCCGGGGATTTATCCGCCGGAGTAGGCAGAGGCACATAGCCATCAATCAGGGCCGCATGACTGATACGCTCTGGAAATGTCCCGGCAATCAAACTGGAGATAATGGCGCCCCTGGAATGACCAATCAGGGCAAAGGTATCCCAGCCCATCTGATCTGCCACAGCCATAACATCGCCAATATCGTGCCAGATATCGTAGCCGGAATCCCTTGAGCGAAAACCGCTGCGGCCATGGCCAGCCAGATCAAGGGCAATAATATGCAGGTGCTCCATACCCGGCAGCATGCGATCAAAGCTATTGGCATTATCCAGCCAGCCGTGCAGAGCAATCACTGGCTGATAGCCGGAGCGGCCCCATTCTTTTGCAGCCAGCTGTATACCGTTATTTTCAAAGGTGCGTTCGCGGATAAATTCAATCGACATGGTGATTCCAGTTTAATGTAGCTAAACCCTGTGCAGGGTAGTCCATAGAGAGGGAGGCAAGATTCCCGGTGCCCATACCTGCACCTCTGTCTCCGGTTAAATAATCGATCAACAACCCTACCAATGGCAAATGACTTACCAGCAGCACATGTTGAGCTTGGGTTTGTTGCAAAAATCCCTCTATGGCCCGCAGATTACCCTGGGGCGTTAGATCATCTAACCAATCGATTCTGTTATGTTTTATTGTTCTGATAAAAATTTCTGCGGTCTGAGCCGCCCTAGTGTAGGGGCTACTGACCACCAACTCTATCGCAGCAGCTTCATGCTGATGCTTCAGGGCCTGGCGCTGGACTTGATCGCGGCCATAGGCCGAAAGCTGTCGATAGCGGTCCGGCGATCCAGCCTCTGCATCGCCATGGCGCAGTATCAACAGCTCCAAGTTAACTACTTATCTTTTTCAGGCTCGCTGTCGCCATCGGTAAATGAAGGCACATCGCCGTCATCAATATCATCGGCTTCATCTACCTCGACAAACTCGGCATCTTCAACCTGCTCCGGCGAACGCACTTCATAGCCCTCAGAGGGGTCTACAACAGGCCATTCATTAAAGGGAAAAGGCTTATCATTAGCATTGAAGGTTAAAAACATCAGCGTCTGATACACCCACTTGCCCAGCCCCTGGCCAAGATTGCGCAGATTCTCGTTGTCATTGCCCGTCAGCAACACCAGCGCAAACTGCACAATAACCACCAGACTGATCACCAGTCGGGCAGCCATTAACAGCACGGTAAACAGCACCATATAGGCAAAACGAATCCAGGTATTAATATTTGTCAGAGGGAGTTTATTGTCAGTCATTTGTCTTCACCATAAATTCAACATCAGTATTTTGTTCCGCGAGCATCATGGTTTTCAATGATTCCATAATCGGTCGTTGCTCAAATAATGTGGCATACAAAGCGGAGGCCAGGGGCATATAAATACCCAAAGCATCGGCTTTCTCTTTTACTAGTTTAGTCGTATTTACGCCTTCAGCAACCTGGCCGACCTCGGCGATTGCCTGATCCAGGGTTTTGCCCTGCCCCAGAGCCACACCAATACGGAAGTTTCGGCTCAGGGGCGAGGTGCAGGTCACATAGAGGTCACCAACACCGCTGAGACCTAAAAATGTCAATGGATTGGCCCCCAACTTGACCGCAAAACGACTCATCTCAGCTAGGCTTCGAGTCAGCACCACAGACTTGGTATTTTGTCCCGCATGCATAGCCTCGGCAATACCGGACACAATGGCATAAATATTTTTTAGCGCCCCAGCCAATTCAACGCCGTAACGATCATGATTGGCATAGACGCGAAAATACTTCGAGCTCAGCAACGCCTGAACCTGAGCGCACAAACTATCGCTATCACTGGCCACCACCGTCGCGGTAATCTCAAATGCCGCAATCTCCTTAGCCAGATTTGGACCGCTGATCACGCCCACCTCACACTGGGGTATTTCCTGTTCCAGAATCTGGCTGGGCAGCATAAAACTGTCTGACTCAATACCTTTGGCGGTACTGATCAAAATAGTGCCGGGTTTTAAAAAGGGGCAAGCCTGCCGGGCAAGCTGACGAATAGAGCTGCTGGGCACGGCAAAAAATACCGTATCCGCATCTGCTACCGCCTGCTCCAAATCTGTTCCCAGCTGCAGCGACTTATGCAGCCTGTAACCGGGCAAATAGGCGGCATTTTCACCAGTATCCCTGATCTGCTGAACGCGCGTTTCACTGCGCAGCCAAAAACTGGTCTGGTAATTATTACTGGCAATCATATGGGCAATAGCGGTACCAAAACTCCCGCCACCCAACACAGCTACTTTATGATTTTTAATCTGACTCAAGATCGCTCCTACAAGGTCACCCGCAGGCCACATTATAAGCCCAGAAATCAAAAAAGCGCCCCCGAAAGAGCGCTTTTTAACCTACTTGGGCCGGTTTTAGCCAAACATTATATGATTTAGCTCCTGGACAAATTCAGCAGGGTTCTCCAATGGTCTGCCTGCAGACAGTGCAGCCTGATCAAACAGGATTCTGGCCAGGCGCGCCGACGCATCAGTATCAGTTTCAGTCTCCAGTTTGCCCACCAGAGGATGCTGCATATTAATCTCAAGAATCGGCTTGGACTCTGGAACAGCCTGACCGGCGGCCTGCATAATTTTGCGCATCTGCTCACCCATATCATTGTCACCCACCACCAGGCAGGCCGGTGAACTGGTCAGACGGCTGGTGCTGCGCACCTCTTCCACCTTCTCTTCCAGCAGTGATTTAATGCGGGTTAGTAGCTCCCCATGCTCGCCATCATCAGCTTTATCGTCAGCCTCTGCATTGCTCTCTGACTTTGGGTCTTCGCCAGTAATTTTGCTTAGATCCAGCTCGCCGCGGGCAACATCCTGGAATGACTTGCCATCAAATTCAGTCAGATAACCCATCATCCATTCATCGATACGATCGGACATCAGCAGCACTTCGATACCATGCTTGCGGAACACTTCTAGATAGGGGCTGTTGGCAATAACCGAATAGCTGTCGCCGGTGACATAGTAGATTTTGTCCTGCCCTTCTTTCATGCGCTCAATATAATCAGCCAGGCTCACTGTTGGCTCAGCACCTTCGCTGCTAGAGCTGGCAAAGCGGAAAAGTTTGGCAATCTTCTCGCGGTTGCCGTTATCTTCACTGGGGCCCTCTTTGAGCACAGCTCCAAACTGGGTCCAGAATGTGGCGTACTTTTCTGGTTCATTTTTGGCCAGCTTGGCCAGCATATCCAGTACTCGTTTGGTCAGAGCGGCACGAATACTGTCAACCATTGGGGTGCTTTGCAGAATCTCCCGCGACACATTGAGAGGCAGATCGGCACTGTCCAGCACACCTTTTACAAATCGCAGGTACATGGGCATAAACTGTTCCGCGTCATCCATAATAAAGGTGCGCTTGATATACAGTTTGATACCGCGGGCCGCTTCGCGCTGGTACAGATCCATAGGCGCCATGCCTGGGATATACAGCAAACTGGTGTAATCCTGCTTACCTTCCACGCGATTGTGGCTCCAGGCCAGTGGCTCGGCAAAGTCATGGGACACATGGCGATAAAACTCTTTGTAGTCCTCATCGCTGACATCATTTCGCGATTTGGTCCACAGGGCCTGAGCATCATTCACCGCATCCCATTCGGGGACAATCTCGGCATCTTCAATATCATCTGCCTTGTCTTCAACCCCTGGCATTGGTGGTGTCGCTGGCTTAAGCATTTGCACCGGAATAGCAATATGGTCAGAGTATTTCTTCACAATACTGCGCAGTCGCCAGTCATTGGCAAATTCCTGCTCTTCGGATTTCAGGTGCAGCGTAATAGAAGTACCACGCTGAGGGCGTTCAATCTGCTCAATCTGATAGTCCGCTTCACCCTCACAGCTCCAGCGCACGCCTTCGTCAACGCCAGCCGCGGCACGGCGGGTCTCGACCACTACGCGATCAGCAACAATAAACGAAGAATAAAAGCCCACACCAAACTGACCAATCAACTGGGAATCCTGCTTCTGATCGCCGGTCAGGTTTTTCAGAAACTCAGCAGTGCCAGACTTGGCAATAGTACCCAGATTGGTAATCACCTCCTCTCTCGACATACCTATACCATTGTCGGAAATTTCAATGGTCTTGGCCTCTTCATCCACAGCAATACGAATACGCAAGTCGCCATCATCTTCATACAGCGCGGAGTTTTCAAGCGCTTCAAAACGCAATTTGTCAGTGGCATCGGAGGCGTTAGAAATTAATTCTCGCAGGAAAATCTCCTTGTTGGAGTACAGGGAGTGAATCATTAAATGAAGAAGTTGCTTGGCCTCGGTTTGAAAACCCAGGGTTTCAGCACCTGATTTAGCTTTGGCAGTCATTTCCGTTATATCTCCTAATTAAAAAACTGTTACTTTTTGTTGTTTTAAGAGATGGGGGCGAGCGCGATGATTTCAAGCACCGGCGGGAGAAATTTTACTCAGGAAATCAGAAAGTGGCAGCGGGCAGTCGCTATGGGTGTCTGGATATCGTCCTGCCAGGCGGTGGCCGTAACATTGACCAGTTTGTTACCCTGACGCAGCACGGTGCAATTGGCATAGATCGTTTTATAGCGGCCCGGGCGCAGATAATCCAGGGAGAAATCCACCACCTTGGGCACCAGATTTACATCCAGTGTATAGAGAATTTCTATGGCTGCACTGAGCTCGAGAAAACCGCCAATCACACCACCATGAATAGCGGGCAGACTGGGGTTGCCTATATTGGATGGACGTCGATCTAACCAGTACAGCACCCCATCCTGCTCTAACCTGGCCTGAGCGCCGATAAAGCTGCTGTAGGGAATCAAATCCAGAACAGACTGGGGGTTGCCTGCAGCTCTGGCACTAGTCAAACCGGTCAGCAATTCCTTAAGTTGGATACTCATTTATCCGCCTCTCGCTCATAGGCCTTGTCCCCATGGATCAGACGCTTAAAGCGACGACGAATCACATTGCCCAGAGAAATACTCGGGGTATCCACTCTCATAAAGGTGGCTACACAATGGGCAATTGGGTTTTCCGGATCATCCTGCCAGGCCGAGCCGCGGCAGAAAATCACATTGGAAGTATCTCTATAGACCTTGGCTGACACGTAGATAGGCTGGCCGGGTTCCGCCGGATGCATATAGTCCAGACGCAGATCCATAGTGGGAGTCACCGAGGGTCGCTTGAGCACAGAGATAGCGGCACAGCCACAGCAGGTATCCAGCAGGCTGACAATCACCCCGCCATGGACAACACCAGTAACAGGGTTACCCACCACCTCTTCCTTGTAGGGGAAGCTCATCTCCACTTCCCCGCGCCCTACTCTGGTCAATTCAAAACCCAATGCAGCGCCATGGCCGGTGCGCTCCATCGCCAGCTTTAGCATAGGTTTAAAAATGGCCAGTTTTAAATTCATCAGGCTAGACTGTCTTCCGCAACAAAGTATTTAGGATCTTCGATCACATTGACCTCGACCAAATTGCCGGCTTTCTTTAACAGCTTGCGGCACTCTTCACTCAGATGTACCAAGTGTAATGTTTTTCCCGCATTTTCATAGCGCTCAGCCAAAGTATCAATGGCTTCCAACCCGGAGTGATCCGCCACCCTGGAGCGAGCAAAATCAATTACCACGTCATCATTGTCTGCCTTGGGGTCAAAGCGCTCCAAAAAGGAGGTGACAGAGCCAAAGAACAATGGCCCAGTCACTGCATAAACGGTAGAGCCTTTGTGATCTTCGCGGGCATCAA
Source organism: Porticoccaceae bacterium (assembly GCA_018664075.1). Taxonomy (GTDB): domain Bacteria; phylum Pseudomonadota; class Gammaproteobacteria; order Pseudomonadales; family Porticoccaceae; genus HTCC2207. Next base: position 57,178 of record JABJOY010000024.1, on the reverse strand, counting down.
TGCGAATATGCTTGGCATGCTCCCAGGCAAATACCAGCGCCGAAATAATGACACCCACTACCACGGCAACTGCCAAATCTGTGGCTACAGTCACCCCGGACACAGTCACCAGAATCAGTGCATCGCTGCGGGGCACCTTGCCGACAATACGAAAGCTCGACCATTCAAAGGTGCCGATCACCACAATAAACATCACACCAATCAATGCAGCCAGGGGAATCTGCTCAATCAATGGCGAGGCCACCAGAATAAACAGCAACAAAAACACTGCCGCACTGATGCCAGACATGCGGCCGCGACCACCGGAATTTACATTGATCATGCTCTGACCAATCATGGCACAACCCCCCATGCCGCCAAAGAAACCAGTGACGGTATTGGCCACACCCTGGCCTATACATTCACGATTGCCGCGGCCGCGAGTTTCGGTAATCTCATCAATCAGGCGCAATGTCAGCAGGGATTCAATCAAGCCGATAGCCGCCAAAATAATCGCGTAGGGTAAGATAATCCACAGAGTCTCAAGGCTAAATGGCACCTGGGGAATATGGAAACTGGGCAAGCCACCACTGATACTGGCCACATCTCCCACCACTCTGGTGTTGATATCCAGCCCTAGTACCAGGCCAGTCACAACACCAATAGCCACCAGGGACGAAGGTAGCGCAGTGGTAAAGCGCGGCAGTGAATGAATTATAATCATGGTCACCAGCACTAGACTCAGCAGCATATACAGCTCCTCACCCTGCAACCAGGCCACATCAACAATGCTGCCCTGCATAAAGGTGCCATCCAGCCAGCCGGGCTGACCGGCCTCGCCAAACTGCCCAAGCTGAGCCAGAAAGATCACAATGGCCAGGCCATTTACAAACCCTAGCATCACCGGGTAAGGCACCATGCGGATAAACTTACCCAGTTTTAGCACCCCGGCAGTAATCTGCAGAATGCCCATCAGCACCACAGTAATAAACAAATACTCAACGCCATGGTCAGCTACCAGTGACACCATCACCACAGCCAGAGCGCCAGTGGCACCACTGATCATACCCGGGCGGCCACCGATACAGGCGGTAATCAGACCCACCATAAAGGCGGCATATAGGCCAACCAGCGGATCAACCCCAGCCACAAAGGCAAAGGCGACAGCCTCTGGCACCAGGGCCAGAGCAACAGTAAGACCCGAAAGTACATCGTTCTTGAGTGTTGCAATTTTATTAAAATGAAGCTCAAACATTGAAAGGGGTTCCTTCGATCAATACAGATCATCTGAGATAGAAATAAGGTTATCGGCAGGCCTTGTGACAGACCTATACAAACGGCAAGTTACGTGCGACCTGAACTGCGATTGGAATTACCGCCCGAGGGGCGATTGCGACCGCTGGAACTTCTATTGCCACCGCTGCCATAGGGGGAGTTGCCAGCAGGCTTTTTCGCTGCAACATTGCCCCGTGAGTCTGAACGACCCGCTTCGCCGCTGCGAGAATCTGACTTCCCAGATGCACCTTCAGAGCGCTGTCCCGGCTTGCTGGTCTGATTGCGACCACCAGATTTGAGCTTACTGCCAGGCTTGGGGCCATGACCATAGGCCGAGCGGTTCTTTGATCGACTCGACTTATTATTGTGGCGGCTGTTATCACCGGCACTGTTCTCCCTATTGAGAGCCTTGCGCGGTTTGTTGCGTCGCACAGGTTTATTTAATGTAGTTTCAGGCAGGTTTTGGTCGGGCTCAAAGCCATCAATTTCTCTGCGCTCAAGCAACTTTTGCGTCAGACGCTCAATATCGGAGAGCAGATCCACCTCGTCCGCACTCACCAGCGAAATAGCCTGACCCGTTGCTCCAGCGCGGCCGGTGCGGCCAATGCGATGGACATAGTCCTCAGATACATTGGGCAAATCAAAGTTGACCACCTGAGGCAGCTGCTCGATATCCAAACCACGGGCGGCGATATCAGTTGCTACCAGTATGCGGATTTCACTGGCTTTAAAATCAGCCAACGCTCTGGTTCGAGCCCCCTGGCTTTTGTTGCCATGAATAGCGGCAGCGGTAATACCAGCCGCATCTAACTGCTTGGTCAGCTTGTTGGCACCATGTTTGGTTTTGGTAAAGACCAACGCCTGATCCCAGCCGCCATCTTTAATCAGCTTGATCAGCAATGGTCCCTTTTGTTTCTTGTCTACCGGACAAATCCACTGCTCAACCGAGGGTGCCGCGGCATTGCGCGGGCTAACAGAAATTTCTATGGGGTTGCGCACCAAGCCTTTGGCCAGACCGCGGATATCATCGGAAAAAGTCGCCGAAAACATCAGGTTCTGGCGGCGTCGCGGCAGCAGCCCAATAATTCGCTTGATATCATGGATAAAACCCATATCCAGCATACGGTCGGCTTCGTCGAGCACCAGTACTTCCAGGTGTTCGAACTTGACTGCATTCTGGCTGTGCAGATCCATTAGGCGACCTGGCGTCGCGACCAGGATATCGACACCACGACGTAGCTTCATCATCTGCGGGTTAATCTTTACACCGCCAAATACCACCGTAGAACTCAAGTTCAGATGCTTGCCATACAGTGCTACCGACTCACCCACCTGAGCCGCGAGTTCCCGAGTAGGAGTCAGAATCAAAGTGCGCGCCTGATTGGGACCAGCGCGACGGCCCTTGGACAGACGCTCCAGAATTGGCAATGTAAAGCCAGCAGTTTTACCGGTACCTGTCTGAGCAGCAGCCATAACATCATGGCCGGCTAATACAGCAGGAACTGCCTTGGTTTGAATCGGTGAAGGCTCGCTATAGCCTTGCGCGGCAATAGCTTTAAGAATAGGAGCTGATAAGCCCAGTTCATCAAAGGTCATAAAATCGTCTTTTAATTGAGGTATGCCGACTTTGGACCTGAGTGGCAAAGATAAATTGAATTCGTGGGATGGTCCAGAATGGCGCGCAGCTTACAGAAAAGTACTACAGATTGCACCCTAAACCATTGAATTTACGTGATTTTAAGCTTCAGCAAGTACTTTGTAGGCGTTGATAACCGAATCTGGCGCCTGCACCAGTTCCACCAGCACGCCCTGAGAGCTCAGAGGGAACTCATCATTGCCTTTGGGATGCACAAAGCAGACATCGTAACCAGCGGCGCCACTGCGGATACCACCGGGGGTAAAACGCAGACCCTGCTCAGTCAGCCAGTCCACCGCTGCAGCAAGATTATCCACCCACAGGCCCACATGATTTAACGCAGGGATATCAACACGTGGTTTTTTATCTGCATCCAGCGGCTGCATCAGATCTACTTCCACCGCAAAGTCACCGGCACCCATCTCACAGATATCTTCATCCACATTCTCGCTTTCACTGACAAAGGTCTCTCGGTAACTGAGGCCCAGTAGGTCTACCCAAAAACTGCGCAGTTGCTGTTTATCTGTACCACCAACAGCAATCTGTTGAATACCTAAAATAGAAAAGGGACGATCAGTCATGGAGAATTCCTCAATAGGCCTGTCTGAACAAGTTAATAAACTGCTCCAGCATATCAGCAGGCAAATCATTAATACCAGCGGCAGCCTCGCGACCACCTCCGGTAGGAAACTGTCGGCACAGTGTTGCTGCACCTTGCTTATTATTTAAGGGCGCGCGCAGGCTAACCAAATAATTACCATTGGGTTTAGCGGTTATCACTGCATGGGCGCGATCCGGGTTTTGGTTGGTAAGGTCATTGCTGAACACACCACCTACCCGTCGAGCCCAAGGCATATCAGGTAATTCAAAAACGGCAATGGCATCAGTGACCGTCAATGGCGGCACCGACTGGGCCAGACTGAGATCCGCATGGTAGCCAGTCTCCAGGCGCTCAAAGGCATGGGCCCCTGCACTGATAAAATCCAATGGGTTGGCATACTCAGACGCTAGCTGGTAGAGCTCCGCGGGATGGAAATATAGCTCTGTAATATCGGAGCCGTAGCCATTGTAATTAATATAGATACCCAGACGCTCAAGAAGACCTAACTGCTCGTCATTGAGCTGAGTATTCTTGGCCATGCCCAGAGCAGTCTTTTTCAGGTTGTCACCAAAGGTACCCACAATGCCCCAGTTGACATGGGCACCGCGTAAATAATGATTGATCAGCAAGCTGGTGCAGACATCGGGCGCCTCATTAATCATTGACCTCAGCGACGCAAAGGCAGGCACCTCACCGGCAAAATGGTGGTCTACATAAAAAACCTCGGCACCGGCATTTAAAGCGCGATGCAGATCATCACGATTTTTATCCATGGAAATATCGAGGACAGTAAGGCGGTCTCCTGCCTGAGCATCAACCTGTTTCAACAGGTTAATATCCCGTTTTACCCCAGTGACCAACTGCGCTTTTCTGGGCTCAGCCAGACGCAGCTGCACAAGAGCGCAGATACCGTCAGCGTCGCCATTAAAAATATCGTAGTTGGTCACGGTGCCTCTAAATTCGTTATTCTGAGTATTACCAGTATTGTCCTGCAGCCCAGGGTCTCTATCGATCAAGCACTCTCAAGCTGGTAGTAATCCATCAATATCTGGGCCACCTCAGGACGGGAAAATTCCGGCGGCGGGGCAATACCATCACCCAGCATCTGTCGCACCTTAGTGCCAGAGAGCAAAATAAAATCGTCCTTGGTATGGTCGTCCGCCTCATTCATCATCACCACACGACCAAGTTTCTTGGAAAATGCAGTGTGGTCCGCATTAAAGATTTCAATCTCCAAAGCGCCAGCCGGAACTCTATCGGCAAAGATGGTCTGGGCATCAAAGGCTCCATAATAGTCACCCACACCAGCGTGATCGCGACCCACAATCAGATGGGTACAGCCCATATTCTGCCGAAATACCGCGTGGAGCACAGCCTCTCTGGGACCTGCATAGAGCATATCAAAGCCATAGCCGGTCACCATTACAGAGTTGGCTGGGAAATAGAGCTCAACCATTTTGCGAATGCAGTCATCTCGGACTGAGGCGGGAATATCCCCCTGCTTTAATTTGCCCAGCAGCATATGCACTACCACGCCATCTGCTTCCAAGCGCTCCATAGCCATATGACAAAGCTCTTCATGGGCACGATGCATTGGATTGCGGGTCTGAAAGGCCACGACTTTATTCCAGCCGCGCTGGGCAATTTCATCGCGGATTTCGCCAGCTGTTCTAAAGGTATCCGGAAAGTCTGCCTGGAAATAACTAAGGCTCAGCACCTGAATACTGCCTGACACCAGATTTCGCCCAAGTCCTGTAAAGGTGGCCACACCAGGGTGTTCAGGATCAGTAGTGGCAAATATCTGTTGCGCCATCATCTCTATCTGGGCACCGCTGACCGTCTCAATAGCGCTGACATCCATAATTGCCATCACTGGATTACCCTCGGTGTTCGGGTCACGCAGAGCTATGCGGCTTGCGTCTGCAATTGCAGAGGCATCCTCTACCAGATTAAGCACAGGCACAGGCCAGAAAAGACCATCAACTGTATGCAGGTTTTCTGCCACAGCAAGTGCATCGGCGAGATTCATATAACCATCTAAGGGATTAAAGTAGCCCGCTCCAAGCATCACCGCATTGGCTGCGGCAGCGGAGTTAAGCTGCAATGAGGGCAGCGACTCTGCCTCAGTCTGCAGTGCTTGTAGCTGTTGTGGGTCAGTGACTAATAATGGATTGAGGGTATCCGAGCCATGGGGCTTGATCAAAAGTTGTTCTCCTGAAAAGTAGATGAAAAAAGTTTAATGTAAATTAGGACGCAGCGATCAAATCATGTGCCAGCAGATAGTCGACGATAGCCGCGACCTCTTGCTCAAGGCTCATCTTGTCAGTGCGCAAATGAATTTCCGCAGCCTGTGGAGGCTCATAGGGATCATCGATACCAGTAAAGTTCTTAATTTCTCCGGCACGGGCCTTTTTATAGAGCCCTTTGGGGTCCCGGGACTCCGCAGCCTGGAGAGAGCAGTCGACAAATATTTCAATAAAAGCACAGCCGGACTCCATATGCAGCTCACGGACACGATCCCGGTCGGCAGCATAGGGGCTAATAAAACTGGAGAGAGCAATCACACCCGAGTCCACAAACAGCTTGGCAATTTCGCCTATGCGCCGAATATTTTCAGTGCGATCATCGGCAGAGAAGCCAAGGTTTTTATTGATCCCCAGACGAACATTATCGCCATCTAAACGGTAGGTTAGCTTGCCTCGCTCATACAGCACCTTTTCCAGTGCAACAGCCACTGTACTTTTGCCGCTGCCGGACAATCCAGTGAACCACAATGTAGCCCCCTTTTGCCCGAGAAGTCTGGCGCGATCCTCGCGTGTAATATCACCGTCGTGCCAATGCACATTGGTGGCTTTTTGTTCCGTCATAGCTTGATTTCCAGATAGACACAGGAGCACTAATGATAGAGATTTTTTACTATTTTGTATATCTGGCGTCTGAGACAGGCTGTGCTCCGGCTATCTAGCACATGGGCGCCCGACCAATTCCCTACCCTGCCACTGTTGATGGCGTCACAGGGTTAATGATGGCCATACTGCTGCCATCCACTACTGAGCCTGCTACCCGTTAATAATGGCTAAAGCATTGGCAGCAATGGGCTGAACCAAAGTCGCAATGCCGCCGGCAGCCTTGCTGGAGGCATTGCCATCCGCCGCTCGCTTGGCTACGCCCTGGGCAATAGCCGCTAAACGGAAAAAACTAAACGCCAGATAGAAATTCCAGTTATCCAGTTTGTCGATACCCATACGCTGGCAATAGCTGTCGATATAGTCCTGCTCACTGGGGATACCCAATGCCTGAGTATCTACACCAAGCAGCCCGGAGGAAGCACCGGGGCCATTGCCTGAAGGCAGGCGCATGCCCATGCACTGGTAGGCCAGATCTGCATAGGGATGGCCCAATGTGGACAGCTCCCAATCCAGTACTGCAATCACGCGCTCATTGTCTGCGCTAAACATCAGGTTATCCAGCCGGTAGTCGCCATGAACCAGGGACACCTTGCCATCGTCCTCAGGAATATTATTGCCCAGCCATTCAATCACCTGATTCATCTCCGGGATCGGCTTTAACTCGGATGCTTTGTACTGAGCAGACCAGCGATCGTACTGGCGCTGGAAATAATTGCCCGGACGACCATAGTCACTGAGTCCAACTTTCTCAAGATCTACCGAGTGAATCGCCGCCATAACCCGGCTCATCTCGTCATACATTTTGGCCCGCTGCTGATTACTGGAAACATCCTCCAGAGACGATGCCCAGTGCACATTGCCATCACAGAATTCCATAATATAAAACATGGAACCTATCACTTCCGGGTCTTCACAGAGGTGATAGACCCTGGCTACAGGCACATCGGTATCGGCCAGTGCCGCTAAAACCCGATACTCGCGATCCACTGCATGGGCAGATTTGAGCAGCTTGCCCGGCGGCTGACGACGCAGCACATAGGAGCCAGAGGCAGCATCAATTTTAAACGTGGGGTTAGACTGACCGCCAGCAAATTTGTTGGCGGTTAAGGGGCCTTTAAACTCCTCAACATTGGCCTCTAAATAGCTGGCCAGGAGAGCCTCATCTAATGTATCTACTACAGACATAAGTCCTTCTTATTTTTTGATATTGTTATTTTATGGTTATTAAAGACCAGCTAAACGGTCTTTAATCAGGCTGTCCGCCTCAGACATAATGCGGTCCATCAATTCCTGTACCGTGGGTACATCATTGATCAGTCCAGCCACCATACCACAGGACCAGGCACCGGCATCCATATCACCCTCTTTCATGATTTTCGGGTAAACACCAGCCACTTCCGGAAGGATATCGTCGATTTTAATATCTGCACCCAGGGCTTTTTCTTTCTCCAGCAAACGTTCTACCGCAGGGTTATTCAGCACACGCTCGGTATTGCGTAATGGGCGCATTACGAGACGGGTATCCAACTCACTGGCAGCCAGAATAGCGGCTTTTACATTGTCATGGACTGGCGCTTCTTTGGTAGCAATAAATCTGGTCCCCATATTCATACCATCAGCACCCATGGCCAGAGAGGCCACCAGACTGCGGGCATCGGCCATACCACCGGAAGACACAAAAGGAATGGTCAGTTCATCGGCAGCTCTGGGCAACAGAATAAAGTTGGGGATATCATCTTCACCCGGGTGGCCGCCACATTCAAAGCCATCCACCGATACCGCATCGCAGCCCACTTTCTCAGCTTTTAGGGCATGGCGAACCGCGGTGCATTTGTGAATCACTTTAATACCAGCTTCTTTTAACGCAGGCATATAAGGTGCAGGGTTATTACCAGCTGTCTCAACAATTTTTACGCCGCCATCTATCACCGCCTGAATCAGACCTGGATAATCCGGTGGTGTCATAGAGGGCAGAAAAGTGATATTCACGCCAATGGGCTTGTCGGTCATAGTTTTACAGCGAGCAATTTCCGCCGCCAGCTTCTCTGGGGTGCCCTGGGTCAGAGCTGTGATAATACCCAAACCGCCGGCATTGGATACAGCAGCCGCCATCTCAGCCAGGCCGACATGGTGCATACCGCCCTGAATAATCGGATGCTCAATACCCAACAGCTCTGTAATACGTGTCTTCATTTTCCCTCTCCTTTTTAGTCATTTTGTTACTTATTTAAAGCGCTTGCCCTGCTCTGCCAATGATACCAGCAGTGAGCTTGGCGCCCAGAAGTCATCACCTGTGGTCTCATGGTAATGATTGATTTTTGCCAGCACCTTATCCAGACCCATACTGTTGGCATAGTGCATGGGGCCACCGCGATAGACGGGCCAGCCATAGCCGTAGACATAGGTCACATCAATATCACTGGCGCGCACGGCAATACCTTCGTCGAGGATTTTTGCCCCCTCATTGATCATGGGTAACAGGCAGCGATCGAGAATCTCTTCATCGGAAATATCCCCCTGAATAATACCCTGGGCTGCGGCAACCTCGGCAAACAGTTCCGCAGTCACAGCAGCTGGTGTTGGCATGCGCTTTTCATCGTAGTCGTAATAGCCTGCAGCGGTCTTTTGACCGCGGCGACCCAGTTCACAGAGGCGATCCTTAACATCCATTGGGTCGGAGTTATCTTTATCCCAACCCAGATCCAGGCCGGCCAGATCACCCATCTGGAATGCTCCCATTGGGAAGCCAAAATCAAATAGCACCTTGTCCACCTGCTCGATCGGCGCGCCTTCAAGGGCCAGCTTGCTGGCTTCAATCTGGCGTGGAAATAAAATACGGTTGCCTACAAAGCCCGGGCAAACACCTACAAGCACCGCCACTTTGCGAATGCGCTTGGCCAGCGCCATACTGGTTTTAATCACATCGTCAGAGGTTTTTTCTCCGCGCACCACTTCAAGAAGTTTCATAACATTGGCTGGGGAGAAAAAATGCAGGCCAATCACTGACTCAGGCCTGCTGGTCACAGCGGCGATTTCATTGAGATCCAGCGCTGAGGTGTTTGAGGCAAGAATAGCGCCCTGTTTGGCAATCTCATCTAGGCGAGTAAAGATATCTTTTTTGACCGCCATATTTTCAAACACAGCTTCGATAATCAGGTCACAGTCAGCCAGGTCGGCCATATCCACAGTGCCCTGAATCAGGCCACAGCGCTGCTCCACGGCCTCTTCGGTCAGACGACCTTTGCGTGCAGTGTTTTCATAGTTTTTGCGGATAGTACCCAGACCGCGATCCAGTGCTTCCTGACTGGTTTCCACAATGATCACAGGCACACCGACATTGGCGAAGTTCATGGAAATACCTCCGCCCATCAGGCCACCGCCAATAACACCCACCTTGGCAATAGGTAATTCTTTGGCATCATCTGATAGCCCCGGCACCTTGCCTGCTTGACGCTCAGAGAAAAAGAAATACTGTTGGGCCTGGGACTGAGGGCCAGCCATTAGCTCAGCAAAGAGTTTGCCCTCGGTTTTTAAACCCTCATCAAAGGGCTGATTAACCGCCGCTTCAATACAGCGAATATTGTATTCCGGGGCCAAAAAGCCGCGAGTCTTACGGGCCAGCATCTTGCGCGTAGCTGCAAAAATTTCCGGGTTATCTTTGGCACTCTGCAACTTGTCATCATTGTCGCGCACCCGTGGATGAGAGCCGCCCTGAGCCGCCTTATCTTTGGCAAAGGCCAATGCTTCAGCGCGCAAGTCACCCTCAACCAGCTGGTCAACCAGCCCCAGCTGATGGGCTTCAGCAGCACCTATGGGGACACCAGAGGTCACCATGGCCAGGGTTTTTTCTACGCCAACAACACGGGGCAATCGCTGGGTGCCACCGGCGCCAGGCAACAGACCCAGATTCACTTCCGGCAGACCAAACTTGGCACTGCTCACCGCAACCCGGTAGTTACAGCACAGCGCAGTTTCTAGACCACCGCCGAGAGCAGTACCGTGAATTGCGGCAACAATTGGCTTGGGAGATGCATCCATGGTCGACAGCACCGCATGGAAATTAGGCTCCATAGGGCCAGAGGAAAACTCGGAGATATCGGCACCGGCAATAAAGGTGCGGCCTTCACAAAAGATCATTATTGCCTGGGCAGAGTCATCGGCTAACGCCTTTTCAACACCTTCTTTGAGACCCTGTCGAACACCCTGACTCAGAGCATTAACCGGGGGGTTATTGAGAGTTAATACAGCAACGCCCCCTTCGACGTTGTAATCAACCATAGATGTTAGCGCGACCATACGTTGCTCCTTTTAATAGATTTTCTTAACGGGAATATATTGGCACTAATTGTGCCAAATAAAATACTAGAATCAACCTTTAACCAAAAGTCGTTCAAAACTGATTTATAGTAACCCAGCACTCTTGGATATGCCTTAACCAATAATGACTATGGAGTTGCGAAATAAAGGGGCTTAGAGGCCAAGGCTAGACCCAGACCTCCAAATTATCCCGCTGCTCCAGCCGCCGGTCGAGCTCAATAGTCAGCAACTCCTGCAGCCCACAAGAATCCAGCATAGTCTCTATGCCGGCACGCTCAGCGTCATCGCACGATTTATAGGCATCCTGAACTATCTGTAGCTGGAAAAATCTGTAAGGTTGGGCGCCGGTCTCAAAGCTCTGCCCGCGCACCACAAAGTGGGCTTTGCCTTCATTCTGCCCCAAGTAACGCGAGGCCCTATCGCCCCTGGCCGCAGGGTTGTCCGCTAGCCAGCCATTAATAGACTGTGCAGCAGCTCTGGTCTCGGGCAGAAAATCTTGCGCCGCAGCGCGCAGCACTGCCAGCAAGGTATCCGGAATCTGATCATCTGCCAGAAAGCCAGAGCCCGCATTATAGTACTCCGGGACATCCTGATTTGAACGATTCATACGTTCCACCCAGCGATACACATGTACAGCCTGCTGCTGCATTATCTGTAATGGCTTTGGGTCGCGACCCAGATGAGCAAAAAGCGGCGCCAATAAACCAAAGTCACCTATGCAGGGTTTCCAACCCAACAGATAGGGGTACTGTTCAAAATGCTTATCCAGAGCCAGTAAAAACTCCATGTACAGAGCCTCTACCAGCTCGCGGCTATCATCAGTAACCCCAAATACAGTGGCTGCATAGCGCATCTTATCCATCATATGTTGAGTTTTAGCCTCGCGCTCTGGATGGTCGCGCTGCGAATGAAAAAAGTGGTAGTGCAAAAAAGACAGATTCTCCTCGGGAAAATTCCAGCGATAATGCATGGCGGGACGCAGCAGGCCCTCGGCACCAATCAGATCAAAAAGCCCACTGACAATTTGCTGCTTTGGCGTTGCCGGCAGACAGGGGCGACCGTTAGCCGCTTCGAAATACTCAATAATAGCAGCGCCATCGCGAATCACCTGCCCCTCTTCGGTGCGCAGTACCGGAATGGTAGCCAGCTTGGCTTCGGCCACAATCTCCGCTTTAAAACTCTCATGGCCACAGGAAAACTCCTGGAAGGGAATATTGTTTTTAATCAGGTAGGAGCGGGCTCGGCCTGAATATAATGAATGGGGCAAGGCATAGAGGGCATGGGTCATACAGTTGTACTCGTCGAATAAGCGTTATTAGCCTTTTGATTTACTGCGATAAACCAGCACAAAAGGCAGCAAGAGGAAAAACATTAAAATACCAATCAGGATATTGTCGCGAAAGACGTTATTCAGCGCGTTATACGTAACCTGCGTCAAAAAACTGTAGCCCGCTGGCATAGGCAGAACATTATTCTCCGCTAGATATTGCTGATAGCGGCCCAGCATAAGCTGTAACTGAGCAGGATTTTGCCCACTAAGATCATTGGTCTCGCCCGGATCCGCAACAATGTTAAACAGACGCCACTGGTTGTCTCCCCAGATATCCCGGTTAAAGACAATTTTATAGTCGCCCATAAATAATGCCCCATGGCCGACTAACTCGTAACCCACCGCATCATTCTGCCCATAAACTGCCTCGGCACTGCCTTCCAGCACAGGCATAAGACTCTGACCAATAATCGGCTCTACCAAACGGCCCCCATAGCGAGCAGGCGCTGGCTCCACATCGGCCAGGGCGAGAATCGTTGGTGTGATATCGGTAACAAAGGTAAAGGCATTGCTCAGCTGATTCCTGGTCTCTATGCCCGCGCCAGCAATAATCATCGGCACCCGCATACCGCCCTCACCCAGATAAAATTTGTAATAGGATAGAGGTGATGCAGCAGCACTGGAAAAACCGGGGTTAATAGCATTAAAACTACCCTTTAGACCCAGAGTTTCATAGTCGACACTGTAACCCTGAGAGGCCGGGCGGCGACTATTACTCCAAGAATTTTGAACTGGCTCGCCCATGGCTTCGGCGCCATTGTCCGAGGAAAAAATAAATACTGTATTGTCATATTCGCCTATGGCTTTTAAGTGTTTCACCAGGCGGCCAATATGATGATCCATAGCTTCAACCATCGCGCCATAGACCGCCATACGCTTGGCTTCATAGGCTTGCTCATCCGCACTTAAAGCATCCCAATCAGAGGTGCTGGCCATAGTTACCATGGCAGTATCAGCTGGCACTATTCCCAGTTCAATAGCGCGCCCCAATCGCTCTGCGCGCAGGGCCGTCCAGCCATCATCGTAAACACCCATATAGCGATCAATATATTCCTGGGGTGCCTGTACCGGTATATGCACCGCCTGAAATGGCACATAGGCGAAGAAAGGCTGGCCATCACCCTGATTGCTATCGATAAACTCAATGGTTTTATCCACTAAAAAGCGCGACGAATAAAAGTCCTCGGGCAATTGATAGTCCTGTCCATCCGCATACCAGTTAGCTTTTTTATAGATTGGCAGATAGGGTTTCTGCTCCCAGTTATCGGCTCCAGAATCCGCCAGCGCCACTGTGCGCTCAAAGCCCCGAACACTGGGCAGCTGATCCGGGGCTTGACCCAGATGCCACTTGCCCGCCATATAGGTGTGATAGCCAGCGTCCTGCAACAATGTCGCCACAGTCACCACATTGTGGCCCAGGGTGCCAGAATAATGGCTGTACTTGGACTGCTCTGGCGGGATCATTTCCGGAATATTGGGCACACCTGTGCGATGACTATCCACACCAGTCAACAACATGGCCCGGGACGGCGCGCAATTGGCGCCGGTATGGTAGTTAGTAAAGCTAACACCCTGCTCCGCCAGTGCCGAAATACTCGGCGTGTGGATTTCACTGCCATAGGATGCCAGATCGCTAAAGCCCAGATCGTCAGCCAGAATCAAAACAATATTGGGACTCTCTTGAGCGTTTACCAGTGCGGACTGACCCAGTGCCGATAACAGTAGCAACAAAAGGGTCAGTGGTCGGCACCGGCCGAAAATGGATTTCACTATTAGTCCTCGTCAGCTAACCGGGCCGAGCCAAGATAGAGAACCACACAGGCAATAATTTCCACAGCAATCATATCCACCGCCAGACTGGCACCGTGAAACATCCATGCCATCGTGCGCATAATCGCTGTCAGACCCAGCAGAATAATCGGCGGGTAATACCAAAAGCGGCGACCGCTGGTCAGCGCCAGCAGGATAAAAATGGCCAGAGATAAGAAGAAGGCACCCAGATCACCAATTTGCGAGCTAAGACCCAGCCCCTCCATTAATATCATACCGAATTCGACAGCGACCCCTTCCGGTGCCACTAGCCAGCGCAGGCCAATCGAAGCAAAAACCAGGGCCAGTAAGGCCACCACTATTTTAAGGACTTTATTCATTATTATTTTCCTAATGTTTGACGTTTGATTTCAGGGTTTAAACCACATCCAGCACTTGAATAACCGGCGCAGCAGACACCAGCCCACCCATCATTTTCTGCGCCTCAAGAAAGTAATCCGTCTTGCCATGGGCATCGATATCAGCGGCACTGCGATACTGCTCCATTACCACATATTCCTGAGGGTTGGACTTACTGCGATGCAACGCATAGAGCAATGTACCCTCCTCATTGGCCAATACCTTTTCTGTCAGGCCCTTAAACAGGGTTTCAAATTCTTCATTTTTACCTTCTTGAACGGTAATTGTTGCCAGTACTCCCAGTGCCATAATGGCCTCCTGTTGTTATTAATTTAATCCGATACTATTGATAATCACGGCTCTGGTATCCATAGGATTAATCACCCCATCGATCTCCAAAAATGCCGCTGCCTCCGCTGCCTTGCCTCCCTCGTACATCTTGGCCACCAGCTTGTTAAACAGATCTTCCCGCGCCTCGCCTTCAAGTTCTTCCAGCTCTTTTTTAAAGCCTAGCTTCACCGCACCCTCAAGACCCATACCACCGAATTCGCCCATGGGCCAGGCGGCACTATAGACCGGCTTGACAAAGGAGCTGCCGGCCATGGCCATGGCGCCCAGACCATAGGCCTTGCGCACAAAAATACATACCAGGGGTGACTTAAGATTGGCGCCCGCAGTAAATAGTTCGGCCATCTTTCGGGCGGCACCCTCAGCCTCGCTGTCCGGCCCAACCATAAAGCCCGGGGTATCGCAGAGACTAATCACGGGCAGAGAGAAACTGCTGCAAAGATTTAAAAACCGTGCCGTCTTGGCCGCCGACACGGCATCCACAGCACCACCCAGCACCTTATTGTCATTGGCGATCAAGCCACAGGGATGGCCTTCAATGCGCACAAAACCAGTGACAATAGTTTTGCCATATTCAGGCTGTAACTCCAAAAAGCTATCGTCGTCGGCCAGTACATTAATCAGCTTTCTAATATCGTAGGTGTAGCGCCTGTCCTCCGGCATTATGCTCTGCAGCAGCGTTTGATCTGCAACAGTCCAGTCCTTGAGCGGGCCCTGAAAATACCCCAGCACCTGTTGGGCCAGAGCTGTTGCTTCTGTCTCATCTGCGGCCAGAATATCAATCACCCCATTTCTGGTATTAACCTCCGCAGGACCAATCTCCTCTGCCGCAAAAGATCCCAGACCGCCGCCTTCAATCATGGCCGGGCCAGCCATACCGATAAAGGACGACTTGGTAGCGATACAAATATCTGCACCCCCATACAGAGCTGCATTACCGGCAAAACAGTAGCCATTGTTGACCACAATACGGGGAACAACTCCCGCCAGCTGACTCCACACCAGCCAGGTGGTGATATTAAGACCTGCTATCTGGGTACTGACATCCGTATCTCCGGGCCGGCCACCGCCGCCCTCGGTATACATCACCACCGGCAGTGATCGCTCGGTCGCCACCTCTAACATTCGGTCTATCTTGGCATGGTGGAAAAACCCCTGGGTACCAGCCAGGCTCATATAATCATTGATAATCACCGCCGCCTGGGACTGGTCAGCCCCAAACAGGTCGGTATTAATTCTTGCCAATCCGGTAATCACACCATCGGCAGCAGTTTTGGATTTAAGCTCCACAGCACTGCGGCGATTGCGCTGAGCTGCCACGGCAAACTGCCCGTACTCAACGAAGCTGCCCCCATCCACCAGATGTTCGAGATTCTCCCGGGCGGTGCGATAACCTTTGCCATGACGTTTTTGAACATCGGCGCTGCGATTGCCATCCAGCGACTCCGCGACGCGATCCATAAATGGGCCAATGCTGTGATGATCCGATTGTTTTGATGCCATAAAAAAAACCTTATTAAGACTCTGTGTTCAGCGCCAACAGGCGCTCAATTTCCCGGGCCAGCAACCATAGTCGATCCTGACCCCAGAGTGCCAGCACCGGCTCACCCTGCTTGTCCAACAGGCGAAAACTCGGCACACCCCAGAGACCAGCCTGATACATGGCCAGTCGATTGCTCTCCAATATCTCCTGCCAGCCAGACTGGCCGAGCAGAGTTTTAGCCACAGACCAGTCGAGCCCGGCTTTTTCAACCACCAGTTTAAGGCCGCGATTATTATTGGTATTAACCCCTTGGACAAAGGCGGAACTCAGAAAGCTGGATAGTAATTGGTTGCCCAAACCCTGTTCACAGGCCCAGGGATAAAGCGAATAACAGCGCCTCGCAGGCTCGCCAATGGGGTCATAAAAGTTACCAAAGGGCACTCCGGCACTGCGCGCCTCACGGGCCGCATCGGTAAAGATATACATGCCCTTCTCACGAGTCGCAGGCACACCGCGCATGACCATGGGCAGCACAGGACGCACCACCAGGTTAACCCCGGTCGTCTCCGCCAGTGCCAATGTCTGGTCAAAGACCATGGCGGTATATGGACTGCGCAATGAAGGGTAAATCTCCAATGTCAGGCTGCCATTGTCTCTGTGCCTGCCCGCTTCAACCCCAAAGCCTGGCATTAGCATGGGCTGCTGTGGATCCTTATCCGCTCCCAGTTCAGCCAGGCGCTCCTCTAAATAATGCAGCCGATCAACACCCCAATACCATTCCTCACCATAGTAGAACATGGCTCCGGAATAATGTTTTAACTCAGCGCGCCGGGCATTGCCCTGGGCCAGACAGGCTTCAGCCTGCTTCTCTGCTGCGCAACCATGCTGCTCTGCCAATGTATTTAGAGCTACAGCGTCACCAGACCACAGAGCAGCACCCACAGCAGCCGCCAGCGCAATAAAGCTCTTACTGTCCTGGGCAGCCAAAATTGATTCTGCTTGAGCAATTGCCGCAGGGTCGGAAAGCCCCTTTGACTGGGGGAAATCGAGATTGTAATGGGGAGCGATAAGCGAGGCATCATAATGGGAGAGTTTCAACAACAGATCAGGCTCAACGCTATTACCCCCGGACGGTCCACTAACCAGATAACAGCGCAGATCAATATCATAGCGCTGGCTCAGAGACTGCAGTGCCTGAGCCGCCAAATGACTATAACCGTCCTCCACCTGATGAAAGTATTCAACCACATGTCGAGCACCAGCAGCGCGGCGGTGTTTTTCGGCTTTTGCCCGTATTTTAGCCTGCCGCCGGGGGCTGATAATATAGGTCATAACCTTTGAGGACAGCCAGCGGAAGGCGGCGCTCGGGTCCATAGTCGCCGCCCCACCCTGCTCTTTAAATTGCTCTGTCATACTCAGCCTCTGGTTGTTTTTATTATTGAGAACAGCGGCTAAGTTAGCAGCTTATCGGCATAAAATAAACTGGCATAGACACTGTTAATTTATTATGCTTGAGAAAATTTAACAAGAGTAGCCCCCAATGAGTCTTATCGATAAACTGTTTCCCAAGCAGGCCAATAACGATTATCAGGGCAATAACATCGCCCTGTATGTGTTTTATCTGCTGATCGCCATGTACACCTTTCGCGGCTTTATGCATTTCCTAGCGGACGATGGCGGCATCAACAGCATAGCTTCAATTATTATCTTCCCCTTTGCGGAGGGCGCTCCCAACCCCAATAATGTGATTTATCTGTTTGCCTCGCTCTGGGGGTCAGCTCAGCTGATAACCCTGACTATTTTTTATGTCTGCATGTGGCGCTATCGCAACCTGCTGCCACTACTATGGCTCACCGTGGTGATCGAAATGCCTATGCGCATGGCAGCAGGCACCATGCATCCATTGTCAACACCCTATTACGAACATGTGCCTCCGGGGGCTGTGAGCAATTTGCCGCTGCTAGCTATAGCCAGCATTATGCTGGTGCTGTCCCTGCAGAATAAAAAGGCATAAATCAGACCTAAAGAATAATCTGCTCACAGCCCGTGCCTTCGAGGATTATGTCCACACGGGCTCTGTCAGCCGCAGTTAACGCCTGATATTCGGCGTTAATGCGCTGGAGGCACTTGCCTTGGTAATTAAACGTCTGCTGAGTCCAGCGACTGCCATCTATTTCCGTCTCCCAGGTTTTCTCCCCTGCCTCCATAGCTCTGGCATTAGCCAGCAGCGCGGGAGCGTAGACATGTCCCACCTCATTTAAGATTGCCTGCAGACTGTCCGGTGCAGTTTCAATGGTATTCCAGTCTTCCGCTGCAGGCTCAAGCCCGGTTTGATCCTCCATCAGTCCCGTATAGGCGACAGTCCGCGGAGAAACCCTGTGGGTAATGGACCGCGGTGTTGGATCAAAACCTACCAGCTGGGTCAGCTGACCATAAATAGAGAAATCCGATGCCCCGGGGCGATGACCCATCAGATAGGGCTGCTCGGCCAGGTGAGCCTCCATCGCCGATAAAAAGCGCAGGTAGCTGGCATCAATCACCGGCGCAGTCACCTCATTGGAACCTACAACATGTAGACGCCCCACCTGGCGCTCGGTGATAAAGGGTTTAAACTGGGCAAACGTCTGCTCCGGCAGATTTACCTTCTGAAACAGTGGCAACAGAGTGCCCGCGTTATCCGCATCTGCTTCTGGGTGCCAGCGGTAATGGAACATATATTTGGTGCCCCACTCATCGGCAAAGTCTTCCAGTAGATAATCAATAAAGGCCATTGCCGGATCATCCGGGATTACCGAGCGGCCATTATGCTCAGTTTCCAGGCGGCGAATTATCGGGGTCGAGTCACAGACTGCCTGCATCTCTCCTCTTTTATCGGGCAGCACAAAGGTGGGCAGCAGTGCCACCTTGGGTTTGGCAATGCCCATTCCCAGAAGCACAGCACCGGGATCACCCCAGACAATGCTGTATGGAATGCGTCGATACCTGAGAATAGAAATCATTTTTCTGGTGTAGGGGGAAGGCGGTGCACCAATGAGAGTAATGGGCTTGGACTGAGTCACAACAGGCTCCTGAGCAGGCTAGTTTTGCTAGAATATATTGACATACTGTATGCCACCATGTCACCCTATAATTTATTGTGCGCTTTTAAATCAATGTGCCTGGTAGGGGACAAATCAGATGATGAAAGAACGCTATATCTCAGCTGTGATACTGCTTATTTTGGGACTGGCCCTCTTTAGCCAGCGGGGCGATATTTTTCTCAGGCTTGTGCCCCAGGGCATGGAAGCCAATCTGCAAAGTAACAAGATCGATGCGCTGGGCGATGGCCTGCATATAGCCCTGTGCGGTGCCGGTGGTCCAATGCCCTCGGCGAGCCGGTCTGGACCCTGTGTCGCAGTAGTTGCTGCCGGTAAACTATTTTTGGTCGACAGTGGCAGCAATGGCATACGCAACCTTGGCCGCATGGGCTATTCACCCGGGCAGGTAAGCGGTGTTTTTGTCACTCATTTCCACTCTGATCATATCGATGGTCTTGGCGAGGTAGCCACATTGCGCTGGGCCAATGGCGCTCACGATGCACCGCTTAATATCTATGGCCCTGAGGGTGTATCCGCGGTAGTCGATGGTTTTAATCAAGCCTATGCTCAGGATGTGATCTACCGCAATGATCATCACGGGGATAACACCACACCGCTGAGTGGCGCCGGTATGGTCGCAGTCAGTGCCCCAGTCCCCGCTGATGACGAACTTATCACTGTCTATGAACAGGACGGTCTAACAGTAGAAATGCTGGCAGTGGATCATTTTCCTATCTCTCCCGCCGTAGCCTACAGATTTAGCTACGCCGGCCGCACCGCTCTGATCTCTGGTGATACCAGTAAATCAGCCAATATTGAAAAATTTGCCCGGGGTATTGACCTGCTGGTCCATGAAGCCCTATCCCCTGAATTGCTCAAGGCTATGAACCAGGGCGCGACCAATGCGGGCCAGGATAATATGGCGAAAATATTTCATGATGTACTCGACTACCATGCATCTCCAATAGAAGCCGCCGAAACTGCGCGAGATGCCGATGTGGGCCACCTGCTCTACTATCATGTGGTGCCGCCATTGGATCAGCTCGGTGCCGAGGCCGCCTGGTTAAAGGGCGTCGACGAGCATTTTAGTCAGTTTACATTGGGGCAGGATGGCACTGCAGTTTCACTGCCCGCCAACTCCACAGCTATCCTGGTTAATAATAGTGGTTTGTAACCAGCGAAAGGCCCGGGCGGAGTGCAAATTTTCTCTAAATATGACAGACTTAACCCCTTACCGATCCCTTAGAAGTTATTCCTATGTCAGATAACACCAGTCCAGCAAAAGTAGATGGCCGCCGCCTTCGCAGCGACCGCAGCAGACAGGTGATTGTTGAAGCCATGCTGCAGCTTATCGCCCAGGGCAATCTGGTACCCACGGCCCAGCAAGTGGCTGATCACGCCAAGGTCGGCATCCGCTCAGTGTTCCGTCACTTTGAAGATATGGAGGCTATTTTTGCCACCGCTGACGAGCTGTGGCGCAAAGAATTTAATCACCGTCTGCAACAAGCCGATGAGCAGCAGCCCCTGCAACAGCGCATTACCCATACCGTAAAACAGCTGGGCAATCTGTACGAAGACCATGCCAATATTTTAAAATCCACCGCCACCAGGCGCTGGAGATCTGCATTTCTCAAGCACAATTACCAGCACTACCAAAACCAGCTGCGCAGCAATATCTACGCCTCGCTGCCGGAGCTAACCGGGCTTGGCAACAATATCCAGGAAGCCGTTGTCGCTATTTTGTCTTTCGAATACTGGAACCGACTGCGAGATCACCAGTCTCTGAGCCCAGAGGCCAGCATCAGTCTGATTGAAGATATTCTCAATCCGCTGATTGCAGCCAAATAGCCAGTAGCCGCAGCGGCATAAACCCGAACTGACGGGTCATGCTTTTCGATTTACAACCAAGCCTTACCGACGCTACTCTCTAGCCAAAAATAAGCTCAGGATTCACACCAGTACAGAACAGGCAATTGCAATGAGTCAAACCGTCGAATTTTATTTTGATTTCGGTAGCCCCACAGCCTATTTGGCCCACCGACGCCTCCAGCAACTCGGTGCAGAATATAACTGCACCATTGACTATCGCCCCATACTACTCGGCGGCCTGTTTAAAGCCACAGGCAATACATCGCCCGTAACAGTTCCCGCCAAAGGCAACTACATGCTGGCCCATGACCTGCCCCGCTTTGCCGCCCTGTATCAGGTGCCACTGACCATCAACCCCCACTTCCCCATCAACACCCTAAATCTGATGCGCGGCGCCGTTGCAGCTCAAGGCAAAGAGTATTGTCAGGCCTACATAGAGGCTGTGTTCAATGCAATCTGGGTCGATAGAGAGAATATGGGTGATCTGGAGGTTGTTGGCAGAGTGCTATCCGATGCCGGGCTTGATGCACAACAGATTATTGCCGGTACTCAGGAACCAGAGGTCAAAGCCGCCTTGATCAGCAACACGGAAGCGGCTGTCGCCCGGGGCTGTTTTGGCGCCCCAACCATGTTTATTGGCGACGATATGTTTTTCGGCCAGGATCGTATGCAATTTATCGAAATGGCCCTACAATAAAACTTACAACAATAATTAAAAAATAAACAGGGGAGAATCCTATGGCATCCCGACTCATCAAAGTTACCGCCGCAATGTTGCTACTGGGCGCTGGGGTTATGCAAACCCAGGCTAGCATCGTCAATCAAGAGACCATTAGCAATCCAGACAGCGAATGGCTGAGTTACGGCCGCAATTACAAAGAGCAGCGGTTCAGCCCGCTGGATAAGATTAATCGCGACAATGTCGATGAACTGGATCTCGCCTGGTCATTTAAATTTTCCACCGCAAGGGGTATGGAAGCCACGCCATTGATGCACGAGGGCGTACTTTATGTTAGCACTGGCTGGGCCCATGTTCACGCCCTTGATGCTCGCACCGGCGAAGAACTGTGGCACTACGATGCACAGGTACCCAGAGACCATCTGATTAAAGCCTGCTGTGGTGCAGTCAACCGCGGCGTAGCCCTGTGGCAGGGCGATGCAGAGACAGGCCTGCAAGTATTCTTTGGCACCTTGGATGGACGTCTGATCGCACTGGACGCCAAGACCGGTGAACAGAACTGGTCCGTGCAGACCACCCCAGCCAACAGCAACTACAGTGTCACCGGCGCACCTCGCATTGTAGATGGCAAGATCATTATCGGTAACGGCGGCGCAGAGCTCGGCGTGCGCGGCTATATCACCGCCTACGACACCGCCACCGGCGACCAGTTATGGCGTTTCTACACAGTGCCGGGCGACCCCAACAAGCCTCAGGAACACCCTGCCCTTGAAAGAGCCGTAGAAACCTGGGGCGACAAGTCTTGGCACAAGCTCGGTGGCGGCGGTGGTACCGTCTGGGACTCCATCGTCTATGACCCGGATCTGGACCTACTCTATATAGGCACAGGCAATGGCTCCCCCTGGAACCGCGACCTGCGCAGCCCCGGCGGCGGCGACAACCTTTACGTGAGTTCCATCGTAGCCCTGCGCCCAGATACTGGTGCCTATGTGTGGCACTATCAGGTAACACCCAAAGATAACTGGGACTACACCGCCACCCAGCAGCTGACATTGGCAGAGATTGAACACAAAGGCGAGATGCGTCAGGTGATAATGCAGGCGCCCAAAAACGGCTTCTTCTATGTGCTGGACCGCGCCACCGGTGAGCTGCTGTCCGCAGAACCCTTCGCCAAAGTAACCTGGGCCAGCCATATTGATATGGAAACCGGCCGTCCGGTAGAAACAGAATATGCCGACTACCAGTCAAATGGTGGCAGCTATATCTGGCCCTCACCCTACGGCGCCCACAACTGGCAGCCCATGTCCTTCAGCCCCAAAACCGGTCTGATGTATATTCCGGCACAGAGCATTCCCCATTACTTTAGCGCCCAGAAAACCACCAAGTATCAGCTTAACCGCTGGAACACCGGCGTCGACCTGAATGAATCCAGAGACCCTCTGAGCTGGGTCGCCGGCAAAGCTTCAACCGATGCTCTGGTCTATGGTGAGCTATTGGCCTGGGACCCGGTCAAACAGGAAGCAGCCTGGAAAGTGCACCATGATAAACCAGCCAATGGAGGCATTTTAAGCACCGACGGCGACCTGGTTTTCCAGGGCACTGGCAAAGGCACCTTCACCGCCTATGATGCAGAAAATGGCGACTCTCTATGGCAGTATCAATCCGACAGCGCCGTACTGGCTGGCCCCATGAGCTATGAGCTGGACGGCGAGCAATATATCGCCGTTGCCCAGGGCAGCGGCGGCACAGTAATGCTGACGATCGGCGACGACCTGAAGCGCAACAAGGTCAATCAAAACAAACTGCTGGTTTTTAAACTGGGCGACTTTGGCCAAACCAAAACCCTGCCCGATGAAAGTCTGGCCACCATTCTGGCCCTGGGCCACGAAGCCATCACCGACCCTGAGATAATCAAAAAAGGTGAGGAACTCTATGGCCGTAACTGTGGCACTTGTCATGGTATCAGCGCCAAGAGTAATTATGTTGTGCCTGACCTGCGCTATATGAGTGAGCAGACCCATATAGACTTTGTCGGCATAGTTCTGGGCGGCTCAAGAGCTCACAAAGGCATGGTGGGTTTCTACGAGACTAACAGCATGGAAGATGCAGAAGCCATTCACGCCTATCTCGACAGACAGCAACAGCAGCTGCCAGAGAAGGTTGAGATGACATTTATGCAGAAGATCGAGTACTGGGTGTCCTACGGTGCGGCAAAGCTTGGGGTGTACTTCCCATGGATGCTAAATGCGACGCGGGATATGATGTACTAAAGCTACATCCGATATGTGAAAAAGGGGATAACTGCGTTATCCCCTTTTTTATTATCGATTGATCTGTCGTACTGGCCAAATATTGATTACAGGCTATCGTTTACTCTGGTGCGCAGGTCTTTGCCTGGTTTGAAGTATGGGACGTACTTGCCAGTTAATTGCACTGCGTCGCCGGTTTTGGGGTTGCGCCCTACTCTGGGTGCGCGGTAGTGCAGGGAAAAACTGCCAAAGCCGCGGATTTCTATACGCTGATTGCCAACCAGTGCTGAGGTCATTCTCTCTAAAATCATGCGCACGGCGATTTCCACATCTTTAGGTGGAAGCTGGTCCTGACTGGCGGAGATCTTGTCGATAAGTTCAGATTTGGTCATGCCGGTTTAGCGTCTTGTTGATCCGAAGTTGTTATGGGCTTTGTTACTCTTTGATTTTATTGAAGTTTTAAATTTATTCAAGCAAAACTTGGGCAAATGCCCTTTTCAGGACAAAAAAAAGGGTGGCATAGCCACCCTTTTTGAACTCAATTGAACCTTATTTGTCCATTTGAGCCTTGATCAGGTCACCGATAGTAGCTGGTGATGCTGTATCAGCTTCTGTCTTGCGATGCGCTTTAACTGCATCTTTTTCGTCAGAAACATCTTTCGCTTTGATCGACAGACTAATTGTGCGGTTCTTGCGATCCACATTAATAATCTTGGCTTCAACTTCAGCACCAACCGTCAGCTCATTGCGGGCATCTTCTACTTTGTCGCGAGATAGCTCAGAGCCTTTCAGTGAAGCTTCGATGTCGTTACCCAGGTCGATAACCGCGCCTTTGGCGTCAACTTCTTTAACAGTTCCTTTAACAATCGCACCCTTGTCGTTCTCGGCTACGTAGTTGTTAAACGGATCGTCTGAAAGCTGCTTAATGCCCAGCGAGATACGCTCACGTTCTGCATCAATGCTAAGCACAACAGTCTCAACTTCTTCGCCTTTCTTGAAGTTGCGAACAGCTTCTTCGCCAGTTTCGTTCCAGGAGATATCTGACAGGTGAACCAGACCATCGATACCACCGTCCAGACCGATAAAGATACCGAAGTCAGTGATAGATTTGATCTTGCCTGAGATCTTGTCGCCTTTGGTCATGCTTGAAGCAAAGTCATCCCATGGGTTGGTGAAGCACTGCTTGATACCCAGAGAGATACGACGGCGTTCTTCGTCGATGTCCAGTACCATAACTTCAACTTCCTGACCCAGATCAACGATCTTGGATGGGTGAACATTTTTGTTAGTCCAATCCATTTCAGAAACGTGTACCAGACCTTCAACACCATCTTCCAGCTCGGCAAAACAACCGTAGTCGGTGAGGTTGGTGATCTTGGCTTTACAGCGTGCGCCCTCTGGGTAACGACCTTTGATGTCGCCCCAGGGATCTTCGCCCATCTGTTTCATGCCCAGCGATACGCGGTTGCGCTCACGGTCAAATTTGAGAACCTTAACATCAATCTCGTCGCCAACATTGATCATCTCGGATGGGTGCTTGATGCGCTTCCAAGACATATCAGTGATATGCAGCAGGCCATCAATGCCGCCCAGATCAACAAAGGCACCGTAGTCAGTCAGGTTCTTAATAACACCTTTCAGTGACGCGCCTTCTTCCAGGTTGGCCAGCAGTTCTTCGCGCTCTACAGAGTTTGCACTCTCCATTACCGCACGACGGCTAACAACAACGTTGTTGCGCTTGGGGTCGAGTTTGATCACTTTAAATTCTAATTCGATGTTTTCCAGGTGAGTAATTTCGCGCAGTGGGCGAACATCAACCAGTGAACCTGGCAGGAACGCGCGCAAGCCGCGAACATCAACTGTGAAACCACCTTTAACCTTACCGGAGATAACACCTGTAACCACTTCATCAGCAGTATGTGCTGCTTCAAGCTCGATCCAGGATTCTGCACGGCGGGCTTTCTCACGAGAAAGTTTGGTAGCACCGAAGCCATCTTCAACAGCTTCCAGAGCAACCTGAACTTCGTCGCCAACAGCAACTTCAAGTTCACCTTTATCGTTAAAAAATTGTTCCGCGGGAATAACGCCTTCAGACTTTAGACCAGCATGCACGGTAACCCAGTCTTTATCGACATCGATAATTACGCCAGTAATAATGGCGCCGGGGTTCATTTCTACGGTTTGTAGACTTTCTTCAAATAGATCTGCGAAATTTTCGCTCATGGGAAATACCTAAGTATTGACAGAGTGACAGCATGGGCTGATCTCTTTTTTCCGCGTGGCCAGTTTACGCGGGTCAGTTAAAATAAAGGCTTGCAGCAATGTTAGCTGGCAATTGCTGGAAAGCCCGTTTAATGATCGACACTGGTTGCAAGACCTTTTAAGTACACCAGGTTTAGCACTGTATCCATCACTTCTTGAATAGATAACTCCGAGCTGTCTAACTGCACTGCATCCGCCGCTGGTATCAATGGCGAAGCATCTCGGCTCATATCCCGTTCATCTCGAGAGCGCACCTGCTCTTCAAGGGCGCGCAGACTAACATTTTCGCCTTTGGCAAGCAACTCTTTATAGCGGCGCTGGGCGCGCTCTTCGGCGCTGGCCGTCAGATAAATTTTGAGTGGAGCCTCGGGAAAAACCACTGTGCCCATATCGCGACCATCGGCAACCAGGCCAGGCTCTTTGGCAAACAGCTGCTGGCGTCTGAGCAGTGCTGCGCGAACATTGGGCAATGACGCGACCTGAGATGCCAGAGCGCCGGTATTTTCGGTGCGCAATTCGAGACTGACATCTTCGCCTTCCAGCAAAACCTTTAACTCATCACCGCTAGCCTCAAAGTCTATATCCATATGACCGGCCAGTGTGCTGAGGTCCTGTTGATTGGCCATATCAACACTGTGACGCACTGCAGCCAGCCCCAGGAGCCGATAGAGGGCGCCGCTATCCAGATAATGGAAGCGCAGCTTTTTCGCCAACATACGGCTGATAGTGCCTTTGCCAGCCCCGCTTGGGCCGTCAATTGTAATAATAGTTGCCATGGTTTTACCTTTGTATCTGAACTGATAAGCGGGTTAATCGCCTAACATTTCTCGCTGCAGATCAATGCCTACCTGGCGTGCTAAATTAATAAAGTTGGGAAATGAGGTGGCGACATTATTGCAGTCATGGACCAGTATCTCCCCTGTGGCGCGCAGTGCCGCTATGGTGAAGGCCATGGCAATACGATGATCATCATGGCTATGCACTTGTCCTGAACCCAGCTGGCCACCCTGAATACGAATGCCATCGGGAGTGGACTGGGCATCAATGCCCAGAGTCACCAGGCCATCGGCCATGCTCTGAATACGGTCGCTCTCTTTAACCCGCAGTTCTTCCGCACCGGTAAGCACGGTAAGACCTTCGGCACAGGCCGCGGCTACAAACAGTACAGGGAATTCATCAATTGCCAATGGCACCTGATCCTCCGGGATATTAATGCCCTTCAGCTCGCCGTATTGAACACGAATGTCAGCCACCGGTTCGCCGCCCACTTCTGTTTCATTAAACAGCTCGATGCTGGTGCCCATCTGGCGCAGAATATTAATCACCCCAACCCGGGTTGGGTTAACACCCACATGGCGCAGCACAATATTAGACCCCGGCACTATAGCCGCGGCGACCATAAAGAATGCGGCACTGGAGATATCTGCTGGCACATCAATACGAGTGGCGGTTAAGCTGCCGCCGCCGCGGAGTGAGGCTTTGCTGCCATCTGTGGTCACAGAGTAACCAAAGCCCCGCAACATGCGTTCGGTATGGTCGCGAGTGGGCGCAGGCTCAACCACTGAGGTCTCGCCTTCGGCATAGAGGCCAGCCAACAAAACACAGGACTTAACCTGGGCACTGGCCATGGGCATCTGGTAGTCAATTGGCGTCAACTTTTGCCCGCCTTTAATTTTTAATGGTGGTCTGCCGCCTTCTGCAGTTTCAATCACTGCACCCATCTCACGCAATGGGTCGGCCACACGACCCATGGGGCGGCCTGACAGCGAGGCATCGCCAGTAAGCTCTACATCAAAGGCCTGGCCGGCCAACAGCCCGCTAAGCAGACGTATGGAAGTGCCGGAATTGCCCAGATACAGTGGCTTGCCTGGAGCTTTAAGGCCATGCAGCCCAACGCCATTAATAGCAACTCGACCCTGCTCCGGGCCTTGAATCACCACACCCATATCGCGGAATGACTGCAATGTGGCCAGGCTGTCTTCACCTTCAAGAAAGCCGGTGACTTCAGTCAGCCCCTCGGCCAGGGAGCCCAGCATAATGGAGCGGTGGGACATTGATTTATCACCGGGAACTCGAATATCCCCTACTGCATTGCCACCGGGTTTTACCCGATAGTTACTTATTTTTTCTACCATGGGACTCTGTATTCCACCCTGTAATGCTTGTTGTTCTAGAATTTGGCCAAAATGATTGCGCGCATCCCGAGCTCGGGTAAACACGCTCATCATGTAATCTGCATCGCCACTATCTATAGCGCTGCGCATTTCTTTAAAGTTGTCCATCACCTGATCGAGAATGGTGAGAATAGATTCGCGGTTGGCGAGGGCAATATCCCGCCACATCACCGGGTCGCTGGCTGCGATTCTGGTAAAGTCCCGAAAGCCACCGGCGGCGTAGCGAAAGATTTCCCGGTTATCACCCATTGCTGCCAGGGTATCCACTAGGGAGTAGGCAAGAAAATGGGGCAGATGGCTGGTGGCGGCAAGAATTTCATCATGCTCTTTGCGCGCCATACTAGAGACTGTGGCCCCTGCCCCTGTCCATAGCGCCGCAACCAGCTGTATATGCTTGTCTGCGGTACTGGTATCTGGGGTGAGAATCACCCGATGGTCAATAAACAAGTTGGAATTGGCCGCAGTAACGCCGCTTTTCTCTGAGCCGGCAATAGGATGACCTGGCACAAACTGGCTGGGCAGCTGGCCATAAATATCAATGGCTGCATCCATGACTGAGCCTTTAACACTGGCCACATCTGTTATGGTGACATCGACTGTGAGCAAATTGGCGCAGTCCTGCAAGACTGCGGGCACGGTTAAGGTAGGCACGCCAATTACCAGCATATCCCCTTCACCAAGCTCTGCAGCTACTGCTGCTACAGTATCTTCACCGCGATCAATAATGCCTGCTTTCACCGCTATCTCGACCGTCGAAGCGCGGCGAGAAATGCCAATCACTTCTTTGGCCAAGCCTTTTTCACGGGCTGCGGCCGCTAAACTCGAGCCAATAAGCCCCAGACCAACCACCACAAGGCGATTGATGATAGGTGTTGCACTCATTGAGTTATGGGACATTTGTTTACCAGCTATCAGTTACGGGCTTAATTTTACGAGCTGCGATTTACAGGACAGCCCGAGGATATGACCCCAGTACTTTTAGATCGGCGACATCAGATTTAAGCTCTTGCAGCACCGCTGCTACCGGCGCATCTTCAATATGACCGACAAAATCAATAAAGAATACATAGGACCACTTGCTACTGCGCGAGGGGCGTGACTCAAGGCGAGTCATATCCACATTGTTGCGGCGGAATGGTTCCAGCAGGTCGTGCAATGCGCCAGGCTTGTTGTGTACAGAGACCACTATTGAGGTTCTGTCATCACCACTGGGAGGTACTGCTTCACGACCAATAATCAAAAATCTGGTGGAGTTGTCTGGATTGTCTTCAATTTTGTCCCAGAGCTTTTCAAGGCCATACAGCTGGCAGGAAATATCCCCGGCAATGGCCGCTGAGTTCCATTCACCCTGCACACGTTTCGCTGCTTCAGCATTGCTGCTCACAGCCACGCGCTCAATATTGGGGTACTTAGAATTCAACCACTGTCGACACTGAGCCAGTGACTGAGCATGGGAGTACACCCTGGTAATACTGTCTTTATTGGTGTTGGGCCCGGTCAAAAAATTCTGATGGATACGAAGCTCTACTTCGCCACAAATTTTCAGTGACGAGTCCATAAAGCTATCCAAGGTGTGGCTGACAACACCTTCTGTGCTATTTTCCACTGGCACTACACCATAGTTGCAAGACCCGGCCAGCACTTCGCGGAATACTTCATCAATGGCGGCCAGTGGCACGCTAACAGCGGAGTCGCCAAAATGCTTGAGCGCCGCCTCCTGGGTGAAGGTACCCTCGGGCCCCAGAAACGCCACTTTAACTGGCTGTTCTAGCGCCAGGCAGGCGGACATAATCTGACGAAACAGCCTCGCCATCTCTTCATTGTCCAGGGGGCCTGCATTTTTTTCCATAATATGGCGCAGCACCTGTGCTTCACGCTCAGGCTTGTAATAGGCCTTGTCGCCCTGCCCTTTCTTGACCTCGGCAACCTGCTGCGCACATTTAGCACGATCGCTGATGGCCTGCATAATCTGTAGGTCCAACGCATCGATCTTGTCTCTTAGCCCCAGTAAAGGGTTTTTGTCAGACATGCTCTATCCTTTTATTCTTCTGCAGATGCTTCGGCGCTGGCGCCGCTTTCGTCTTCTGCCAGTTCATCTTCCTCTGGCTCGGCAATACGCGCCAGACTAACCAGATTTTCATTGTCTCTAAGGCGAATAATGCGCACGCCCTGGGTGTTGCGGCCGACCACTGATACTTCGTCACCTCTGGTGCGAACCATGGTGCCCTGATCGGAGATCAGCATAATCTCATCACCGGCAAATAGCTGGGTGGCTCCAACCAATGGGCCGTTGCGCTCGCTGGCCTGAATCGCAATCATGCCTTTACCACCACGCCCTTTTGTGGGGAACTCATCCACTTTGGTGCGCTTGCCATAGCCATTTTCACAGACCGTAAGCAGGAATCCGTCTTCTTCGGGCACCACCATCGAGATCACCCTGTGCTCTTCGGGGAGGCGCATACCGCGCACACCTTTGGAGACTCGACCCATGGCCCGGGCATCGGTGCTGGCAAAGCGCACGGCCTTGCCCTCCGAGCTGAGCAACATCACATCACTGTTGTCATCAATAATAGCGGTACCCACCAGCTGATCACCTTCAACCAGATCCACGGCGCGCAAACCAACACTGCGTGGACGGGAGTACTGATCCAATGAAGTTTTCTTCACTGTGCCATTGGCCGTGGCCATAACCACAAACTTATCTGCGCTGTATTCTTCAACGGGCAGAATTGAACTGATTCGCTCTCCCTCATCGAGGGGCAATAGATTGACCACTGGGCGGCCCCGGGAATTACGCCCGGCCACAGGAATCTGATACACCTTGAGCCAGTAAACTTTGCCCAGATTGGTAAAGCACAGAATCGTGGCATGGGTGCTGGCAACCAGCAGGTGTTCAACAAAGTCTTCATCTTTCACTGCAGTTGCCGACTTGCCCATACCGCCGCGGCGCTGGGCCTGATAGTCGGTGAGGGGCTGGGTCTTGGCATAGCCACCGTGGGAAATAGTTACCACGCGGTCTTCTTCCGTAATCAGGTCTTCAACGGTCAGATCGTGCTGGGATTCAACGATCTCACTGCGACGCTCGTCGCCAAACTCTTCAACTACAGCTTCCAGCTCTTCGCGAATCACAGTCATCAGGCGATTGATATCACCGAGAATATCCTGATAGTCGGCAATTTCTTCCAGCTTGACGGCGAACTCTTCTATTATCTTGTCGTGCTCCATGCCGGTAAGGCGGTGCAGGCGCAGTTCGAGAATATCTTTGGCCTGCTCTGGGGACAGATGGTATTGGCCGTCGCGCAGACCGTACTGCTCCTCCAGCCACTCCGGGCGGGTTGCCGAGGCACCGGCACGATCCAGCATCTCTACCACAGAACCTGGGTTCCAGCCTTTTGCTACCAGTGCCTCACGGGCATCTGCAGGGGTTGTAGACTGCTTGATCAGGGTAATAATTTCATCGATATTGGCCAGCGCAATGGCAAAGCCTTCCAATGTATGGGCGCGCTCGCGAGCCTTGCGCAGCAGATAGATGGTTCTGCGCGTGACCACTTCTCGGCGGTGACGAACAAAGGCCTCAAGCATCTGTTTAAGGTTGAGAATCTTGGGCTGGCCATCGACCAGAGCTACCACATTGATACCAAATACTGACTGCAGCTGGGTCTGGGCATAGAGATTATTAAGCACTACCTCACCCATCTCGCCCCGCTTCAGCTCAATTACCACCCGCAGGCCGTCTTTGTCAGACTCATCCCGCAGCTCGGAGATACCTTCGATCTTTTTCTCTTTTACCAGCTCGGCAATACGCTCAATCAGGCGAGCTTTGTTTAGCTGGTAGGGAATCTCGTGGATAATAATGGTTTCGCGCTTGGTCTTTTCATCAACTTCAATATCGGCTTTGGCGCGCACATAGATGCGGCCCCGGCCTGTTCTGTAAGCCTGAATAATGCCGGCTCTACCATTGATAATGGCACCAGTGGGGAAATCTGGCCCGGGAATATATTCCATCAATTCATCAATGGTAATGTCACTGTTATCGATCAGTGCGAGGCAACCCTTAACCACTTCGGTGAGGTTGTGCGGCGGAATATTGGTGGCCATGCCCACGGCAATACCGGAGGAGCCATTGACTAGCAGGTTGGGGATGCGGGTTGGCATCACCATGGGTATCTGTTCGGTTTCGTCGTAGTTGGGGACAAAGTCGACGGTATCTTTTTCTAAATCTTCCAGCAGCGCATGGGCAATTTTGGTCATGCGAATTTCGGTGTATCGCATGGCCGCAGCGCTGTCGCCATCAATCGAGCCAAAGTTACCCTGACCGTCCACCAGCATGTACCGCAATGAGAATGGCTGGGCCATACGTACAATAGTTTCATACACAGCGGAGTCGCCGTGGGGATGGTATTTACCAATCACATCACCCACCACACGGGCAGATTTCTTGTAGGCTTTGTTCCAGTCGTTGTTCAGCTCGCTCATGGCAAACAGTACGCGCCTGTGCACCGGCTTAAGGCCATCGCGAACATCTGGCAGCGCTCTGCCAACAATAACGCTCATGGCATAGTCGAGATATGACTGTTTAAGCTCATCCTCAATATTGATCGGAACAATTTCCTTTGCTAAATCACCCATAATGTCTTTTAGTTTCCCGATTTTATTATAACTTTTGCCATTACCAACCCAGTGCTTGAAACCCCGGTCTGGCAAGCCCGAAAAGCGCTGCTGTAACAAGCCTGCAACAACCCTTCTAAAGGGCAGAATTTTAGCACATAACAAGGCTGTTTTTCCCGCTTTTATTGCCTTCAAAGCGCCTATGTAGCTTAAACCTCGCAAAAAACTCGGTATACTCCGAAACCTGACTCGGGAGTGATCATGCAAGGCACAAAAATAGACTTATTAATCAACTGCAGATGGATAATTCCTGTGGTTCCCAACAACCAGATTCTGGAGAATTGCGCCCTGGCAATTGATGCTGAGCGCATTATTGGGATTTATCCACAGGCTGAAGCGGCCAAGCGCTTTGATGCACGCAAAATCGAGCAGCTTAATGATCATATTGTGATGCCCGGGCTGGTCAATGCCCATGGCCATGCTGCCATGAGTCTGCTGCGCGGCTATGCCGATGACCTGCCCCTGAGACCCTGGCTGGAAAATCATATCTGGCCCGCGGAAAGTCGCCATGTGAGTGAAGAGTTTGTTCGCGATGGCACAATGCTGGCCATGGCGGAAATGATTGCCAGTGGTACTACCTGCTTTGCTGATATGTATTTCTACCATGAGCAGATTGCGGAAGCAGTTCGCCATGCCGGCATGCGTTGCCAGATTGGCTTTCCAGTGCTGGACTTTGCCACCGCCTATGGGCGCGATGCCGATGACTATATTCATAAAGGTTTGGCACTGAATGACAA
This sequence comes from Porticoccaceae bacterium, assembly GCA_018664075.1. Lineage (GTDB taxonomy): Bacteria > Pseudomonadota > Gammaproteobacteria > Pseudomonadales > Porticoccaceae > HTCC2207. The sequence goes on along the minus strand of JABJOY010000024.1, from coordinate 23,416 downwards.
ATACGGCGACCAGCCCTTGCTGAAAATTGCCTGTGCCCCCCATGCGCCCTATTCGGTCTCCGACAGCGCTATGGAAAAAATTGCCCTCTACGCCAATGAGCTGGATATGCCAATACATATCCACTGCCATGAGACCGCCAGCGAAATCCACGAGTCCCTGGAGCAATATGACTGTCGTCCATTGCAGCGCCTGCGTGATCTGGGACTACTGCTACCCCAGACTCAGCTGGTGCATATGACACAGGTGGATGCTTCAGATATCAGCCTGCTGCAAGACCACAATTGCCATGTTATTCACTGCCCCGAGTCCAATATGAAACTGGCCAGCGGCCAGTGCCCGGTGACAGACTTAATGGCCGTTGGCATCAATGTGGCCATTGGTACAGATGGTGCCGCCAGCAATAATGATCTAGATCTATTTGGTGAACTAAAAACTGCCGCGCTGCTGGCTAAACATGCATCTCAGGACGCCAGCGCTCTGGATGCCCATGCCGCACTGCGTATGGCCACTATTAATGGTGCTGCGGCTCTGGGCTGGGACAATGAGATAGGCAGCCTTGAAGCGGGCAAGTCGGCGGATATTATTGCGGTAAAAATGGATTCTATTGCCATGCAACCGCTGTATAATCCCGCCTCACAGCTGGTCTACTGCAATGCTGGCAGCCAGGTGTCACACAGCTGGGTAGCGGGCAAGCCTCTGCTCAACGAGGGTCAGCTACAAACCATGAACCACCAGAGCCTGATCCAGGCAGCCACAGAATGGCGTAACAAGATCGCAAACTGACCAGTATTGGAAACCGATAATGTCAAAAGCTCACAATGTTGACCCCCATGAAATTCGCAAGTTTGAAGAACTGGCCAGCCGCTGGTGGGACAGAAACAGTGAATTTAAGCCACTGCATGATATCAACCCATTGCGCGCCAACTGGATTGACAGTCTGGCGCCAGTGGCAGAAAAGACTGTTCTGGATGTTGGCTGTGGCGGCGGCATTCTGTGCGAAGCGCTGGCCCAGCGCGGTGCCGTAGTCACAGGTATCGATATGGGCGATGCCCCATTGGCGGTGGGCAATCTGCACAAGCTTGAGTCCGGGGTTGCCGTGACCTATGAAAAGTCCACTGCCGAAGACTATGCCGAAAGTCATGCCGAGGCCTTTGATACTGTGACCTGTCTTGAAATGCTAGAACATGTGCCAGACCCCAACTCCGTCGTGGCAGCCTGCGCGGCCATGTGTAAACCTGGCGGCACGCTGTTTTTCTCAACTATCAATCGCAACCCCAAATCTTATCTACTGGCGATAATTGGCGTGGAATATGTTCTGCGCATGCTGCCCAAAGGCACCCATGAATACAGCAAATTTATTCGCCCCTCGGAACTGGGCCAATGGATTCGCGAAGCCGGACTGGAAATCGACCAGATGACTGGCCTGCTCTATAACCCGATCACCAAGACCTACAAGCTAGATGAGCGGGATGTGGACGTTAACTATATGATTTGCGCGCGCAAGCCATGCTAGATTTTAAAGCTCTGCTGTTTGATCTGGACGGCACTCTGCTGGATACAGCACCGGACTTTGTCACTGCTCTCAATAAACAACTCGGCCTCCATGGCCGCGAGCCACTGCCCGACTCTGCAGTTCGCACCAGTGTCACCAATGGCTCCATAGGTCTTATTCAAACCGGCTTTGGCCTAACCCCGGAACATCGGGACTTTGAGTCTCTGCGAGAGGAGTTTCTCGAACTGTACTTTGCCAATCTGGCTGACAAAACTGTGCTATTTGATGGCCTGGCGCAGGTGCTTGAGCAATGTTCCCAGCAGGATATTCCCTGGGGCATTGTCACCAACAAGCCCTGCCGCTATACCGATGCAGTGCTGCAGCAATTGCCCCTTCGAGGTGCGGCTACAGTGATCTGCCCTGACCATGTGGCCCAGCCTAAACCACACCCGGAACCTATGTTTTTGGCCTGCAAAGAAATTGATATCGCCCCTGCGGACTGTCTCTATGTGGGCGATCATATCCGCGATATTGATGCTGGCCGGGCCGCAGGGATGCGCACCATTGCCGCCGCCTGGGGCTATATTGAAGCGGGCCAGAATATTCACCAATGGAATGCCGATTGGGTTGTTGAACAGTCTCAGCAGCTCCATTCATTACTGTTTAATTAAAGGACAAGACGTTGCTCACAGCAGAACAAGTTATTCACTACGCCGCGCCAGACAACCTGTTACAAGACCGGGTTATCTTAATTACTGGTGCTGGTGATGGCATCGGCAAAGCGGCGGCCCTGGCCTGCGCCAAGGCCGGGGCAACAGTGATTCTGGCTGGGCGCACAGTCGCCAAGCTGGAGCAGGTTTTCGATCAGATTCTGGAACTGAATACCGCTGAGCCGGTGATCTATCCGATTGATCTGGAAGGCGCCAAACAGGACGATTATCACCAGCTGGCAGTGGCTCTGGATAACCAGTTTGGTCGCCTTGATGCACTGCTTTTAAATGCCGGGATTCTCGGCCAGCGCACACCGTTAAACAACTATCGCCAGGATGTCTGGGACAAGGTGTTAAAAGTGAATGTCAGCGCCCAGTTCCAAATGACTCAGGCACTAATGCCTGTTTTGGAAAAATCCACCGACGCCTCGGTGGTCTTTACCACCTCCAGTGTCGGCAAAGTAGGCCGCGCTTTCTGGGGTGCCTATGGGGTATCCAAGTTTGCTGTCGAAGGCATGGTGCAAACCTGGGCTGCGGAGCTTGAGGGTTTGGGTAATGTGCGGATCAATGCTATCAACCCCGGGGCCACGCGAACCAATATGCGCGCCCAGGCTTATCCAGCAGAAAACCCCAACAGCCTGAAAAGCGCTGAAGAGATTATGCCTGCTTATCTCTATCTGCTGGGATCGGACAGTTCTGAGGTTAACGGGCAGTCGATCAATGCCCAGAATCGCTGACTAGCGCTTGCTGGTGTCACCCCGTGCGCGCAGCTTCTTCTCTTTGCGCTCGCGAATATCTTTATACACCATTTTTTCACTAAATCTTGGCGGCTTGAGCGCCACAGCCCGGAACAGGGAAATCACCTGCTTGGGATCCAGCTCTATATATTCAGAGCGGCGCACAATGGAGGGCAGTTCAATCGGCCCGTAGCTAATGCGCTTGAGGCGATTGACTTCCACATCCTGGGATTCCCACAGGCGGCGTACTTCTCTGGTGCGCCCTTCCGCCAGAATCACTCTAAACCAGCGGTTGCTGCCGCCCCGCTCGTCTGGAGTTCGCGCATGCTGGGCCTTAACGGTTTGGAACTTGGCAATGCCGTCCTCAAGAATAACACCATCGGTCAGGCGCTTGATCATAGCCTCGTCCACCTCTCCATGGATCCGCGCCATATATTCACGCTTCACTTCATAGGAGGGGTGCATCAAGCGATTAGCCAGCTCACCGTGATTGGTAAACAGCAGCAATCCGCTGGTATTAATATCCAGGCGCCCAATGGCAATCCAGCGGCCACGGTTTAAGCGGGGCAGCTTGTCAAACACTGTGGGTCGCCCATCCGGGTCTGAGGTGGTGCTGACCTCCCCTTCGGGCTTGCTGTACATCAGCACTCTGGGACTATCATCGGTAATAATTTTAATCGGGCGCCCATCAACCATAATGCGGTCAGTGGACTCCGCACGGTCACCCAGCTTGGCTATGGAACCATTGACTGACACTCGGCCAGCGGAGATCCATTTTTCCAGCTCGCGGCGCGAACCCAGACCGGCGGTTGCCAGAACTTTTTGTAATTTTTCACTCATTGATAGGTGTACTGCTCTGTTCTTGTGGCTCGTGGCTTTCATCTTCATCAAGCTGTGACTCAACTCCGTCCTGCTGCTGGTCTAACTCAAAATCTGTGTTGGTTTGTTCATCATTGGCTGCTGTAGTCGCGGCGGGAATCACAGCGGGATCAGCCAGACTCAACTCCAGTTCCGGATCCAGTTCCGCCAGGTCTTTAATCTCACCCAGAGCCGGCAAATGCTCCAGGCTCTTAAGATTGAAGTAATCGAGAAACTGCTTGGTGGTGGCATACAGTGCTGGTTTGCCCGGCACATCGCGATAGCCCACGACACGCACCCAGTCGCGCTCTTGCAGGGTTTTAATAATATCGGAACTCACCGCTACACCGCGCACCAGTTCAATATCGCCACGGGTTAATGGCTGGCGGTAGGCAATCAGAGACAAGGTCTCAAGCATGGCGCGGGAGTAGCGCTTGGGCTTCTCTTCCCACAGCCGATTGACCCAGGGGGCCAGTTCCTGTCGCACCTGAAAACGGTAGCCGCTGCCAACCTGCTTTAACTCAAAGCCCCGCTCGCGACAGTCGCTTTCAATTTCTTCGAGTGCTGCTTTTATCTGATCCCGGGGTGGGCGCTCATCTTCCTCGAACAATGCTTCCAGTCGAGGAATATCCAGTGGTTTGCCCGCAGCCAACAGCGCGCCTTCTATGATTTTTCTGATCGTATCTGGGTTCATGATGTTCTTGCTTTTACGTGTATTGGACCAAAAGATTCGCTCTGCACAATCTCTACTAATGACTCTTTAATTAATTCCATAATCGCCAGGAATGTGACCACCACACCCAGACGACCCTCAGCCTCTTTAAACAGGCTGACAAAGGGCACAAACTGCTGACCATGGAGGTTCTCCAACACCAGGGACATCCGCTCCCGGGTGGACAATTTTTCTAACTCAATCTGGTGGCTCTCAAACATCTCTGCCCGGCGCAATACTTCACCCAGGGCGGTCAGCAACTCGCGCATATCAACATCTGGATGGGGCCTAGCCTGCTCGCGATCAGGCCCTTCGGCTCTGGCCTGGTGGATATCGCGACCCATGCGCGGTATTTCATCCATATCTTCAGCAGCGGTTTTAAAGCGCTCATATTCTTGCAGCCGACGAATCAGCTCTGCCCGGGGGTCTGCTTCGTCTTCTTCATCTACCGGCTGTCGCGGCAGCAACATACGGGATTTGATCTCGGCCAACATAGCGGCCATCACCAGATATTCGGCGGCTAACTCCAGCTGGATAGATGTCATCAGGTCAATATAGCCCATATATTGGCGAGTGATTTCAGCCACATTAATCTCAAGGATATCGAGGTTTTGGCGGCGGATAAGATAGAGCAGAAGATCCAGTGGCCCCTCAAAGGCTTCGAGAATTACCTCAAGTGCATCCGGCGGAATATACAGGTCTTTGGGCAGTACAGTGATTTCTTTGCCCTGCACCACAGCAAAAGGCATTTCCTCTTGCTGGTGGCCAGGCATGGCCGCTTTGGGGGCTTGGGCAATGGTTGCAGCGCTGTCAGATGCAGGCTGAGAATCATCAATTGAGGTTGCTTCGCTAGACACTTGATATCCCATCAGTATTCAAGGGCCGATTATAACCACAATACGCCTGTTGAACATCATCAATATCCGATAAGTGAAAAATCACCCATGCCCTGACGCCGCAACTCAGGCTGATCGCCAGTCATATCTACCACTGTGGTGGGCTCAAGCCCACAGTAACCACCATCAATAATGGCGTCGACATGGGGTTCAAGGGTCTGACGAATATCGTAGGGGTCAGTCAATGGATATTCATCCCCGGGCATAATCAGGGTCACCGTCATCATTGGCTCACCCAGTTCATCAAGCAGAGCCTGAGCAATTGGGCTGTCTGGCACGCGTATGCCAACGGTCTTGCGCTTGGGGTGCATGAGGCGCTTGGGCACTTCGGATGAGGCCGGCAATATAAAAGTAAACGGCCCTGGAGTCTGGGCTTTGAGAATACGGAAATCGTTATTGTCTACTTTGGCATAGTTGGCCAGTTCGGACAGGTCGCGGCACAGTAGGGTGAAGTTATGATTTTTGTCGACCCGGCGAATATTGCGCACCCGATCAAGGGCATGTTTGTCGCCAATATGGCAGCCTATGGCATAGACTGAATCTGTAGGATACACAATCACCCCGCCGCGGCGAACAATTTCTGCCGCCTGGGCAATTAGCCGATGCTGAGGATTATCTGGATGGATAGAAAAATACTGACTCATGCTGGCCTTTCTGCTCTGTTAATACGCTGGTTGCACTTTTACCGGCGCGTATTATCACACAGCTTGGCTCTTTAATGGGAGAGCCCTCGCGCTTTGATTGAAGAGCCCTCGCGGCTTGAAAATTCACCGAAACGAGCGCCAATAGCAACAACAAGATCTACCCCTGGATCTGCCAATAACCGTGAGGCAGAAATATGCCCGGCAAAGCCAATCACCCCTTTAAATTGTGGGTGATAAGGGCTGACCAGACCTTTGCCATGGGGCGTCACTAGTATTTGTGCGTTAATCTCAGCAGCGACTTCAAGGATAGCAGGCATTGCATTACAGGCTTCATCTCCAATAATAAATACTGGGCGCTTGGATCTGACAATCTCTTTGTAGAGACTGGCAACGGCATTATCGTCAATTAGGGTGGGCTGATTTAGCAAGTCATCAAGAGAATAACTGGGACAATTAACCAGAGCCTGCTGCGCCATCACATCCCTTGGAACACTAATATGGGCAGGCCCAGCTGGAGATCCCATCGCCGACATAATGGCCGCTGATAGCTTGTGCTCGAACTGAGCCGGGTGAGAAATCAAAGTATTGTATCTGGTGCAATGCTGGTACAGGCCGACTGTATTAATGCCTGTGCATGAAGAGTCTTGAATTGCGCCTTTGCCAAAAGTTGAAATAGCGGTCTGTGCCGTAATAACCAGCAAAGGCACATTATTCTCATAAGCTGATGCCACGCCGGTAATCATATTGGTGGCTCCGGGGCCGGTTGTAGAGCAACAGACTCCGAGCTTGCCTGTATTGCGGGCGTAACCATCGGCCATAAATGCAGCGCCGGTCTCATGCCTGGCCACTACAGCCCGAACACCACCCTGACGTTCACTGCGTGCCAGCGCATTGTAAAGAGGCTCGATCGCCCCACCCGGCACCCCGAAAACATATTCGATGCCCAGTTGGTTGAGATAGGCAACTAACAAATCTCCCATTTCGGACTCTGTTAATACCGCTTCTTGCACCTCTGAATCAGCCTCAACATTACTCATAATTAGGCAACTATTTCCATATATATTAATAAGTTACAGCATATTCCTAATAAAAATTTCAATTGGTATAAATTAATAGATCAATAGTTATGGGTTTTCAATAATATAATCAGACATATCTGCAAAAACGAAGTTATACTTCTATTTGGCAACAAATAAACTGCCCGATATCTCGACAATTACTCCTCAACCGCTACAATGCTGCAACGCCAACGATCATCAGTTTATTCATGTCCAATCAAGACTCCAGAGCGCCTGAGCAAACTCAGGACCAGCCCGCTGAAAAGCAAGAGAGCCTGCTGCTTAATCTGGCCTGTAATTTACTCGTGCCCACGTTGATTCTGACTAAGTTAAGTGGCGATGATTATCTGGGTATTAAGCTGGCTATAGTAGTGGCCCTTTCATTTCCGATCATTTACGGGCTTCATGATTTTTTTACACGCGGCAAGCTCAACTTTTTCTCAGCCCTCGGAGTAGTGAGTGTCACCCTGACAGGTGGAATAAGCCTGATGGAATTGGATGCGATCTATATCGCCATCAAAGAGGCCTCCATTCCTGCAATGTTTGGCCTGGCTACATTGCTGTCCCTGAAAACTTCCCAGCCTTTGATTCATACTTTTCTGCTTAACGAATCAGTAATGGATACGCAAAAGATAAATCAGGCGCTGGTGCAACATAACCGGGTGCGGGAATTCGACAAATTACTGATCAACGCCTCATGGATTCTCGCCGGCTCATTCTTTTTATCCTCGGTGCTCAATTATCTATTGGCAGTGGTTATTCTCACGGCGGAACCAGGCACAGTGGCGTTTAATGAACAGCTTGGCAAAATGACTGCTCTGAGCTTTCCTGTTATCGCCTTGCCTGCAATGCTTGTGCTCACAGCAGATTTGTTTTATCTGTTTCGCGGTATTACCAAACTGACCGGCATGCCTCTCGAGGAAATTGTTAAACAGAAATAACCTGCTGCTGCAGCTTACAAAGGATTTAATACCATGTGGTACGCCATTATTAGTGAAGATACTGAAAACAGCCTTCAAAAGAGAATGCAGGCTCGACCAGCGCATCTCGATCGCCTGCAGCAACTTAAGGATGCCGGGCGATTATTTGCCGCTGGGCCTCACCCTGCCATCGACAATGCTGAGCCTGGTGAAGCTGGATTTACCGGCAGCTTGGTTATCGCCGAGTTTGACAGCCTTACAAGCGCACAAAGCTGGGCTGATGCAGATCCCTATATCGATGCCGGGGTGTATGCCAGGGTAACGGTAAAACCATTTAAAAAAGTGCTGCCGTAGGTATCTTAAAACAGCTGATGGCTCCTAAACCCGCTGATGGCTCTTGAGCACAGTTATCATTTAACTCATATCAGGGTATGATCTGCCTGATTTAAACTAGCGATTAAAAACCAATGAATTATTTACTGATTAGCCTATTTGTTATTACCTGCTACTTTGCGCCCAATGCGGTCGCTCAGGAGACTGTTGAGGAAGCAGAAAAACCTGAGGCCGTAGAGCGACTTGCGGTGCCACTGCAGCGCTATATCTCCGATGAATTTTATGTGCCACTGCGGGAAACTCCCTGCCGGCGCTGCATCATTGTCCACCGTGGCATCAAATCGGGGACGCCCATTAAATTGCTGGCCGAAAACGATGACTGGGCTCTGGTACTTACTGACAAAGGTGTCGAGGGCTGGATGGAACAGCAGCACCTCACCTCAACTCCAATTGCCCGCGTTCAGCTGGCCAAAGATCAGGCCAGATTGAAAAAACTTGCCGACCGCAACGGTCAGCTGGAACAGATTATGTCTGAACTTCGCCAGCAATCTAAATCTCTGCGCGGCAAACTCGACAGTACCGAAGGCAGCAAAGAGAATCTGGTCGCTGAGCTGGCGAGCATCAAAGAAATCTCCTCTGATGTGATTGCCCTTAACGAACAGAACCAGAAACTGGTCAAACAAAACCATATGCTGCAGCGAGAAAATGATGTGCTGAAAGCTAATTTTGATGACCTGCAAAAAGACAAGCGTAACGAATCATTCTTGTATGGTGGGCTCACCGTATTTCTCGGTGCCATTCTGGTTGTGCTGATTCCCAAGCTGCGCGGTCGCAAACGCTTCTCCGAATGGCAGTAAGCCGATAAAGGTAATTATGACAATGCAAAAATCACTTTATAACTTGCTCCTGACTGTGGCGCTGTTGATAACGGCCAATCTATCTATAGCCGAAGAGGCTAACCCGCAGGTGATGCTGAAAACTGAAGCTGGCGATATTGTTATTGAGCTGTACCCCAAGGCAGCACCAGTTACCGTGGACAACTTTGTTAAGCTGGTAAATGATTTCCATTATGACGGATTGATTTTTCACCGCGTTATCGAAGGCTTTATGATTCAGACCGGTGGCTTTACCTTTGATCTTAGCCCCCGAGAATCAAGCCGCTCTGCCATTGTTAATGAATCCGCTAATGGGTTAAAAAACAAACGTGGCACCATTGCCATGGCACGTATGGCCGACCCGGACAGCGCCAAAGCGCAGTTTTTTATCAATCATAAAAACAATCGTTTCCTAGACGCTAGAGACGAGAATCCAGGCTATGCGGTATTTGGCAAAGTGGTTAGTGGTATGAATGTGGTAGATACTATTGCTGTCGCAGAAACCCAGACTGTCAGCATGTACCAGAATGTACCTGTAGCGGCGATCCGTATTCTCAGTGCTCGTCTGGTCAATCCAGAAGCCTGGTCTGCCCTGCCTGAGCCCGAGGCTAAAACCCTGTCTTTTGAGCGACCTATTCCGGTCAGATAAGCGGCAAAACTATGACTGCACTGAGTGTTAACCTCAACAAAATTGCCCTGCTTCGCAACTCAAGAGAAGGCAATTACCCCAATGTTGTTGAGCATGCGCAGCTCTGTATTGACCAGGGTGCCGACGGTATTACGGTGCATCCGCGCCCGGACCAGCGCCATATCCGACCATCAGATGTGCGTCAGTTAGCCGCACTGGTGTCGCCAATCCCAGATGTCGAATTTAATATTGAGGGCAATCCCTTTGCTCCTGCCATGGCAGACTATCCCGGTTTTGTAGAGCTAGTTGAAGAAACTCAGCCCGACCAGTGCACGCTGGTTCCAGATGGGGATGACCAGCTCACCTCTGACCATGGTTTTTATCTAACCAGCTCCGCCGAACAACTGGCACCTGTTATCCAGCGCCTGCAAAAACAGGGTATGCGCGTCAGCCTCTTTATGGATCCGGATCTGGAGCAAATTAAACTGGCCTCTCAAATAGGCGCCGACCGCATCGAACTCTACACCGGGCCCTATGCCGCAGCCTGGGGAACAGACCAGTTGCAAGCTATCTTCGAACAGCATCTGGCAGCAGCTGAACTGGCAACTGAGTTGGGCATGGGGGTCAATGCGGGCCACGACCTCAACCTCGACAATCTAACCAAATTTGCCAGTATCCCCGATCTTTTAGAAGTGTCTATCGGCCACGCCTTTACCGTTGATTCACTGGCCATGGGTATGGCCAATGCGGTGCAGGCCTACAGAGAGCTGTTAGCTTAAATCATTATGACAACCCTATCCTGTGTGGGAGCTGGTCGTCTAGGCAGGACATTGTGTCGCCTGCTCAGTGAGCATGTGACTATTGGGCAGATCATCAATTCCGGGCAGCCATCAGCCCGGCAGGCTATTGATTTTATAGGCTCCGGCACCGCAGCTACTATGGAAACAGCTGTACCAGCCGACCTCTGGATGATCGCAACCCCTGACAGTCAAATTGAAGCTGCATATCAAGCACTGTTAGCCTCTGGTACTGTGCATGGTGGCGCTGTGGTTTTTCACTGCAGCGGCTCCACAAGTTCTTCGGTTCTCGCTCCAGCTCAAGAAAATATCAGTGTCGCCTCTGTGCACCCTGTCCACAGCTTTGCCAATCCACAGCAATCATTAGAGACCTTTTCTGGCAGTCACTGTGCTATCGAAGGCCAGGCTGAGGCGGTTGCACAGCTGCAGCCTCTGTTTAAGTCTATAGGTGCCCTGCCCTTTGCCATTGATAGCCAGCAAAAAGCCCTGTACCACAGCGCAACGGTGATGGCCTGTAACTATCTGGTAAGCCTGCTGGACACTAGCCAGCAGATGCTCACAGCGGCAGGCGCCGATAATAGCCATGGCAATATTTTGGGTTCATTGATCAGACAGACATTAGATAATTATCTGAGTACAGGCGCGACTGCCGCACTCACGGGCCCCATTGCCCGCGGTGATTCTGCCACTGTCGCCAACCACTTGCAGGCGTTTAATGGCCATGAACAGGCCGATCTCTGGCAACAGGTTTACAGCGCTCTGGGCAATGCCACATTGCCAATTTCTCAACGGCAAGGTCAGGCCTCTGAGCAGCAGTTGCAGCAGATAGAACAGCTGTTGAAGCCCAGCGACAAAAAGAATTAGAGCCAAGGATTTAGAGCTATGAATGACAGCCCGGAGTACCTTGCGCGAAAATCATTTTTTGATCAGCTGATCACTGTATATGGCCGCAAGCCGGTGCTGGAGATACTCGAAGACAGCAAACTTAAAATATTTCGATTGCACCTGGCGGACTCAAATCGGGATGGCGGTATTATTGCGCAGATCCGTCAACTGGCAGCCAAGCGCAATATCGAGATCTGTTTTCACAGCCGCTCGGAGCTGTCGCGTATTTCTCGCAATAGCAAACAGGACCAAGGGGTGGCCTGCGATATTCACTGCCCTGGCTACCAGCCCTACCAGCAGGCACTGAGCGACGGCCCGGCTGGAACCATTATTGCTCTGGATGGCATTACCAACCCACAGAATCTGGGCATGATTATCCGTAGTGTTACTGCCAGTCCAGCTCAGGCTCTGCTGCTGCCAAGCAAAGGCACTGCAGATATTTCACCTCTGGTGATTAAAGCCAGTGCTGGCACATTGTTTAAAGGCAATATTCTGCGCTGTGATTCCCTGTCAAAGGCACTGGCAGACTTTAAACAGCAGGGTTATGAAATCTGCACAATGTCTTCACATCAGGCAACCCCGCTGACGGACTTTGCGCCCAAGGCACCTGTGGTGTTTGTACTGGGTAATGAAACTGAAGGGGTCAGTCCAGAAGTTGCTGCCCTCAGCGATCACCGTGTCGCCATTCCCATGGCCAATGATGTCGAGTCTTTGAATGTCGCTATTACCGCGGCCCTGATTGCCTTCAGGCAGATCTAACCGCCTTTAGATGCCACAGTGGTGAAAAGACAGCAGTCAAAACCGAGACCAGCAAGGTGGCACCAGCAATCAGCACAAATGCCGAGCTCAAACCAATACGTTCAATAGTCAGACCACAGACCCAGGCCCCCAGCGGCGCACCGGCCAACAGACAGAGCTGATACACAGAGGCCGCTCTGGATCTCATGGCATGGGATACTTGGTTATGTAGTATGGTTCGCCCCAGAGTCATGGATAGCCCAGAGAAAAAGCCCCATACATAGACCACGGGAAACAGCAGCCACAGGCTTGGCACCAATGCAATCACCCCAACCAGACTGCCTCTCAGCAGAAAGCTGACGACCATCAGGCGGCCAGGTTTGGCATTGAGCTTGGCCTGTTTCATCACGCCCAAATTGGCACTGACAATACCCAGACTAAACACCACCTGAAGTGCCGCATACAGTTCAGCGCCGCCATTATAAAATTCCCGGGCAATCAGCGGCATGCCCACCAGGTAGACGCCAAAGGCGAGAAACCCTGTGGCAAAAACAATCAGCAATAGATGTATCAGGCCTTTATCATCTCGAAACAGCTGCAGCCCATCGCCCAGTTCAAGCAAGGTTTGTTTTACTGATTTTGTTTCCACCTCGCCCCTTTCGGCTAACTCCTCCGGCTGCTGCTTGGGCAAAGGATGACTGCGTTTAATCAATATAGAGCTAAGCACAAAAATAACAATCTGAATGGCCAGCAGTTCGGGCAGGCTTAAGTTACCCAGCTGCCCGGCAATAAGAAAACCAATGCCCTGAGCAATAAACTGCGTTGCCATCACCTTGGCCACGGCCTGATGCATTAGCTCTGGAGCAGCATAGCCGAGTAGACTCTCCCGGGCAGGCTGGACAAAGGCCAGCAGACTGCCAAAGGTGATACCAAACAGCAGCAGCATGGTAAAACTTAGCTCGCCACTGATCACAGCCACCATCAACAGCCCGAGAGGCAACAGAAACAGCAGAAATAACAGAGACAACCAGGTGCCGCGGTGGGAGCGATCTGACACCACGCCACCGGGCAAAATAAATAGCAGATTGGGTAACAGCAGCGCCAACTGGGCCACACCCAACCGACTGGGAGATTCATGAAGAACCCCCACCACCAGCCAGGGATACAGCACCTTATGGATGCCCATGGCCAGATTACTGGTCGCTATGGTGGCTAAAAAATAACCAAACGAGAAACTCTGTCTAGGCACCTATTTAAAACGCTGGCGCAGTGCAACTATCAGGCGCCCCAGCAGAGCTGCCGCGGCGATAATCATAACCAGTCCCAGTACCAGGGCAAACAGATTGCCAGCCATTTCGTCGACCGGCACTTTATAGACCTTGACCGCCATCAGCAAAAACAAGAAACATGCCACCATGGAAGCTATCCAGGTCGATCTCTGCTTGTTGGCATTTTTCTTTTTTGACCAAATCACTCTAATACCCGCTTTATTTAACTTATGTAGATACGCTCTAAACCAGCTCTCTGGCCCATTCACAGCGTAACTTAATATCCGACTGGTTGGGAATATGAGACACCCCATCCACTTCATAAATAAATGAGTGCAGCCCCGAGAGTTCAGTCTCTAGATGCACAGTCGCCGACACCCAATACATCTTGCGCAACAACTTTTCAAACTGCTCGAGCCAGTACTTCCACTCATGCTCGACGCCCTGATAGGAGGCACCAAAATGCATCACATCAGTGGTTAGGTGCAGATCCGCGCATTGCTTCTCTGGCAGTGCAAACATCTCACGATTTACCAGACTCCAGGATTCTGCCGAGGGAAGTTCCAGCATGGCCGCGCGATTATTGCGGCGATGCTCCACACCACTGTCAACAGCGACATTTTTAATGCAGCCATAAACCACTGACTCAGATTGAAGATCCATTTCCACTATTTAGCTCCCTGCTAATATTTGTATTTGCTGTTAATCCGCCTCGGCCAAAAACGCAATAAACTCCGCTTCGTCCATTACCGGGATATCCAGTGACTGGGCCTTGCTTAGTTTGGACCCTGCCCCGGGCCCTGCCACCACCTGGGCGGTTTTAGCGGATACGGATCCAGCCACTTTGGCACCCATCGCCTGCAGTCGATCTTTGGCCTCAGCGCGGCTCATAATCTCCATACCACCGGTCAACACCCAGGTCTGGCCTTTCAGGGGTTGTGAGGCCTGGGCATTCTGATCAATATCCGGCCAGCTGACACCAGCCTCTCGCAATGCCTGAATAATAGACAAATTATCCGGGTTGCGGAAAAAATCAACAATATGTTTAGCCACCACCGGGCCTATATCATCGACCTCCAACAGCTGCTCTAAATCAGCTGCAATCACAGCCTCCAGAGAGCCAAAGTTATTGGCTAGAGTCTGGCCTGTGGCCTCCCCGACTTCGCGAATACCCAGGGAGTACAAAAACTTGGCCAGACTGGTTTGCTTGCTGGCATCAATGGCAGCCACCAAATTGGCGGCAGATTTGTCCGCCAGTCTCTCCAGGCCAGTCAGCTGCTCAGTTTTTAATTCATAGAGATCAGCCACGGAGAAGATAACCCCCTGATCCACCAGCAAGTCCACCAGCTTGTCCCCAAGGCCATCAATATCCATGGCTTTGCGCGAAGCAAAATGTTTAATCGCCTGCTTTATTTGAGCCCCACAAAACAGGCCACCAGAACAGCGGGCGACAGCCTCGCCTTCCACCCGTTTAATCGAGGACCGGCAGACCGGGCAACGTTCCGGGAAGACAATTGGCTGAGCATCCGCCGGGCGCTTTTCTAGAACCACCTTGGCTATCTGGGGAATCACATCTCCGGCGCGGCGAATAATCACCGTATCGCCAATGCAAATCCCCAGCCGTTCAATTTCATCACCATTGTGCAATGTGGCGTTGCTGACAGTGACACCACCAACAAACACTGGCTGCAAACGCGCCACCGGTGTCACAGCGCCAGTGCGGCCAACCTGAAACTCCACATCCAATAACTGAGTCATTTCTTCCTGGGCGGGAAACTTGCGCGCAATGGCCCAGCGTGGTGCTTTAGCCACAAAGCCAAGCCGTTGCTGCAGCTTTAAATCATTAACCTTGTAGACAATGCCATCAATATCATAGGCCAGCCCATCCCGCAGACCAGCCAGTCGCTCGTAATATTCCTCACAGTCTGGGATACCGCTTACCAGCTGCACATGCTCATTAATTTTAAAACCCCAGTCCGCCAGAGCCTCAAGCATAAGTAGATGTGTGTCTGGCACCAGGTCAGCCTCAAACTGGCCGACACTGTAGGCACACATCTCCAATGGTCGACTGGCGGTTATTTTTGAATCCAGCTGACGCAAGCTGCCAGCCGCTGCATTGCGGGGGTTAACAAAGGTCTTGTCCCCAGCGACGATAGCTGCGGCATTAATCGCCGCAAACCCGCCCCTGGGCAGATAGATTTCACCGCGAACCTCTAACAGCCTGGGGATATTAGCACCGCGCAGTTTGAGGGGAATGCTGTTGATGGTGCGCACATTGGCGGTAATATCTTCGCCGACAGCACCATCACCCCTGGTCGCACCGCGAACCAAAAGGCCGGACTCATACAGCAGGCTAACAGCAACCCCATCCAGCTTTGGTTCACAGACATAGTCGATTTCGGGATTGTCGGACAGTGCCCCATAGTTTAATCGATCTTTGATTTTGCGCTCAAAGTCTTCCAGCTCTGCGGCAGAAAAAGCATTGTCCAGAGACAGCATGGCAACCGTGTGACGCACCTGGGTAAAGGATGACAGCGCTTCCCCGCCCACGCGTTGGCTGGGGGAGTCAGCAGAAATTAAATCTGGATACTGTTCTTCAAGGTCCTGGAGAAGACGCATTTGACGATCGTATTCACTGTCTGGGACAGAGGGATCATCCAATACATAGTAGCGGTGATTGTGCTGGTTTAACTCGTCCTTGAGACGTTCATAATCCCGCAGAACGTGCTCTGGAATATTTGCCATTGATGGTCGCCGTTAGTTGTCAGTTGCCCTTGTCGCGTTTATGGGAAACCGCGCGGGCACGCTGACGATAGTGGTCAATAGTCTGCTTGGTCATTGAACTGCGAGATTCGTCCTGCACATTGAGATGCAACTGGGCAACCAGGCTGTCGACAGACTTTATCATGGTATCGAAGGCCGCCACTGGATCAGTCAACTGTTCAAGATCCATAAACAATGTGACGCCTGGAGTTTGTAGCTGTGCAATCGTATTTAGATCAAAGGTGCCGGGATTGGCAACGTTGGCCAGACTGAACAGGATTTCACCGGAACCCTGATCGCCAATATGACGGTCGAAAATCTTTCTGCCGCCAAAGCGAAATCCGGCAGCCAGCACGCCATCGAGCAACTGCTGGCCATCAATGGTCTCGCCTTTATTCGCCATCAGGTGCATCACTAACACTTCCTGAGGAGCAGAGGCTTTGGCCTTGGACGCTAACTGCTGGGCCTGGCCCATATCCAGTTGCGCCTTTTCTAATTCTGCTTTTTGTAGTTCGGCTCGCCCCTGTTCCACCGGCGTGGCCTCGAGGTCGAGCTGTTCTTGCCGGGATGGCGCAGAGCCTGAAAAGCCATCAGTGCCGCGCAACAGAGATTCAACCTCTTCAAGACTACCTTGATCACGCACACCAACCACACGGGAACCTCCCGAGGGAAACTGGCTGTCAAGATAGGGATCCGAGTCATCGCTGTTATTGGATGCAGATTTCTGCAACTTGCGCGATGACATGTGCAGGTTTTCGTAGCGATTGCGTTTTATGCGGCGCAAGCCGTCCAGCACCAAGGCCAGAACAACCAGCACTCCAACGACCAACAATAGTCCACGTGGGCCAAAAAAATCCATATCTGCGGCTTACTCAACTATCAAAAAAGTTAACTTACTGTAATTCGCAATTTAAAGAAACGCAGTTCTTTTTTTCACGACTCCTAGGCTGTCAGGCCTCAGCCAGTTCAGCCGCCTGATTGACATCCACTGTTACCAGTCTGGATACCCCAGGTTCATGCATGGTCACACCCATTAACTGATTGGCCGCTTCCATTGAAATCTTGTTGTGGGTAATAAAGATGAACTGTACCTGATCAGACATCTCTTTGACCATATTGGCATAGCGCCCTACATTGGCGTCATCCAACGGCGCATCAACCTCATCCAGCATACAGAAAGGTGCAGGATTTAATTTAAAGATTGAGAACACCATGGCAATCGCCGTCATTGCTTTCTCGCCACCAGATAGCAGGTGAATAGATGAGTTCTTTTTACCTGGTGGGCGCGCCATTAGCGTAACCCCTGTATCCAGCAGATCATCCCCTGTCATCTCAAGGTAGGCATGGCCACCGCCAAACAGTTTCGGGAACAGCTCCTGAATATGACCATTGACCAGCTCAAAGGTCTCTTTAAATCTGGTGCGCGTCTCGCGATCAATTTTCTGGATCGCATTCTGCAGAGTCGTCAATGCATCTTCCAGCTCAGCATTTTGCTGATCAAGGTAGTCTTTGCGCTCTGACTCAATTTTGTACTCATCAATAGCCGCCAGATTGATGGGGCCAAGGCGCTGAATACGGTTGCCAATCAACTCCAACTGCTCTTCCCAATCCACCAGCGCCGCATCTTCATCCAGCGTTTCCAACAAGGTTTCCAGATCGGCTTTTTTCTCGGCAATCTGTTCTTCAATAGTGCGACTCAGAGTCCTTATCTCCTGGGCAGAAATACGCTGCTGCTCAAGCTTGCCCTGAACCTTCTGCACCTCGACTTCCATTTCACTGCGCAGCTTTTCCTGCTCGCGCATCTGGTGCTCAATGGCCTCGACAGCAGCTCGGACTTCGGCTAGTTCATTCTCAACCAGCAGGCGAGCTTCAAGCTGAGTTTCCAATTCAATCTTGTGACTATCAGTGGGATCTTCTTTGATATTAAAAGCTTCGCGCAACTGCTCGCGGCGCTCTTGAAGCCGCTCCACCTGCACTTCCAGACGGCTTATACCCTCTTTGATTGAGGTTAACTGAGTGCCCAGAGAGCCCTCGCGCATGGCCAGTTCCTGACGGCGATCGCGATCGTGGCGAGCGGTCTGGCGCACTTCATCGAGCTGGATGCGGCAGGTATCGCGCTGAGCAATAAGCTCTTCACGGCGCACTGTATCCGCCTCCATCTTGTCGATGGATTCCTGCAAAATAACCCGGGCTGCGGAGAGATTTTCCTGCTCGGTTTCACTCTGGGTCACCACTTCAGCAAGCTCGTTTTCAGCGCGCTCTTTCCGCGCCTTGTACTGTTCAATCTGCACCTCAAAGCCCGTTAGCTTGGAGCGCAAATCAGTATAGCTAGCCTGCTGCTGGGAAATATTGGCGGCAATTTCCTGACGGTTCTGCTCGAGACTCTGCATGCGCTGTTCATTAGTTTGGCGGGTCTTTTCCAGCTCGCCAATACTGTTATCCAACTGCTCCAACTCGGCAACAATGGTTTCCAGCTCTTGCTTGCGCTGCAGCACACCTGCAGTGGCATCTTTATCTCGAGCCACCCGCAACCAGTTATTGCCCAGCCAGATACCATCCTGGGTGACCACAGATTCTATGGCTGACAGCGAGGGCTGCATTTTTAATGCAGCGGCCAGACTTTCGACGGCATAGACATTGCTCATTAAACCGCGAGCTGCATCCCCTTTAACCAGATCCCTGAGCAGCCGGCCTTTATCACCAGATTGAACACTAGCAGCGGCATTGCCCACCAGTAGCAACTCACCCTTTTTAAAGTCATCCAGCATATCCACGGCGCCTGCGATATCGTCCACGGCAACCGCCTGCAAATAACTGCCAAGCACAGTTTCAACCGCCACTTCCCAGCCACTGCTCGGTTCGACAGAATCGGCTAGGCGAGGTTTATCACCGAGGCCTTTGGCGGCCAGCCACTGTCGCTCGGCATCATCACCTTTGGCTGCCTGTTGCAATGCTTCGAGAGAGGCCTGACGACCTTTTAAGGTTTGCTGACGACTGCGGGCGCTATCGTGCTGCTCTGCGGCAATTTTTTCTTCGCCGCGCAATGCTTCGATTTCATCGGCATTGTCGACGCGCTGTTTCTCAATACTGTCGCGGTTAAGTTCCGCTTCAGACAGCATGGCCTGAATGGTGGCCATTTCTTCCTCAGCGGGACTGGCCTGAAAACTGCTGGCCTCGGTGGACAGTGATTCCTGTCGCTCGCTTAAACGACGCATCAGCTGTTCCAGATGCTGAATGCGAGACTGCTGCACCTCCGCCTGCTGTCTCGGGCTGGCTGACTTCTGATTGAACTCATCCCAGGTTTGCTGCCAACTCTGCATAGCCGCTTCTGCGGATTGCAGTGCCTCTGAGGAAATTGCTTCAGCGGCGGTGGCCTCTTCCAGCCCCGGCGCCAGTTCATCAAATTCTGCCTGCCATCCGGCGGCCTTTTGCCGATCCGCGGCCAGGTGCTGCTCCGCTTCGCTAAAGTTGCGCTCAGTCTGCTCCAGATCCTGGGACAGCTCCTGAGCCCGCTGCTGGGCGTGCTCTATGGCCTGTTCAATACGGGCAACGTCACCGCCAATTTTATAAAAACGCGCCTGCACTTCATTGAATGCATCGCTGCGATCGGTAAATTCCGTGCGCAGTTTTTCAATGGCCGTGTCACAACCACTACGCTGGGTGATAAATTTTTCCTGCTCGATTTCCAGCGCACCAATCACCTGTTTTTGCTCGGTGGCAGAGGCGTTGTAACCACGCCATTTCAGGGCCAGCAATTCCGCGGAGATCTGACGCTCTTCTTTTTTATACTCAGCGTATTTCTCTGCGGCTTTAGCCTGACGCTCAAGACGACCCAGCTGACGACCCAGCTCATCGCGGATATCGGTCAGACGCTCAAGGTTTTCCATGGTGCGCTGAATGCGCCCCTCGGTATCCCGGCGGCGCTCTTTATATTTGGAAATACCTGCGGCTTCTTCAATATAAACTCGCAGTTCATCCGGCTTGGCCTCAATCAGACGGGAGATCATGCCCTGCTCAATAATGGCGTAACTGCGCGGACCCAGACCTGTGCCCAGAAAGATATCGGTAATATCACGGCGGCGGCATTTATTGCCATTGAGGTAGTAATTAGACTGACCATCGCGGGTCACTTTGCGCTTGATACCAATCTCATTGTAGGAGGCGTACTCACCGACGATACGACCATCGGAGTTATCGAATATCAGTTCAATAGCAGCCTGCCCCACTGGCTTGCGACCACCGGAGCCATTAAAGATCACATCAGACATGGACTCGCCGCGGAGATTCTTGGCCGAGCTCTCACCCATGACCCAGCGCACGGCATCGATAATATTCGATTTGCCACAGCCATTGGGGCCGACCACGGCGCACAGGTTACTTGGAAAGTTGACATTTGTTGGGTCCACAAAGGATTTGAACCCAGCTAATTTGATCGATTTAAGCCGCATGTTTAGTCATTCTACTTATATTCGGTCCAGTCCGTTGGCCGCAGGATTGCTTATCAGTTAGCCTTCAATTCTACACAGTCTGAGCCCTACACAAAACAGTAAATCATTGATTGAGGCATTTACTTCGGATCAGGCTATTATCAGAGACTAAAATCAGGCCCGTTGGTAGTGATTAAGGCCCCCGGCAGCTGACTTAAGGCCTCTGGCGATTGATAAAGAGCCGGATAATATCATTGGAGGGTAGCTCAACAATCTCAGAACTGGTCTCCCAGTCTCCAGACTGCGGTGTCGCTGAGCCAGTCGCCGATAATCGAGCCACCAGGCGCACCTCAGTGGTACTGGATATCCCCCGCCCCGCCATCAGCGCATCACTGTCGCTCAAAGTCAAAGTCGCAGGTAGATCGGCAGCCCGCAGCTTGCGTGCAGCTAGGGGCATAGGAGACCCGGAGGCCGCAACAACAGCCACAAATACCAGCTGGTCAGGGGTAAAGGCAATGTTCGAGTCCAGACTCACTGACAGCTTAATCTTCGGCCGATCAGACTGCTCCGGGGACAGCGGCTCGCCGCCAGAGAGTATTTTCTCAGCGCGCTCTATACCAACCAGCAGAGCCTGAGCTGTGGAACTGGCGGGATCCAAACTCTGACGAGCGCCCAGCCAATAGGTAACCGCCAACTGTAACTGACCATTCTGAAATGCCTGAATACCTTTTAAGCCCAGCACTGTAGGATTGCTGGAATCTACCGCAAAGGCTCTCTCCATAGCATCCACAACTGGCGCACTAAACGTACTGCCTTGCAGCAGAAATAATGTCTCGGCATATTGCGCGAGCAGATACCCATCCTCTGGCTGAGCCTCAACGGCCGCAGCAAGATGCTGACTGGCGGAGAGCAGATCACCTTCTGCAAGTGCCGACTGGGCCAGCATAACCCAGTAATAAACATTTTCAGGACGCTGCTCGGCGCGCTGTGCAACTGCGCCGTCTAGCTGCTCACGCCATTGCTCAAACCGTTCAGCATCTTCAGTTAGCTCGGGGCCCTGCTCCATTAACCGAACAATTTCTTCGTCAGCATAGGCACCCAGCTTGTTGTAGCTAAGCCAAGTGATCAGAGGCACAGTGATAATCAGCACCGGCAGCAGCCACAGGCCTGATCTGCTGAGCTGCGATGCGGAATGCTCAGTCGCTGTATTGGTCAACAGGAGTTGCTGGGCATCCGCAAGCAGCTGTTCATACTGAATCTGGCTGATCTCGGCATTATTCAACTGGCGCTGGAACTGTTCCTGCTGCTCGCGAAAAATAGCCACATTGGTCTGCTCAACCGAGAAATCCGAGCTGGAACGACGCCAGCTCGATATGAATGGGTAGAGGATAAAAATACTGGCGGCCACCAGCATCAGTATAAACATGGGCCAGAATGTCATTACTGTTTATCCTTATTGCGTAAAAGCTGATCCAGACGCTGTTGATCCACAGAGCTCAGTTGATCATTTTGTTCCACCGGCATATCGCTGCTGGAGCGATTAAAATACAGTCTGTAGAGAACCCATAAACCAAATAGCAGAAAAACCACCGGCGCGGCCCACAACAGCCAGGTATTTTGGTTCACCTCTGGTCGGTAAAGAATAAATTCAGAGTAGCGGCTCTTGAGATAATTTTTGATCTCCCGATCGCTCATACCCTCCTCAAGCAACCTATGAACCTGAGCACGCAAATCCTCAGAGATAGGAGAATTGGAATCCGCCAGATTTTGGTTTTGACACTTGGGGCAGCGCAATTCCTGAACTAGCTGCTGATACCTGATGCGCAGAGACTCATCGGAAAATTCAACCACAGCTGTGCTGGCAACAGCCATGTTGGCGAGCAGCAAGCTGAGAACCGCAAACCCCAGCCCCCTCATTGAGAAACTCCGGTTAGCTCTTGGTACAGCGCCTTAAACTCAGCATCCCAAATGCGATCATCCACCACCCCAACCCGACGGTGGCGGATTATACCGTCGCCATCAACCAGATATGTTTCCGGTGCGCCATACACCCCCAGATCAATGCCCAGGCTACCCTCGGCATCGAAAATATTAAACTGATAGGGATTGCCCCGCTCATAAAGCCAAAGTTTGGCCTCAGCCCGCTGATCCTTGTAATTAAGGCCAACAATCACAACCCCCTGCTCGGCCAGGCTGTTGAGCTTCTGATGCTCAATACGGCAGGCAAAACACCAGGTTGCCCAGACATTGACCAGCAGCACCTGACCGCGGAAGTCCTCGCGGCTGACAATCGCCTGATCACCCTCAAGCCGGGGCAAAAAGAATTCAGGAAAAGGTTCGCCAACCAGCGCAGAGGGCAATTCCTGAGGGTCTTTATCGAGCCCCAAAAGCAGCACAACACTGAGCGCGGCAAAGAGCGCCAGAGGGATAAATAGTGCGAGTCTATTCATCAGCCCGGCACCATATTCACAGTATTCTCTGTGCTCTTGCGTCTGCGCCGGTAACGTTTATCCATCGCGGCTAGCAGGCCACCCAGAGCAATCATCAAACCGCCCAGCCAGATACAGCGCACAAATGGCTTTACCTGCAGCCGGACAGCCCAGGCCTGACCTTCTAGGGGCTCGGCGAGAGAAACATAGAGATCACGGCTGAGGGCAGCATCAATAGCGGCTTC
>JABJOY010000023.1 GCA_018664075.1 Porticoccaceae bacterium | reverse complement strand
CCACTAGTAACTTATTTCTGTAATAATTAAACACCGGTCTCCAGCCGGTGTTTTTACATTCACCTCATCGTCGATCGATTTTCCCACCAGCGCTCGGGCCATGGGAGAGTCGATGCTGATCCAGTTGAGCGCCGAATCAATTTCATCTGAACCCACCAATCGATAAATATGTTCCTCACCACTGTCTTCATCTTCCACCGTCACCCAAGCGGCAAAAAACACCTTTGATGGATCTCTGGGTTTGTCTTCGACAATAGTCGCGTCTTCGATTCGCTTGGTGAGATAGCGCACACGGCTATCAATCTCCCGCAGCCGGCGCTTGCCGTAAATATAGTCGCCATTCTCTGAGCGATCACCATTCTTGGCGGCCTCATGAACAATGTGTGTGACCTTGGGACGTTCGACTTTCCACAGCTGATGAACCTCGGCGCGCATCTTGCTGGCACCCTCTGGGGTGATATAGGGCGAACTTTTTGGTGTTGGAGGTCTATAGCGCCCCATAGTTTAGGTGCCATCCTTCAAGTTAAATACATCGCGATAGAAGGCTAATTCGCTCTCCATAGCGTGGATAATATTATTGGCCTTTCTGAAGCCGTGACCCTCATCGGGGAAAGTAACATGGGCCACTTGAATCCCTTTTTCCTTGAGTAACTTGACCATCATCTCTGCTTGATTGGGGGGTACGACCTTATCTTCTAGTCCCTGTAAGAAAATCACCGGACAGTTAAGGCCCTCTGCATGGTGGATCGGAGAGCGCTCGAGATAGATATCTCGGCGCTCGGGGTAGGGACCAATCAAGCTATCCATGTAGCGCGATTCAAATTTATGGGTGTCTTTGGCTAGGGTTTCCAAGTCGCCAATACCATAGAGGCTGGCACCGGCCTGAAAGGTATCGGTAAAGGTCAACGCCGAGAGTACGGTGTACCCGCCGGCGCTGCCACCGCGGATCAGGCAGCGCTGTGGGTCTATAATATCCTGCTCGGTAAGATAGCCAATTGCCTTTTGGGTATCTTGCACGTCGGCAATACCCCAAGCACCGGCCAAAGAATGGCGATAGGCGCGACCAAAGCCCGTGCTGCCGCGATAGTTAATATCCACCACGGCAAAGCCGCGATTGCACCAGTATTGCAGTTTAAGGTTTAACCCACTGTCGGCAGAACCGGTGGGGCCGCCGTGACAGAGAGCGATAACTGGGGGCAACTCGCCTTCGATACCACAGTATTGAGCATTGGTTGGCGGGTAATAAAATGCATGGACCTGTTGGTTATCGCTTCCGCTGGCAAATAAGATCGATTGGGGCTCGGCGAGATCGCCAGAGTCCAGTGCCAGGGTAGCAGGCGAGTAGACCGATTCAACGGCAGCTTGAGGGCTAATGCTGATCAGTTCGCCTGGCAGCACTGCGGCACCTGCCACGATAAAGAGTTTATCTCCATGGCAGGCCAGGGCTTGCATGCTGCTGTACTGGCAGTCTATTTGGTTCAGTTGGCCTGAGGCAATATTAATAAAGCCACTGTGCCAGATACCTTTGGCAGTCCAGACGCAGGCAATGTTATGGGCATCAACAAAGTCATAGGTTGTCATACCAAACTGCCATAGAGGCTTGGCAAATTCGGCATCCATTTCGAGTACTGGGAGGATGGCACTCTTTTCAATGCGGTAAATATTCCACCAGTTATGTTTGTCTGAGACAAAATAGAGCTGATTGTCTGGCGACCACTGGGGCTGAAAAATAGCTTCATTGTTATCTTCGCCGGCGATCAGGGTTTGATCGGTCAGGGCATTGTCAGTGAGGCTGGCTAACCATAGCTGAGTGCAATCCCATGGCATATTGGGGTGCTGCCACTCTATCCAGCAAAGCTGTTTACCGTCGGGGCTGATACGCGGATAGGCATAAAAGTCTGCGCCACTCACCAGAGTGTTTAGGCTGCCATCGTCGATCGCAATGCTGACTAACGTATTTTCCGGTTCGCGGTCTTCATGGTGAGTTTCACAGACGGCAATCAATTGTTGGCGCGCTGAATCAAGAATTAGGTCAGCAAAGCGTGGGCCTTTTACAGTGATAGGGACGGGCTGTTTGTTCTCAGTGAGCGATAGCTGATAAATACGCTGATCGGCGCCATTGACGAAATACAGATACTTATCATCTGCGACATAGGCCATACCGCCATATTCATGTACTCGGCTGTGATGACTAAAGGGGGCTGCAAGCAGATCCCGAATACTGCCATCGGCCTCGCGGCACATAATCACATTGCGGCCCGCTTCCCAGGGTCGGCTTTCAATCCAGAACAGGCGCTCGCCATGGGACTGGAGAAAATTTAACCCCGGTGCTGCACGAGTGATTAGCTCGGCACTGATACTGGATGGCCAGCTGCCATAGGCTTTGGCTGTCTTGTGCATATTAGCCACCAGCCAGTTTGACATTGTGGCCGAGCTTTTCCAGTTCGGCTTTAAGGGTGTCTCGATGATCGCCCTGAATTTCAATCAGGCCATCTTTGACCGTTCCGCCAGTGGAGCACTTCTGCTTAAGCTTCTTGGCCAGTGTTTTTAAATCCCCTGCTGCCAGACCCAATCCAGAGACTGTGGTGACCCCCTTGCCTTTACGACCTTTGGTTTCACGACGAATACGCACAGTGCCATCGCTCTCGATGACCTGCTCTGTGGGCGCCTGTTTAATGCGCCCTGAATCCGTAGAGTAGACCAGTCGTGATTCGTTATTTGCCATCTGAGTTCTCAGTTAATTGGTTAGGATAATCTTACCAATATGTTGGCTCGATTCCATTAGCGCATGCCCTTTGTTGGCTTCAGCCAATGCAAAGCGGCTGTGGACTACAGGCTTAAATTTGCCCTCGGCTATTAAGGGCCAAACCTGAGACTCAACCCCCGCGGCAATACGCGCTTTATTTTCAAGCGGCTGGGCACGCAGGGTCGAACCGGTTAAGACAATCTGTTTAAGCATCAGTGGCAGCAGATCCAGTTCTGTTTTGGATCCGCGTAAAAAGGCAATGCTAACAATTCTCGCCTGTGGCGCGCAGGCATTAAAATTGCGCTGCATATAGTCACCACCGACCATATCCAAAACCACATTGACGCCGTTGCCGGTGAGTTCCTGGCAGACCTCAACAAAGTCTTGCTGGTTATAGTTCACCGCCTTCACTGCGCCCAGCTGCTCACAGACTGCGCACTTTTCTTCCGAGCCCGCCGTGGTGATCACATTCACACCCATAGCCGTGGCCATCTGAATTGCCGTAGTGCCAATACCGCTGGAACCGCCATGGACCAGCAACCATTCACCGGCTTTTAATTCCGCCCGCTCAAATAGATTGTGCCAAACCGTAAAGCAGGTCTCAGGTAAAGCGGCGGCATCCTCTAGATCCAAACCCTCGGGAATCGGCAGGCATAGAGATTCTTCGGCAATGGCGTACTCGGCATAACCGCCGCCTGAGAGCAGTGCACAGACCTGATCACCAATCGCCCAATCCGTAACACCCACACCTAAGGCCACTACAGTACCTGAGACTTCGAGACCGGGAATATCGGTAACACCTGGGGGTGGGGGGTAAAAGCCCATGCGCTGAAACACATCTGGACGATTGATACCGGCGGCGGCGACCTGTATTAAAAGCTGGTTGTCAGCGGGCGCAGGCACAGCTCTAGAGCTGGGTTTTAAAACTTCGGGGCCGCCGGGTTGGGTGATTTCGATGCTGGTTTGGCTGATGGGGACTGTACTGGGTAAGCTCATAATGGTTACTCTTTTTTTAAGCTTAGAGTTTAGCTGCTTATGGCTTAACTTCTCAATGCCACAAACACACCACCACCAATTAATAATGCACCAGAGCCAAACTTTAGATATTGGGTTTTGGGTGAGGCCGCAAACGAGGATTTGGTTTTTGCCGCCACATAAGCATAGCCCGCCATTACGAGACCCACAGAGAATGTTGCGATCAAAAATAACAATGCGATATCGGTTGCTGAGATGTTCTCCAAATCCAGAAAAGCGGGGAAGAAACTGAGATAGAACAATGTGACCTTTGGATTACTCACAGAAGTAGCGAGCCCGACTAAATAGTTGGCTGAGTAGTTGGTGGGTTTGGGCGCTTCGCTGGGTGTATTGTTGTTGCTGGAGGTAATTAGCTGGAACCCCAAGTAAATAAGGTATGCGGCGCCAGCATATTTAACAATCACGAAAAAGCTGCCCATCACTTCCGCAAGGGCGGCGAGGCCAAAT
>JABJOY010000104.1 GCA_018664075.1 Porticoccaceae bacterium | reverse complement strand
GGCATTATTATCCTTTGCCGGGATACCGCTTACCGCCGGTTTTATTGGCAAGTTCTATCTTATTAATGTCGCCATTCAGTCTCAGCTATGGACTTTGCTTGTAGCCCTTATATTGGGTAGTGCCATCGGTATCTACTATTATCTGCGCTTTATTTTTGCCATGAGCAAAACATCAGCGACTACAGTTAAAACACAGCCTGAGACAAATTTGAGTGCTCAGAATGTTCTTACCACTGTCTTGCTGATACTGGTACTTGTCCTTGGCAGCTGGCCTCAGCCCTTTGTTGAGTTTGCCGGGCGCCTCTAGGATTTACAAAGGAGATAGCTATGTTACCTTCCGTCGATCTAAGTGATTATATGCTCCATGACCCGATCAAAGTATTTGCCGGAGAGCATATGTTCGTCGCAATTAACTTGATTATTGAACACCGGGTCTCCGGTGTCTGTGTGGTAGATGAACAGGATATGCTGCTAGGGGTGTTGTCAGAAATGGATTGCCTGAGGGGAATACTGGCAGCCACCTATAATGAAAATGGCGATGTTGGCAAAGCCAGCGAGTATATGTCCACAGATATTGATGTCTGCGATATTCATGCGGACCTGGTGGATGTGGCAGACGATATGCTCAAAAAGGGCCATCGTCGTCGTCCGGTGCTTGATCATGGGCGGCTGGTGGGTCAGATTACCTGCCGTCAGTTACTGCGGGTGGTCAGTGAGTTTAATCAGAATCAAGTAGCCGCCCATTAATTGCGGTCACTGAGAGGGCTGAGGAATATAACCCCTGATCTGGCGGTCCTGTCCAAGCTGATAGAGATGCTGGGCCCGTGCGGGCATTTCTGTCAGCACATATTCCGTAATCCGCTGAAAATACTGAATAAATTCCAGCACCTGCTGCTGATTCATAATCCCTCTATTGGCCGCTTTATCTGAGCCCTGAAGGGACTCTAACAGTTTGTTCTCCTGCTCCAAACGCCAACGATAGACAGTGTCGAAAGAGGGCGCCTGCAGCATAATAAGCTGGTCGGTCACAGCGAATAATTGCTGGTACTCCGAGGCCAGAGCTCGATTTACATAGCGGCGCCAAACGCCCTCAGCATCCCGGAGCTTTTCCACATCATTGATTGCGTCGATCAGATTGGTTTCCGGCTCCGCCCTGGCTCCCCAGCACCAGCCCTCAACAATAATCAGTCCCAATGGCCCGCGGCTTACTTCGGTATCAGGGCCAGTTACTCTGTCATCAATACTTTTATCAAATCTGGTTATCCGGGTTTCTGCGCCAGCTCGCAGTTGTTCTATGGTGTCTATCATCAGATGCACGTCATGGGTGCCAGGCACCCCGCGAGTGGCTAACATTGGATGCACAGTTGCCCCCAGCTCAGTGCGCTGGGCGTTGGTGAGATAGAAGTCATCCATGGACAGAGACAATGTATTGATGCCATGGCGCTCGGCAACCATGGTGCACAGATAGTCGGCCAATGTAGATTTGCCTGAACCCTGACAGCCGTTAATGCCCCATACCTGAGTCTGTTGGCTGGATGCACACTGATCAGCAAACTGTTGCATCAATGGCTCAAACCATTGCTCGGCTGAAGATAAATAGGACTCTGGTAATCTGTTGCGTTGAATAAACTCTTGAGCTGCCGCTGACATAGACCTGACTAAGTTGGTGAACGGGAAGAGCTATAGCCTAGCACAGGAGCCAGGACAGACAAAAAAACTATTTTCCAATCTCTAATTAATGCTTAAATACATTAATAATAACTACAGAAAAGGCGCTCTATGCTGAAGGTTCACCATCTCAATAACTCCCGCTCCCAGAGAATTCTCTGGTTGCTGGAAGAACTCGAACTCGACTACGAGATCGTCCAGTATCAGCGGGATAAGCTGACTACTCTGGCGCCTCCGGAACTGGAACAGGTTCATCAGCTGGGCAAGTCCCCGATGCTGACTGATAATAAAGATGGCAATGATCGAATCATTATCGAATCTGGTGCCATTATCGACTACATATTGCGTCATTATGGTCAGGGCCGGCTGCAACCCGAGTTGGGCACTGATGATTATGAGGAGTACTTGCAGTGGCTGCATTATGGCGAGGGCAGTGCAGCACTGCCAATGATGTTAAAACTCTATACCTCGCGTTTGAGTCCCTCCGAGCATCCATCCTCTGCTGCGCTGCAGATTCGCATCAATGACGAATTGCAGCGCCATCTGGGGTATCTGGATCAGGCTCTGGACGGGGTTGACTGGTTGGTGGGCAATAGCCTCTCCGGTGCAGATATTCAGCTGTCATTTATCGCCGAGGTTGCTCCGTTAATGTACTCAGGTAGTGCTCTGCCTAACCTGGAGCTGTTCCGGCAGCGCTGCCACAGTCGCCCGGCTTACCGGCGCGCATTGAGCCGCGGTGGCATTTATGCCTATGGGCCCGGCAAATAATTATCTTTCAATAAAATCTGCGATCTGGTTCGTGGTCCAATTAAAAACGAAGTTTAGCTTTGTTAAATAAGAACTATGACTTCGATAGATTGAAAATTTAGTTAGATTTGAATGCCATTTTTTTCTTCGGGAATGCTGTTATGGCTAAGTTAAAGGCGCAGTTTGGTGCCAGATTAAAATTACTTAGAACAGGAAAAGGACTTACTCAGGAGCAGTTGGCGGATGCCACTGATCTTACAATCGAGTCCATTAGCAATATGGAGCGAGGTATCTTTGGTCCGCGGTTCGATAATCTTGAGCGGATTGCCGCGGCACTAGATGTAAAGGTTCAGCAGCTATTCGAGTTTTGATGACCTGCAATGCTGCGTTAACTGAGTTGCCCAAACGATATTCGTCTATATTGTAATAAGCAACCTGAGCGCCAGCGTAATTTTAGTTTCCAATGATTGGAACGCAGTTAAAAAGGAGGTTTACGCCATTGAAGGCTCGCTACTCCATTGTAGTTATTTCACTAAATCCCTATAGTTTTCACTGTCCTGATCTTCTTGCAAAAGGGCGATCTCGTGGCGCTTAAGGATATTGCCCAACAGCTGGCAGAGGAAAAATCTGCGCGCCAGGCCGCCGAGCAGTTGCTAGAGCTGAAAAATACCGAGCTCTATGAAATTACTCAGACAGTCCAGCATCGCACCCAAATAGTGGCAGAAAAAAGCGCCGCACTGCGAGACTGCCAGGCACAGATTGATCAGTTGCGCCTGCGCCTTATGGTTAGTGAGAAAATGGCCGCCATTGGCCGTCTCGCCTCGGGCATTGCCGAACAGCTTGGTGCCCCGCTGCACTTTATTACCGATAG
Source organism: Porticoccaceae bacterium (assembly GCA_018664075.1). GTDB lineage: Bacteria > Pseudomonadota > Gammaproteobacteria > Pseudomonadales > Porticoccaceae > HTCC2207. The sequence continues at coordinate 4,063 of JABJOY010000104.1, read as the reverse complement.
CTTAAATGGTTTAAAAATTCATTTGGCTGATGTGCAGCTGGTGCTGGAAGAGCAAAAGCAGTGCATCGAATCCCATAAATATCTCGGCTTTTTTAAAACTCCGGCCCATCGAAAGCTGAGCAAAACCCATAAAAAACTGGATTTCGAATTTGTTCTTAAAGATGTCGATAATCTGCTGGCTGACTCAGCTGACAGTGCCTGCAGAATGGAGAAAATACTTGCTGATCTGAGCGAATTTTCTCAACCTGGGACGGTTGATATGGCTGAGGAAAATATCAATGACTTGCTTGATAGAACTCTGGATTTAGCTGCCAGTGAGCTGGGCTATCGGGCAGAGATTGTTAGGCAATATGGCCCAGTGCCAGACATACAATGTGACAGCGGCCAGTTGGTACATGCATTTTTAAATCTGCTGCTGAATGCGGCTGAGGCCATAGTGAGCAAAGGAACCATCACCTTGCGCACCGGTGTGCACAGTTCCATGCTGTGGGTGGATATAGCTGATACAGGGCCGGGGATACCAGAGCCTGATCTGAGTAAAATCTTTGATCCATTTTTTACCACCAAGGCGCCCGGATCAGCCAGTGGTTTAGGTCTGCATCAGGTCAAGAAGGCGGTAGAGGCCCATCATGGACGCACCACGGTTATGTCGCGACAGGGAATTGGCACCACTTTTCGTATTATGCTGCCGATTGATCGTTACTCTGGTACTGAGCCGTTTTGATAAAGCCGAATATTAAAATGTATCTCAGTCTCTAGCTTATCCAGCTTGCCGAGACTCTCCTGCTGCTCTGCAGTGGCGTGCCAATAATAGGGTGTCATGCGCAACAGATCCCCAATGGCAGAGTCCTGAATACTGATGCTTTGCTGAATATCAGTCTGCCCCATCAAGCTAAATTCTGCACTTTCATCCAAGGCTTTAAAATTGCCCCCATGGGGAATCTGGTTGTCATAGATATGGGCGGTTAAACCAGACAGGTGCTGCTCCCCCGGTCCAACCATAATTAGTAGTCCCTCCGGCTTAAGTACCCTTGCCACTTCACTGGCGCTAATGGGCGAAAACACCGAGATAGCACAGTCGATACTATTGTCGAAAAGAGCCAGATTAAAACCGCTATCCACCGCAAGTTGGGCCGGGAACCGGCGCTTGGCGGCCAGGCGCACGGCGGTTTTGGAGATATCAATACCCACCAGTTGCAGGTCATTTCTAGCCTTGTTGATAGCCTGTAAGTAGTAGCCCTCGCCACAGCCTATATCCAATAGCCTGCTGTCTGGGGTCAGCGCCGGGATCTGCTCAATAATGGCGTTAGCCAGAGTCTGGTAATAGCCTGCATTTAAAAACCGCTGGCGACTGCGAATCATCTCATCGCTGTCCCCGGGGTTGCGGCTTCGTTTGTGCTGGGCGAGCAACAGGTTGAGATACCCCTCTTTGGCCCGATCAAAGCTGTGGTTATTGTCACAGCTGTAGGTTTTACCTGCATTGATGGGGCTGAGTTCAGTGCCACAGTTTGGACACTTGTAGCCATTGCCCGAGGTGACGGGGCTTCTGGCAACATTTTTTGCAGAAAAGGCAGGATAGCTAAATGTGGACATCTGGCGCTCGGGCTGGGGTAAAGCGGAAGTGTACTCCCAGCCTATGCTTTGTTCCAGTTTAAAACAGGCCAGCGACCTCGCCATTTTCGTCAATGGCAATGCTGTTGGCTGCCGGTACTCTGGGCAGGCCGGGCATGGTCATAATGTCACCACAGACCACCACAATAAATCCGGCACCAGCGCTGAGTCGCACTTCGCGGATAGCTACCATATGGTTCGATGGCGCACCTTTTAGATTGGGATCAGTGGAAAAACTATACTGAGTCTTGGCGATACAGACCGGAAAGTTGCCGTAGCCGCTGTCTTGCAGATTGCGAATCTGGTCGCGAATCTTCTGGTCGGCAATAATATCGTCGGCGCGATAGAGTCTGGTGGCCACGGTTTTAATCTTGTCCCAGATCGGCATATCGTCTGGGTAAAGGGGGGCAAAGCTGGCTGCTCCACTATCCGCAAGCGCCGCGACCTCATGGGCCAACTCTTCAGTGCCGGCGCCACCATCAGCCCAATGGGTACATTCGATAGCCTTTACGCCATTAGTTGCCGCGATCTCTTTAATCACCGCGATCTCGGCATCTGTATCTGCGGTAAAGCGATTGATCCCCACCACTACTGGGACACCAAAAGACTTCACATTTTCGATATGTCGAACCAGATTGCAGCAGCCATCGCGCAGCGCATCAAGGTCTTCTTTATCCAAGTCCTCTTTGGCGACACCACCGTGCATTTTTAATGCTCTGGTGGTAGCTACAATCACCGAGGCATCCGGGCTCAGGCCAGCGGCACGGCATTTGATATCAAAGAATTTTTCCGCGCCCAGATCAGCGCCAAATCCAGCCTCTGTCACCACATAGTCGGCCATTTTCAAGCCAGCTTTGGTGGCGATTACAGAGTTGCAGCCATGGGCGATATTGGCAAAGGGGCCACCGTGAATAATGGCGGGATTGTTTTCCAATGTCTGCACCAGATTGGGGGCCAGAGCATCCTTTAACAGTACAGTCATGGCGCCGGTGCCAAGAATTTCACTGGCATGGATAGGTTTTAGGTCTCTGGTATAGCCAACCACAATTCTATCCAGTCGGGCTTTTAAATCATCCAGATCAGTGGCCAGGCAGAAGATCGCCATAACTTCAGAGGCCACAGTAATATCATAGCCCTCCTGTCGCGGGAAACCGTTGCCCGGCCCGCCGAGACTACAGGTGATGCTGCGCAGTGCCCGATCATTCATATCGGCAACACGCTTCCAGGCTATGCGTCTGGCATCAATCTCAAGGCTGTTGCCCCAGTGAATATGATTGTCCAACAGTGCCGACAGCAGATTGTGCGCGGCGCCAATGGCATGGAAATCACCGGTAAAGTGCAGATTGATATCTTCCATGGGCACAACCTGAGCATAGCCACCACCTGCAGCGCCACCTTTCATGCCAAAGCAGGGCCCAAGGCTGGGTTCCCGCAGACAGACCAATGCTTGCTTGCCAATGCGATTGAGACCGTCGGTCAGGCCCACGGACGTGGTGGTCTTGCCTTCCCCTGCCGGGGTTGGAGTGATTGCGGTCACCAGAATCAGCTTGCCATCGGGCTGTTGCTTTAATGAGTCAATATAGTCCGGGTCTATTTTGGCTTTGGTTTTGCCATAAGTAATTAAAGCTGAGTCTGGAATGTCAAGTTTATTGGCAATTTCGCCAATTGGTAGGCTGTTCGCTTTGCGGGCAATTTCGATATCACTCATTCGTTATTCTCCATGTCTGTGCCAAATAATTCGCCACACCTGTGGGATTATTTTCCGGGCCGTAGAAATTACCCGCCATCTTCCTCGTGTGGTCGTTTTTACGTATTTCCACAACCGTCCAAGGCTGTCTTAAAAACGACGACAGGTCAAGTATCGCGGGGCCTGAAGCGATGGCGCTGGCTGGCAATTTACTGTCGCAATTGCGCGATGGCCAACACGGGCTGGCCGTTACACTGCGATAATTATTCTCCGAGATATGGTTATGAAAACAAGCGCAAAGGTGGTGGTAGTTGGAGGTGGTGTCGTTGGGGTAAGCACCCTCTATCATCTCGCCAAAAAAGGCTGGACTGATGTTGTTCTGGTAGAGCGAAAAGAGCTGACGTCCGGTTCAACCTGGCACGCTGCAGGTTTGTTGCCGCTGTTCAATATGAGTTACTCAGTGGGCAAATTGCACCAGTATTCCGTGGACTTTTACCATGAGCTGGAAAAAGAGACAGAGCAGAATGTTGGCTTCAGTGTAGTGTCCAATATTCGTCTGGCGGCCAACCAGGACCGCATGGATGAGTACAAATATTATTCCGGTGTCGCACAGACCGTCGGTGTTGAGGTTAATTTCCTTACTCCGGAGCAGGTCAAAGAAGCCTGGCCCATGTCAAATATTGAAGGCATTATCGGCGCTATCCAGCACCCAGATGATGGCTATATTCAGCCCGCAGACCTGACCCAGGCACTGGCCAAAGGTGC
>JABJOY010000103.1 GCA_018664075.1 Porticoccaceae bacterium | reverse complement strand
TTGAGCAAAGATACTAACTGGCAGCGCCGCTCTCCTCAGTTGATTGCCAGCGATAGAACCATTGCAGATCCGGTGATTGTTGATGGAGGTTCTGCCCATGTCTGAGTTAACACCAGTGTTGCTGGCTCTGGCTATTCTGCTAGGTGGTGTGGCGGGCGCTGCGGTGCTGACCTGGTGGGAGCGTCGGCTACTGGGGTTTTGGCAGGACAGATATGGCCCCAATCGCCTTGGCCCCTTTGGTATAGGCCAGGTTTTGGCGGATATGATCAAGCTGCTGACCAAGGATGATTGGGTACCGCCATTTGCCGATAAGGTGGTATTTATCTTTGCCCCTACGGCGATTGTGGTGGCCATGATGATGGGCTTTGCGGTGGTGCCTTTTGCCCCGGACATGGTAATTATCGATGTCAATATTGGCTTGCTGTTTTTCCTTGGCATGACTTCTCTGGCGGTGTACAGCGTGTTGCTGGGTGGTCTTGCATCCAACAATAAATATGCTCTGCTGGGTGGCTTGCGCTCTGCGGCTCAGATGGTTAGCTATGAAGTGTTTATGGGTCTGTCTCTGATGGGTGTGGTGATGATGTCGGGCAGCTTTAGTCTGGTGGATATTGTGGCTGCCCAGTCGGATGTCTGGTTCTGTTTTTCCCAGGTTCTGGGGCTGCTGGTGTTTGTGATTGCAGGTATTGCCGAAAGTCATCGCTTGCCTTTCGATTTGCCTGAGGCGGAGCATGAGTTGACGGCTGGTTTCCACACTGAATACAGCGGCATGAAGTTCGCTATGTTTATGCTTGGAGAATATCTGGGGCTGATGCTGATCTCCTGCATGATTGTGACCCTGTTCTTTGGCGGCTGGATGGGCCCTGCACTAATTGGGCACTGGCTTCCGCCTCTTGCCTGGTTTGGCATAAAAGTTTTCTTAGTAATTAATTTCTTTGTGCTGCTGCGTGCGGCGATTCCCCGCCCCAGATATGACCAGCTGATGTCGCTGGGCTGGAAAGTGATGTTGCCAATTACGCTGGTTAATCTGGTGATTACTGGTGCTGTGTTGTTATGGATGGATGGAGGTGCCTGATGTTAAGTGAACTGCGAACCATGTGGGAAATCTTCAAGCACAGCTTTACCAAAGCTGACACGGTGCAGTATCCAGAAGAGATGCCTTATCTGGCGCCGCGCTATCGCGGGCGCATTGTTTTAACCCGCGATCCGGATGGTGAGGAGCGCTGTGTAGCCTGCAATCTGTGTGCGGCTGTCTGCCCGGTGGATTGCATTGCGCTGCAAAAGGATACCCGCGAGGACGGCACCTGGTATCCGGAGTTTTTCCGCATTAATTTTTCTCGCTGCATTATGTGTGGCATGTGTGAGGAGGCCTGTCCTACCTATGCGATTCAGCTGACACCGGACTTTGAGATGTGTGAGTACGATCGCCAGAATATGGTTTATGAGAAGGAGAATCTGCTTATTAATGGGGTAGGGAAGTATCCGGATTATAATTTTTATCGGGTGTCTGGGATGCAGACGGCTTTTAAGGATAAGGGTGAGGGGCGGAATGAGGCTCGGCCTATTGATACTAAGAGTTTGTTGCCATGAGGGTTTGGAGCTTCGGTTGTCAGGGCACAGGTTGCAGAGGTATTTCTGTGGCACGTCGTAAATACATCCTTGTAGACTCGAGGCCAGCATCCCTGCTGGCCACGGCCATAGAAATACCTCTGCAACCTGTACCCTTAGCCTCGGCAGTTGCTCAAAGATCTATTGGGCTGACTAGGATTTTGATTAAGACTATCAATTCGCGAACTCGTCTTTTTTCAAGACTGTTCCAGCTTACTGCGGAAATTAAGGGCATGGTTCTGGGTTCTGCTACGGTGACCGTGGCCAGCAGGGATGCTGGCCCCGAGCTTACACGGACGTATTCACAGCGCGTCAACGGAGCAGAACCCAGAACCATGCTGCCCCCATTCCCAACCCACACCAAGCCCAAACAGGATTCAAGCCATGCTTGAGATAACCCTCTTCTACATAGCCGCCACCATAGCCCTGGTAGCCACAGTACTGGCCATGACCAGAGCCAACGCCATCCATGCCCTCATCTACCTAATCGTCTCCCTACTGGCCGTAGCGGTGATCTTCTTCCTGATTGGCGCACCCTTCGCCGCCGCCCTGGAAATCGTAATCTACGCCGGCGCCATCATGGTGCTGTTTGTATTTGTAATCATGATGCTCAATCTGGGAGAAGAGGGCGATGCCCGCGAGCGAGGGCTACTGCAACCAAAAATATGGGCCGGCCCCGCACTACTATCGCTACTACTGTTTGCAGAACTGCTGTACATGATCTCCACCATCGAAGGACCGGTGTCCAGCCAGGAAGTCACGGCAAAAGAAGTGGGTCTGGCACTGTTTGGCCCCTATGTACTGGCAGTCGAAATCGCCGCAATGTTGTTACTGGCAGGCCTGGTGGGTTCATACCACCTTGGGCGTCGCTATCTCGAGCGGGAGGAGTAAAACATGGATGGTCTGAATATTCCCCTTAACCATATCCTGCTGGTATCGACCCTGCTGTTTAGTATAGGCATGCTCGGGCTCATGATTCGGCGCAATATTATTTTTATCCTGATGTCTCTCGAAGTTATGCTCAATGCTGCCGCACTGGCCTTTGTTGCCGCCGGAGCCCATTGGGGTCAGCCGGACGGGCAGGTAATCTTTCTGTTGATCCTCAGCGTGGCCGCCGCCGAAGTGGCGGTGGGATTGGGCCTTGTATTGCAGGTCCAGCGCCGTTTTAAGACATTGGATATGGACGATGCCAACAGGATGAGGGGATAACCATGGCCGAGATGATTTGGTTAGTACCGCTGCTGCCACTGCTCAGTTCAGTTTTGCTTATGCTGGGGTCGGCGAGTTTTCCACGGCTGTTGATCGCAGTACTGGGGGTTGGCTCCGTGGCCAGTGCTGCACTTTTAACAATGTCCATCGGTATGGATTTTCTAGCTGATCCTCAGCCCTTTCAAATGACATTGTGGACCTGGATGCAGGTAGGCAATTTTAGTCCCGGCATCGCCTTTTATTTTGATGGCCTGACCCTGGTAATGATGTCAGTCATTACTGGTGTCGGCTTTTTGATTCATCTGTTTTCGACAGAATTTATGGAGCAAGACAGTAGTTACGCCCGCTACTTTGCCTACTTGAATATGTTTGTCGCAGCCATGTTGGTGCTAGTGATGGCCGACAATTTATTGTTGCTGTATCTGGGTTGGGAAGGAGTTGGAGTTTGCAGTTATCTGTTGGTGGGATTCTGGTATCAAAATAGTGCCAATGGTCAGGCGGCGCGCAAAGCCTTTGTGGTGACGCGAATTGGTGATACTGCCATGGCGCTGGGGCTGTTTCTACTATTTACCGAATTGGGCACGCTCAATATTCAGGGGCTGGTCGGTGCGGCCAATCAACAATGGCAAGTGGGTGACACATTGCCCCTGATTGCCTGCCTGCTGTTGCTCGGTGGCGCAGTGGGCAAATCAGCTCAATTGCCACTGCATACCTGGCTGCCGGATGCTATGGCAGGTCCAACTCCTGTAAGTGCGCTGATTCATGCGGCCACCATGGTGACTGCTGGTGTCTATTTGATTGCCCGCACCCATGGGCTTTTTTTGCTGGCTCCCACAGCAATGATGGTTGTAGCGGTGATCGGATTGGCCACCTCATTGATGGCGGCATTTACGGCGCTCATGCAATCAGATATCAAACGTATTCTCGCCTACTCAACCATTAGCCAGATCGGTTATATGTTTTTGGCGCTGGGAGTGGGTGCCTGGGCCGCAGGTATCTTCCACCTGATGACCCATGCTTTCTTTAAAGCGCTGCTGTTTTTGGGCTCTGGTGCAATTATCCACTACCTCCACCACGAGCATAATATTTTCAAGATGGGTGGATTACGCAGCAAAATGCCGGTGACATTCTGGAGTTTTATGATTGGTTCCGCGGCTTTGGCGGCACTGCCAATGACCTCAGGGTTCTTTAGTAAAGACCAGATTCTGTTGCAGGCCTACCAGCTACCTGGCGCTGGTCCTTGGCTGTGGCTGGGTGGTCTGCTCGGCGCGCTATTAACCGCAGTCTATAGTTTCCGACTGGTATTTGTGGTGTTCTTTGGTGAGGCCAAAACCCAGACTGAGGGTGATACAGGTTGGCGTATGGCAGTGCCACTGGTCGTTCTTTGCACATTGTCCCTGATTGGTGGTTATTTTGTGATTCCACTGGACCAGGTATTTCCTGCGTCCAGTGGTGACCACCCAGCCCATTGGGTGGAGTATGTCTCTATCTCAGTGCCTCTGGCGGGTGTCTTGCTGGCCTATTTGATTTTCCACAGTGGCCAGTTAAATGTGGATCGCCTGGTCAACTCATCGATTGGCCAATCACTTCGGCAATTCTGGCATAGCGGCTGGGGCATTGACTGGCTCTATGATGTGCTTTTAGTGCGGCCCTATTACCAGCTGTCCCGATTGATGAAAGGGGAGCCTGTGGATGCGTTTTACAGTCTCGTCGTAGCCCTCAATCAGACTTTTAATCACTGGCTGGCTGAGTCACAGACTGGGCGCATGCGCTGGTATGTCGCCAGCATGGTTGCCGGCTTGATTCTGCTGCTGACCATGGCTCTGCAAATTTCGCTGGAGGCTGGGTAATGTTGATGATCAACCTGATATTGATCTTGCTAGTGGGCGGCGTACTGGCACTGCTATCCGAGCGGCTGGGTGAAACAATGCCGCGCAAAGTGGCGCTGGTTGTGGTGTTGGTGGATATTGTCTATCTGTTGTCACAGCTCTCGGCAATGCCGGAATTGACCCAGCTGCAGGCACCTGTGCCCGACGATACCGGTACCTGGCTGATGCATTTCAAAGCGCAATGGATTCCTGCGTTTGGTATTCATATTGAGTTTGCTCTGGATGGCATCAGTCTTCTGATGGTTATGCTGACATTGGTGCTGGGCGCGATTGCGGTCAGCTCCTCATGGACTGATGTGACCACCAAACAGGGCTTTTTTGAGGCCAATTTGCTGTGGACCCTGGCAGGTGTGCTTGGGGTGTTTATGGCTCTGGATCTATTTTTGTTCTTCCTTTTCTGGGAAGTCATGTTGATTCCCATGTACTTTATGATTGCTATCTGGGGACATGAAAACCGTGGCTATGCGGCCATGAAGTTCTTTATTTTCACCCAGGCCAGTGGCCTGCTGATGCTGGTGGCCACATTGGCGCTGGTAGCGGTCAACCAAAATGCCACAGGGGTGTGGAGCTTTAGCTATTTTGATTTGTTGCACACATCCATGACCGAGCAGACCGGCCATTGGCTAATGCTGGGATTCTTTATTGCCTTCGTGGTGAAGCTGCCGGGCTTTCCCTTCCATACCTGGCTGCCAGATGCCCATACCCAGGCACCCACTGCGGGCAGTGTTATTCTGGCTGGAATTCTGCTGAAGACAGGTGCCTATGGCCTGATTCGCTTTGCTGTACCGCTGTTTCCCCAGGCGGCGCTGGATTTCTCGTTTGTCGCCATGATGCTTGGGGTTGCCGGTGTGGTCTACGGAGCTGTTCTGGCCTTTGCCCAGACAGACTTCAAACGACTGGTTGCTTACAGCAGTGTCAGTCATATGGGATTTGTGCTGCTGGGTGTCTATGCCTGGAACGAGTTAGCCCTGCAGGGAGCGGTGATGCAGATGGTGGCCCATGGCTTTAGTACGGCGGCGCTGTTTATGATTGCTGGCTCGCTGCAGGAGCGGCTGCACACCAGAGATATGCGTGAGATGGGTGGCCTGTGGCAGCAGATGCCGCGCATGGGCGCCGTGGCAATGTTCTTTGTTGTGGCCTCATTGGGTCTTCCCGGGCTGGGTAACTTTGTCGCAGAGTTTCTGGTATTGCTGGGACTGTTTCAGGCCAATCCCTGGATCACCGCAGTGGCTGCTCTGGGGCTGATTACCGGCGCTATTTATTCATTGATATTGATGCAGAGATCATTTCAGGGGGAGCCCAATGCCCGCTATGACAACCATAGGTTGGTGGATTTTGCTGGCCGGGAAATGCTCACCATGATAGTAATGATGGTTGCCCTGGTTGTTCTGGGTCTCTATCCACAGCCGGTATTGGATATGGCTCAGCCGGTGCTGCAGAGCCTGCTTGAACTGACATCAGTGGAGATAACACCATGAATTCAAGCCAAATGATGGCACTGATGCCAATTCTAATGCTGTCACTGACCGCGATGGTGCTGATGATTCAGGCCTCTATTAAGCGGGATCAAAATATTGCCTGGTGGATCACCGCAGCGGGATTTTTGCTGACCATCTGGGGCGCTGGCTATGCCCGTGATTTTGCCCAGTCAGTGACCATATTGCTGGAAGTGGATGACTGGGGCCTGTTCTTCAGTACTTTGATTGTGTTTGCCTCATTGGTCTGTCTGATTCTCTCCCGCGAGACTTTCTCTCAGGAGGCGGAACGCAAAGAGGAATACTATCTGCTGCTGGTGCTGTCGGTGTTGGGGGCAGTTGTCCTGATCCAGTCCAGTCATATGGCATCCTTGCTGTTGGGTATGGAGCTTATGGGTGTGGCCCTCTACGCCATGATAGCCTTTCCCGAGAAAGGTGAGCTGCCACTGGAGGCGGCGATCAAATATCTGGTGCTGTCAGCCTGTGCCTCGGCAATGCTGCTGTTTGGTTTTGCCCTAGTCTATGCCGCCACTGGAGACTTAACCTATGCAGGCATTGGCGCAGCGGCCGACCTTGCCTATGGGCGGGAGCCTCTGGTGCTGATGGCCGGTAGCGCCATGATACTGGCGGGCCTTGGCTTTAAGCTTTCCGTGGTGCCTTTTCATATGTGGACACCAGATGTCTATCAGGGCGCACCCACTCCAGTAACCGGGTTTTTGGCGACTGTTTCCAAAGGTGCGGTATTTGTAGCATTGAGTCGATTTTATCTTGAGGCCGAGCTCTATCAATACGACACCTTGATTGCTGCTCTGTCTGTGGTGGCAGTGGCATCAATGTTGGCAGGTAACTGGCTGGCTCTGCGCCAGAACAATATCAAACGGTTGCTTGCCTACTCGTCGATTGCTCATTTTGGCTATTTGCTGGTGGCGCTTATTGCCATGTCAATTGTGCAATCCATTGCCCAGGCACAGCTGGTTGCCGATGCGGTTACCTTCTATTTGACCGCTTATATTTTGACCAGCCTGGTGGCTTTTGCTGTGGTGGCACAGCTGTCCGGGGAGGATGACAGCAAATCCATGATTGATTCTTTTGATGGCTTGTTCTGGCGTCACCCGGTGCAGGCTATGGGTCTTACAGCGGCATTATTATCCTTTGCCGGGATACCGCTTACCGCCGGTTTTATTGGCAAGTTCTATCTTATTAATGTCGCCATTCAGTCTCAGCTATGGACTTTGCTTATAGCCCTTATATTGGGTAGTGCCATCGGTATCTACTATTATCTGCGCTTTATTTTTGCCATGAGCAAAACATCAGCGACTATAGTTAAAACACAGCCTGAGACAAATTTGAGCGCTCAGAATGTTCTTACCACTGTCTTGCTGATACTGGTACTTGTCCTTGGCAGCTGGCCTCAGCCCTTTGTTGAGTTTGCCGGGCGCCTCTAGGATTTACAAAGGAGATAGCTATGTTACGT
>JABJOY010000102.1 GCA_018664075.1 Porticoccaceae bacterium | reverse complement strand
TCTTTCCACTGAGGCTATGGGGGCGATTATCAAACATCAACATCAGGAGCGGAGCATATTGTTGTTATCAATTTCCGCCTGAGAAATTTGGTATGTTAGTTCACCGAGGTCGCTTAACGCTAATATGGATGTGGATTCTTGGTTGGCAGAGGTTGAGAGGATTTCTGCCGTTGAGTTTGTGCCGGTTGATAATTCGGTGGGAGTGAAGTCGACTTGTCTTCCTGATGAGTTTCACAAAAATCCGGCAGACCGAATAATTGTTGCCTTGACTAGACATACCTCTTATCCGTTGATTACAACAGATGAAAAAATATTAGCCTACAAACATGTAAAGACGCTTTGGTAAAAGAGTACCCAGATTCGATTTTACGCAAAAGCCAGCCGATTGCGGCCGCCGGCTTTGGCCCGATACAGGGCGCGATCGGCCAGTTTGATCAGCTGCTCAAAACTGCCACCAGCTGAACTATCCACCACCCCAACACTAACGGTCAGGCGCAGATTGCTGTGGCGTCTGGACGCACCGCGGTTTTTCTCGCCCTTGGCGCACTGGGCTGGGCGTGCTTTTTTATCTCGGATCACCATATCGTAATTTGCTATGGCCTGGCGCAGTTGCTCCAGACAGTCGGTCACCTCGGCCTGACTTTTCCCTTTAAACAACAGGCAGAATTCCTCGCCACCATAGCGAAAGGCTTTGGCGCCGCAGCCCACTTTGCTGATGCAACTGGCAATGACCCTCAGTGCCTGGTCGCCCAGGTCGTGGCCAAAGCGATCGTTAATCTTTTTAAAATGGTCGGCATCTATCATTGCCAAACTGTATTGATTGCCTGCGGTTTTTGCGGCGGCGAGCAGGGCCCGGCGATTGCCGATCTGAGTCAGTTCATCGTAAAAGCCAATATGAAAAAGCCCGCTGGTGATATTGATGGTGAGCAGCAGACCAAGGCCGGTAAACATAATGGCGGAAATATTGGCCACATCAATCCAGCCCATGGTGATGGCCAGTATAAGGGCGCAGCCAACGGCGGAGCTGGCGTACATCTGCTGCTGCCAGATGGCGCTGAAAATGGCACAGGCAAAGGCCAGGCCATAGAGCCAGGCGGATAGGGCGGAAAGATGAATGCTACCTATTGCGCTGGCGATATTGGTGCGACTGGTGTCGGCCATTAGGCCGGGGTTGGCGACCAATAGCTGGGCCAGCAGAAACAGACCGATGGCGGGCAACAGCGCGATGGCGATACCCTGGGGGTGGCGCAGACCATGTTCGGGTAGCCAGATTAAGGCCAGCACATTGATTGGCAGCACAACGCAGAGTAAATAAAATATCTGTGCCGCCGGTACGGTTTGTAGTGGCGCCTGCAGATGATTGCGAATCAGCCAATAGGCGCACAGCATCAGCAGGCTGGTGGCCAGTTCTTTGCTGTGATTGCTAAACAATGGGATAAGCAGGGCGACGGGCAGCAGAATAAAAGGTAGTTGAGGCAGCAGGCTGAGCAGGTCGGCTGGTAGTCGGTGCTGCTGCCAGCATAGCAGCGTGGCCAGTGCTGCGCACAGCAGTGCGGTTACGATTCGATAGGCGGCTGGAGATATGGACACTGGTCACTAAATCCCTTTGGTCACAATACTTCTGGTCGCAACGCTCTTGGTTACAACATCCTTGTAGCTTCAGAGTTAAGCTTAGCAAACTGAGATCAGGCTGCCAGATTAGTTGTGATGTGGTTTTAGATCAGTACCTGACCGAGGCCGACAAAGCTGGTGCCCAGCAGTACCCAGCCGAGTGTTCTGTAGAAGCTGCGACTGTCTCGCTGCAGCAGCCGCTGGTGAAATCTGTGGCCAATCATATGACCCACGGCGGCACAGGGTAGCAAGAATAATGCATTGATCAGCTGGATATCGACGTCGGCAATCACAAAGGCTATTAATTTGATACTGACCAGTATCCACCACACCATAAACAAGGTGTTGCGAAATTCATGGGGTTTGATATGTCTGAGGGCGACGGCAATAACCAGTGGCCCGCCAATCAATGAGGTGCCGCTGATATAGGCGGCTGCGGCAAGTAGTATCACATCTACTGTGCGGCTGTTGCTCTGCAGGGGTTTATCAAAAATATAGGTCAGGGCGTAGCCGATGATTAATGTGAAGATAATAATATTCATTAAATCTATGGGCAGCATTAACAGGCCGATCACCCCGGCCAGCTTGGGCACAATCATAATCAGCAAGGTGTAGCGCACAAAGGGCCAGTTGACGGTGGTGCTGTCGTCTGAGTTCTTTTTGCGCTCGGACTGGATAATGGTCAGCCCCGCAAAAAATAGCAGGTGCAGGGAGATAATCGGCAGGAAAAATACCGGATCATTGTGAATCAGCAAAAGAAATGGCAGGGTAAATAATGCGCCGCCAAACCCGAGCCCGGAGCGCACAAAGCCGCTCCAGACAAAAATTAGTCCGATCAGAGCTATCTGGGTCCAGGCCAGTTCGGTCATAAGCTGGCTCCGCTAAGATTAGCCTGATTAATGACTACAGCCGTCGTCGCCATGGATATGGCCATGGGAGATTTCTTCATCTGTGGCTTTGCGAATGGCGACAATTTCCACCTCAAAATGCAGGTTCTTGCCTGCCAGTGGGTGGTTCATATCCACATCCACATTAAATTTACCCACTTTGATAATGGTGCCTGGCTTGACCCCATTGTCGGTGTTGACATGAATATTCTTGCCTGCCACTAGCTTGCCTTCATGCTTAAGATACTTACTGGGAATGCGCTGGGTATTGTTGATATTGCGCAGGCCGTACCCCTCTGCGGGCATCACCGAAAATGACAGTTTGTCACCGATAGCGGCTTTGCTGACAGCGCTTTCGAACCCTGGGATCATCTGGCGACGGCCATGGAGGTAAACCAGTGGTTTGTCGTCGTAGGTTGAATCAAGGAGTTCGTTATTGTCATCTTTCAGATTATAGTGAACACTGACGGCATGGTTCACAGCAACCTGGATCGCTTTATCGTTCATGTTGAGCTCGCAAAAAAGTGGCACCAAAATCGAGGCGCAATAATACAGTAATCTAGGTACAGTAATCCAAGTACAGTAAATTAATTTGCAGGAACATAAAATGTCATCCGAAAATGAGATTGACACAGGCCCAGATGCTGAAGATATGTTTAGTGCATTGGTGGGCGATGATATTGAGCCGCTGGGCAGTAAAGGGGCCAGCCATTTAGCCAAGCCTGCATCTGTGACCCCTGGTGTGTTGCAGCGACGCAAGTCGGCTCAGCAGGAACAGCGTAAGGAGGGCAATTTTCTTGACCCTGTTACTGTGATTGCGCAGGTCGATCCCTATGAGTATTTGGAGTTTTGTCGTCCCGGTGTTCAGCATGGGGTGTATAAAAATCTGCGTATGGGCAAATATGATATTCAGTCGCGGCTGGATCTCCATCGCCACACGGTGGAGCAGGCCAGGGTGGCTCTTTGGGGCTTTGTTGAGGACTGCCAAAAGCACGGAGTGAGATGCGCGCTGGTGACCCATGGCAAGGGCGAGGGCAGAGAGCAACCGGCTCGGCTAAAGAGCTGTGTCAATCACTGGCTGCGTCAGTTTGATCAGGTGCTGGCCTTTCACAGTGCCCAGAAACAGCATGGCGGAGCGGGTTCCACCTATATCCTGATTAAGAAAAACTCCATGGCGCGACTTAGCACCAGCGAAAAACTGGCCCAGGCGCGCCGCCCTAAATCCTGAAGTTGATCCTCTGTCTGACCCAGGGCGTATAAATCTTATAATTAAAATAATGTGTAAAATTTGGGTGTAAGAGCCTGGGGGTGATGTTATCTTCACTGACAATATAACTGTATTCGCCGAGGCGGCTAGTATCTGGCAATTGATGCTTGAGGCGCTGCCTGTGGTGCTATTGATTGCGCTGGTCAACTGGCTGGTGAGCCTGTATCTGGATAGAGTCAGCACGGCAAAGTACAGCTGGTCGATTATGTTGGCGGCGGCCACATTGATCTATGCGCAGACCCTCGGCACCAATGGCCCGGTGGAAGTGGCGCTAGTGATTATGGTGGTGGTCTGGGCTCTGCGACTGGCTGTTTTTCTGCTGGTGCGGGACCGAAATCAGCCGGAGGACCGGCGCTATCGAATGATGCGCAAGCGGCATTCGCCCAATTTCGGTTTCAAAAGTTTTTATCTGATCTTTATGTCTCAGGCTGTTCTGGCCTGGTTGCTTAGCTCCATCTTTGCCATTGCGCTGAAAAACGCTACGGACACCCAGATGCAATGGGGCATTTACCATTACGCTGGCGTGGCCCTGTGGACATTTGGTCTGTGCTTTGAGGGATTGGCCGACCGCCAGCTGTATGCGTTTAACCGGCAGGTGATTAAGCGGAGCCAGACGCTGAGTACGGGGCTGTGGCGCTATAGTCGGCACCCTAACTATTTTGGTGAGTGCTGTGTCTGGTGGGCCTGGTTTGTTTTTGCTATTCCCTCTGGCGATGCAGCTGTGCTGCTGGCGCCTCTGCTGATGACTCTGATGTTAGCTAGGGTAACTGGTATCAATCTGGTTGAGCAGGATATTGTCACGCGCCGCCCGGACTATGCCTTTTACCAGGATTCCACCAGTGTATTAATTCCTATGCCGCCCCCTGAGCCTGTTATTCGAGAACTTTCATGATGCACAGAACAATAATTACTTCCGCCTTAATCTGGGTCAGTGCCTTTAGCTATGCAGCTCCGCCTATGGCAACGGTCGACTATGTGGATCTTGAGCGTTTTATGGGTGACTGGTTTGTGATTGCCAACATTCCAACGGCCCTTGAGAAGGGTGCCCACAATCCACTTGAGTCCTATAAACTCGATAAAAATGGCACCATAGCCACGACCTTCAGCTTTAATGCCGGGTCGTTCGATGGGGAGAGAAAGGTGTACAATCCCAGAGGCTTTGTAAAGGATAGAGAGACCAATGCCCGCTGGGGCATGCAGTTTATCTGGCCGATCAAGGCGGACTATCGGGTGGTATACCTGGATGAGGATTATCAGTTCACGGTGATTGGCCGCAAAGCCCGGGACTATGTCTGGGTGATGGCGCGCAATTCAGAGATCAGTGAGGCAAAGTATCGGGAGCTGATCGACTTTGTGGTGTCTTTGGGTTACCCGGCGGATAAGATAGAGAAGGCTCCCCATCAGTACGCTGAAGTGGCTGCTCCAGAGAGCACGGACTAAAGAGCGCCGACTAATCCGTCCCTGCTAACACGTTGTATATGCCTCGCATTAGCTGTTTGATCTCGCTGTCTGAGCTGATAAACGGCGGCATCACATAGACCAGCTTGCCAAAGGGGCGTACCCAGACCCCCGCTTCAACAAATTTCTTTTGAATCTCTGCAACATCCACCGGCCGGTGCATTTCAATCACACCTATGGCGCCAAGGGCGCGCACCTCGGCCACTGACACAAGCTCGGTAAAGGTTTGCAGCTCTGACTTGAGCGCGGTTTCGATGCGCTGAATATCCTGCTGCCAGTTGTTATTTAACAGCAGGTCAATGCTGGCATTGGCCACGGCACAGGCCAGTGGGTTGCCCATAAAGGTGGGGCCATGCATAAAGCAGCCCGCTTCGCCGGCGCAGATCCCCTCGCTGACTTTGGCGCTGCACAATGTGGCGGCCAGAGTCATGTAGCCGCCGGTAATGGCTTTGCCGAGGCACATAATATCCGGGCTGATACCGGCCCATTCGCAGGCAAATAATTTTCCGGTGCGGCCAAAGCCCGTGGCTATCTCGTCGGCTATCAGGAGGACATTGTGCTGGTCGCAGAGCTCGCGCACGCGCCTTAGATATTCCGGCGAGTAGAATCTCATGCCACCGGCGCCCTGGACGATGGGCTCCAGAATCACCGCTGCCAGCTGCTGTTGGTTGTCACTGATGATGCTGGCAAACTCAGCAATATCTTGCTCGTCCCAGTCGTCATCAAAGGCTGTCTGGGGCGCTGGGGCAAAGAAGTTCTGCTTCAACACCTCGCTGAACATATGGTGCATGCCGGTCACTGGGTCACACACAGACATGGCGGCAAAGGTGTCACCATGATAGCCATTGCGCAGGCTGAGCAATTTGTTTTTCTGGGGTTGGCCTTTGGATATCCAGTACTGAAAGGCCATTTTGATGGCCACTTCTACGCCCACTGAGCCGCTGTCGGCGAGAAACACTTTATCCAGTCCCGCTGGTGTTATCTGCACCAGTTTTTCACAGAGATTGACCGCCGGTGCATGGGTAATACCACCAAACATCACATGGCTGACGGCATCGATCTGCTGCTTGGCGGCCTGATTTAACACTGGGTGGTTGTAGCCATGGATGGTGCACCACCAGGAGGACATGCCGTCGATCAGCTCGGTGCCATCTGCCAGTCGTAGATTGACACCTCGGGCCGAGGTCACTTCGTAGGCCGGAATCGGATCAGTCAATGAGGAGTAGGGGTGCCAGACAAACTCTTGGTCTTTGGCGAGGATCTGTGACTGATTGTGGTTGATTTGAGTGATCGAGTTCAAACTATGGGTCCCTCCGATGGAATCTATTTTGTACCAGTGATATCAAGGTGTTCTTGAGGCGAAACAGTACCTGATCCCCCATTTTAAAACCATCAATACAGCATAACAAATGGAGTTTTTATGCCTGTTTTCAGAGTTAGTCTACTGCTGTTTTCTATGATTCTGGGAAGTACGTTTGCCGTTGAAGCGCTGGCTGGTATCAAGACCAATTATTGGGCCATCTGGGATAAAAGTAATGAGAGCAACAGCCGCAGTATAGACCATAGTCAGTTTGACCGTTTGCTGCACAGCTATGTGGTGGTCAATCATCCTTCAGGAATTAACCGCTTCCGCTATGGTGATGTTAGTGCCGGCGACAGTAAAACATTGGACAGATATATTGCCAAAATGGCCAGGATTGACCCCCGTGACTACAGGTGTCAGGAGCAAAAAGCCTATTGGATCAATCTCTACAATGGGCTGGTGATTCAGATCGTATTGCGCCAGTACCCGGACGCCACTCTCAATACCCAGATCAATAAGCGCAAGAAGTTGGTCAAAGTAGCCGGGGTCAAGCTGAGTCTTAAGGATATTGAGAATCGAATTTTGCGCCCTATCTGGCAAGATCGCAAAGTGCTGTTTGCCCTCAGCTGTGGCGCTCTGGGCTGCCCCAATATTCAGCCTCAGGCCTATACCTCAGCTAATAGTAAACAGCTGCTCAATCGTTCTGTGCGGGAATTTATCAATCACCCGAGGGGACTTGTTGTTGATAGGCAAAGTTTACAGGCGTCGAAGCTGTTTGACTGGTATGCCGAGGATTTTGGCTCGCAAAAGAAAATGATTAAGTTTTTTGCCCATTATGCGGAGGACAACAAGGCGCTGTATCTGCTCGGTTTTAAAGGCACCATTGCCTATGGCTATGATTCCCGTATCAATGCACCAGAGGCTCAGTGGCCGAGCTAGTGATTTTAATCGGATAAAACTTGCCGGTTCCCTTGGTCAAAGCTGGTCTGTGCAATTACAATAGCCAGCTTTTTACTGGGCGTGCTAGTTTATGTCTATTCATGAAAAACAGCCTGAGGCTAATCATATCAAACAGCCTGAGGCCAATCGCAAGAACCAACTTGAGGCCAATAAGTTGCAGAAGCGTCTGCGGCGCAATGTTGGCAGTGCGATCGCCGATTACAATATGATCGAAGAGGGCGACCGGGTGATGGTGTGCCTGTCCGGCGGCAAAGACTCCTATGCCATGCTGGATATTTTGATGAGCCTGCAGCGCAACGCGCCGATCAAGTTTGATCTGGTGGCGGTTAATCTGGATCAGAAACAGCCGGGTTTCCCTGAGCATGTATTGCCCGCTTATCTGGATACTTTGGATATTGAATATCATATTCTGGAGAAAGACACCTACAGCATTGTCACCAGCAAAATCCCCGAGGGTAAAACCTACTGCAGTCTGTGTTCGCGGCTGCGCCGTGGCACGCTGTATGGATTTGCCGAGCAGATTGGCGCTACCAAGGTGGCCCTGGGTCATCACCGGGACGATATTGTTGAAACCTTGTTTTTAAATATGTTCCACCAGGGCAAGCTTAAAGCCATGCCGCCGAAGTTGCTGGCGGACGATAAGAAAAATATGCTGATCCGGCCACTGGCCTACTGCCGTGAGTCGGATCTGGTTGCTCTGGCTGAGCTAAAGCAGTTCCCGATTATTCCCTGCAATCTCTGTGGCTCTCAGGATGGCTTGCAGCGCAATGTGGTAAAAGAGATGCTGGTGCAGTGGGAGCGTCAGTTCCCAGGTCGTATTGATACGATTTTTGGCGCGATTAAAAATGTCTCGCCGTCTCAGTTGGCGGATACTGCACTGTTTGATTTTGCCGGGCTTAAGCTAGATCGAGAGACGGTAGAGGAAGACAGTGGCGAGTTGGAAGCCAATATTCGCGCGATCAATTTATAACCAACCCTGTTCGATATGCTGTCTATTGAGAGCTTGGAATAAAAATAATAAGAGGTATCTATGACAGAGTTATCCGCACCCACTATCATCGCATTTGTTATCTATGTTGGCATTGTTCTGGCCATTGGAGTCTATGCCTATCTGAGCACCAAAAGTGCCACGGATTATTTTCTTGGCGGGCGCAATCTGTCGCCTGCGGTATCGGCGATCAGTGCTGGTGCCTCTGATATGAGCGGCTGGGTGCTGCTGGGTCTTCCCGGCTATGCCTATATGGCTGGCCTTGAGGCCTTCTGGATTACCCTGGGTCTGACCATTGGTGTGGCGGCCAACTGGATGCTGATGGCTAAACGGCTGCGCATCTATACGGTGATCCTGGATGATGCGGTTACCATTCCTGCCTATTTGCAGCGCCGCTTTGGCGATGCCAAACCCTGGCTGAAAATTATTGCTTCGGTGAGTATTCTGCTGTTCTTTTTGTTCTATGTGGGCTCCGGCCTGATTGCTGGTGGCAAGCTGTTTAACGCGGTGTTTGGCCTGGATTATGTTGTCGCTGTGCTGACCGGAGTGGTACTTATTTTGTTTTACACCCTGTTTGGTGGCTTTCTGGCGGTGTCCTGGACCGATGTGTTTCAGGGTCTGTTGATGCTGGCGGCGCTGATTGCTGTGCCTGTGGTGGTGATGTCCGGTGCCGGTGGGCTGGGCGGGTTTGGTGACCAGGTTCGGGCTATTAACCCGGAGTTGTTGGATATCTTTACCAATGCCAGTGGTGAGTCACTCAGCACATTGCAGATTATCAGCCTGCTGGGCTGGGGTTTTGGCTACTTTGGTCTGCCCCATGTGCTGGCGCGATTTAAGGCGATTCGCTCTGCGGATGAAGTGGGGGTGGCGACGGTGATTGGCGTCAGCTGGTCCTTTGTCGGTTATCTGATGGCAATTCTGGTGGGACTCTGTGGTGTGGTGTATCTGGCCAATCCCCTGGCGGATTCGGAGCGGGTATTTATTGAGTTAACCAGTGTGATTTTCCACCCATTGGTTGCTGGCGTCTTGCTGGCGGCGATACTGGCGGCGATTATGAGCACGGTGGATTCCCAGCTGCTGGTCTGCTCTTCCACCCTGGCGGAAGATCTCTACCCCATGTTGGCCAAACAGCCCCTGACTCAGGAGGCGAGACTGAAGATTGGCCGTATTGCGGTGGTGGCAATGGCATTGATGGCCACAGTGCTGGCCATGAAGCCAGATAGCAAGGTGCTGGATGTGGTGTCCTATGCCTGGGCAGGTTTAGGGGCTTCTCTGGGGCCGTCGATTCTGCTGAGCCTGTACTGGCGCTCTATGACCGCGGCTGGTGCACTGGCCGGTGTTGTCACTGGCGGCGCTACGGTTATTATCTGGGAGTCCCTGAGTGGCGGTCTGTTTGAGTTGTATAGTCTGGTGCCAGGCTTTGCGCTGTCTCTGACTGCTATTGCCGCTGTGAGCTGGATCAGTGTTAAACCCAATGCTGTGGTGCAAAAGCAGTTTGATCAAATGCGCATTCAGCTATAGAGACAGCGCCAGCTTTAGCCAACGGCCTCTGTTTTCAGCGAGCCTGTTGGCAGGCAGACTGTGAACCCGGTCAATATTTGAGCAGCGCCAATTTCTTATACTTCGAAAGCCTATTTCGAGGTCAAAAAAATCGTGCACCGAGTTAAAATTCATCAGGGGGATATCCAGAAGCTAGCGGTTGATGCCATTGTCAGCGCCAGCGCGGCTCAGCTATCAGAGCTGTCTATGTCTAAGGCCATGCCTGCTGCGGTTGGGGACGGGCGCTCGTATAGCGCTTCATACCGAACCCATTACTCTGCGGGGGATGTGGTCATAGGTGCGGCGGATGATTTGCCTGCCGGGATGGTGATTTACACCGTTGGCCCGACTTGGCGCGGTGGCGATTATGGCGAAGAGCAGCAGCTTGCGTCCTGCTATCACAATGCGATGGAAGCGGCCAAGAGACATAATCTCAAAAGCATTGCCTTTCCGACTATTAGCTGCGGTGCCTCGGGTTTCCCCGCCCGTCGCGCGGTTAAAATTGCCATTCATGAGGTCAATCAAGCTCTGCGTCAAAATCCGCTGCTGGAATCGGTGGTATTTTGCTGCTTTGACCCGGTGACCACCGCCCTATACCGCAATCACATGGGCAAGTGATTGGTTTTCCACCAGCGAATGCACAGGGGTACCGACAGATTTAGCAGGCAGGCGGTAAGCATCAGACAGTAAAACGCCTGCAGGGAAATAATCTGATACTGCACATAGGCGATATCAAGCACCACAAAGGCCAGTTCGGCCCGTCCCAGCATACCCAGACCAATCAACAGGCTGGAGGGCTTGTCAAAATGACCTATATACCTGGCCGCCAGCCCGGCGGACAGTATCTGACCTATAAATAGTCCGGCAAACAGAATCAGGCTCTGGGGCAATACCTCTAGAGCGAGCTGGGCATCGAATACCAACACTGTACCCAGGCTGACAAAAAACACCGGGCCAATCCAGGCAAAAGCGATATTGTTGATCATATCCTGAGCCTGGCGCTAGAAGTCTATATTGCGCTCGCGGTGATAGTCGAAGTACTCCCGTTTGATGATCAGGCCGGCAATATAGGCGCCAATGGCCGGGTGAAAGCCAAAGTGCTCGGCCAGCAAGCCGACGGTTACGGCAATCAACAGCAGGGCCAGAATGCTGTATTCGCCATCGCCCATGGACAGCATGGCGCGCAGGTTAAAGTGCCTGAACCAGGCAACTGGTGGCTGCAGCTTTTCGCTGATGGGGAATAACCACAGGCCAAGAAAGGTGACTAGCAGCACAAAGG
Organism: Porticoccaceae bacterium; assembly: GCA_018664075.1. Taxonomy (GTDB): domain Bacteria; phylum Pseudomonadota; class Gammaproteobacteria; order Pseudomonadales; family Porticoccaceae; genus HTCC2207. The sequence continues at coordinate 7,876 of JABJOY010000102.1, read as the reverse complement.
CGGCAGCTTTGGCCATAATCAGCACCAGGCCGGACGCGCTGATGCTGACATCGCCGGTGGCCAGGGGAATAACAATGGCGATCAGGGCCAGAGAGGCAATATTATCCAGCACGGCGGAGGTCATAATGCCGGTGGCGGCGGGGGTTTTGCTCAGGCCTTCTGTCTTTAATGACACCATGCTCAGGCTTACGGTGGTGGAGGCCATGGCCAGGCCGCAGAGCAGGGCGATATTGTGGCTTTCCCAGAACCAGTAGGTGGCGCTGTAGGCCACGGCAAATGGTGTCAGGGCCCCGAAGACAGCTATGCCCCAGCTGCGTTTGATGCTTTTGATAAAGTTGCTGGTGTCTTCTTCAAAACCCAGGGCGAACATAATGGTAATAATGCCCAGCTCGGCGAAGTTATTGATAAAGTCGGGCAGCTGCACCGGCAAAATGCCCAGATTAACCATGGCTGAGCCAAGAAACAGATACCAGAGAACCGGGGTCAGGCGGGTGCGATGGGCGAGAAATGAAGCGACAAATACGCTGGCCCAGATGATTGCTAGAATTTGAAGGTCGTGCACAGGGGCTGTTCCTGTCGGTGATGGACTCTTCTTAAATTTAGCTGATAGTGCGGCTCTTCGCCGTTACATTTTTTCCATAACTTCAATACCCAGCAGATCCAGACCCTGGGCAATGGTGTTGGCGCTCTGAGCACACAGCTGTAGTCTGCTGTGTTGGGTGGCGCTGTCGACCCCGTCTTTGAGCACTGGGCACTGTTCGTAGAATGACATAAAGGCACTGGCCAGTTCATACAGATAAGTGCAGATGCTGTGGGGGTAGCAATCCTGGGCGACCTGATTTAGCACTTCATTAAACTGCGTCAGTTTAAAGGCCAGTACTTTTTCCTGGGGCTCGGTAAGCTTGACCGGTGCGCTGAAGCCCTCGGCGTCAACCTGGGCCTTGCGGAAGATACTGCGAATTCTGGTGTAGGCATATTGCAGGTAGGGGGAGGTGTTGCCCTCGAAGGACAGCATGGCGTCCCAGTCAAAAATATAATCATTGGTTCTGGTTTTGCTCAGATCGGCATATTTGATCGCGCCAATACCCACCTTGCGGGCAATCACTGCGATCTCCTCGCTGCTCAGATCTGGGTTTTTTTCGCTGACCAGCTTCTCGGCTCGCTCTACTGCTTCCACCAGCAGATCGGCCAGTTTGACTGTGCCGCCGGCGCGGGTTTTAAACGGCTTGCCATCTGGACCCATCATGGTGCCAAAGGCATGGTGCTCAAGGCTAATGTCCGGGGCCACGAAGCTGGCTTTGCGACCGGTAATAAAGACTTGCTTCATATGCAGGGACTGGCGGGCGTCAATAAAGTACAGAATGCGGTCTGCCTGCAAGGTGCCGACTCTGTGTCTGAGGCAAGCCAGATCGCTGGTGGCGTAGAGAAAACCGCCGCCGGACTTTTGCACAATCATGGGCGAGGGATCGCCATTTTTGTCGGCCAGTTCGCCGAGGAACACCACTTTGGCGCCTTCGGAGTCGACGGCCAGGCCCTGCTCTACAAGGGCGGCCAGTACATTGTCCAGATCGTGGTTGTAGGAGCTTTCGGGGGCAATATGCTGTGCTGCCAGCCCGACATTGAGCTGCTGGTAAATCTCCAGATTGTGGGCCACGGAGACATCGATAAACTTTTGCCACAGGTTGCGGCAGTGCTGGTCGCCGGACTGCAGCTTGACCACATAGGCACGGGCTTTGTCGGCAAATTCCGGGTCTGCATCAAAATGTTTCTTTGACTGCTGGTAGAATTTTTCCAGATCATTAAGTGCCAAGTCGGCCTGTTCGCCCTCACCCAGATGCAGTTCCAGCTCGGCGATCAGCATGCCGAACTGAGTGCCCCAGTCGCCCATATGGTTCTGGCGAATCACATTGTGGCCCTGATATTCCAGCAGGCGCGCCAGACTGTCGCCAATAATGGTGGAGCGCAGATGGCCGACATGCATTTCTTTAGCCAGGTTGGGCGAGGAATAATCAACCACTATAGTTTGTGGATCCGCGCTGCGGTGGTCGATATCAGTGCCCAGCTGCTGGGCTAAAAAGTCATTGTTCAAGGTGATATTGATAAACCCGGGGCCGGCAATTTCCAGCTTGTCTGCTATGCCATCGAGGTCGAGATTGTCGAGTATCTTTTGTGCCAGTTCTCTGGGATTGGTTTTCAGCTGCTTGGCGGCACCCATGGCGCCGTTGGCCTGATAGTCGCCAAACTGGGGTTTGCCGCTAAGGGCGAGCATAGGTGAGCAGGGGCTGGGAATACCGGCGGCTTGCATGGCGTCGGCAATTCGTTGGTTGAGTAGCGCTTTAATGCTCATCTATGGGTTGCTCTTGTGTTTTGGCTTGATTTCGACTGCGGATTGTAGGTTTACCGCCGCTGAAAGCAAAGTCAAACTTGCAAAAATCCTCCCTATTGCTATAGTTTTGCCCTTCGCCCTGAGCTATGGGGCATTATCACTGTTAACTACCGACTATTTTGGAACTTTAATGGACGCATTACTTATCTCCCAAGGGTTTGATTTACTCCTCTATGGTATGGGTACAGTGTTTACTTTTTTGACTCTGCTTGTGGGTATAACCAGCGCAATGTCGGCGCTAGTTAATCGAATTGCCTCGGATCAGGCAGAAGTGACGGCCAGTGCTGCGGTCCAGGCTGCCACGGTAGAACCGCGACTAAGCAAAATTATTCAGGCGGCGATCGACCAGCATCGCGGCCGAAAGTAGCGGTTGTTAGATACGTTAAATTGCTATTCGCCTTACATTAACCACAGACTTTACTTAAACGGACATAACTATGCCCTCTAAACCCCCTGCGCTTGGTATAACCGAAGTTGTTCTTCGCGATGCTCATCAATCTCTGTTTGCGACCCGTATGCGTATCGACGATATGCTGCCCATTGCTGAGAAACTTGATCAGATAGGCTACTGGTCTATGGAATCCTGGGGCGGGGCTACCTTTGACTCCTGCATTCGCTTTTTGGGCGAAGACCCCTGGGATCGGATCCGTGAAATTAAAAAGGCGATGCCTAATACCCCCCAGCAGATGCTGTTCCGCGGGCAGAATATTCTTGGTTACCGCCATTATGCGGACGATGTGGTAGAGAAGTTTGTTGAGCGCGCTGCGGTCAATGGCATTGATGTATTCCGGGTGTTCGATGCGATGAATGATATGCGCAATCTGGAGACAGCATTGCGCGCAGTAAAGCAGGTGGGTAAACATGCCCAGGGTACTATCTCCTACACGGTAAGCCCGGTGCATACTATTGACGCATGGGTTGATCAGGCGCGGCAGATTGAAGATGCCGGTGCCGACAGTATCTGTATTAAGGATATGGCTGGCCTGCTGACCCCCTATGTGGGTTTTGAGCTTGTCAGCAAGCTTAAGAAGGCAGTGGCGATTCCAATTCAGCTCCATGCTCATGCCACTACCGGACTGTCGACTACCACTATTACAAAATGTGTTGAAGCTGGCATTGATAATGTTGATACGGCGATTTCTTCCATGTCTATGACCTATGGCCATTCTGCCACTGAGTCTGTGGTGTCGATTTTCCAGGGTCAGGAGCGGGACACTGGCCTAAATGTTGAAAAAATTGAAGAGGTGGCTGCTTACTTTAGGCAGGTGCGCAAGAAGTACGCCGAGTTTGAAGGTTCACTGCGCGGTGTTGATTCGCGCATTCTGGTGGCTCAGGTGCCCGGTGGCATGCTCACCAATATGGAATCCCAGCTGCGTCAGCAGGGTGCTGAGGATCGTCTGGATGAGGTGCTGGCAGAAATCCCCAAGGTCCGGGAAGATCTGGGCTTTATCCCTTTGGTGACACCAACTTCGCAGATTGTTGGTACCCAGGCAGTACTTAATGTACTGACTGGCGAGCGCTACAAGTCGATCTCTAAAGAAACTGCTGGCGTGTTGCGCGGTGAATACGGCGCGGCTCCTGCGGCGGTTAACGCTGAGCTTCAGGCCCGGGTGCTGGATGAGGGCGAAGAGGCGGTTACCTGTCGCCCGGCGGACAATATTGAGCCTGAGCTGGAAGCGCTGACCATGGAGCTTGAGGGGCTATCGGCGGAACATGGTTTCCAGCTGACCTCCGGTGAGGGGCAGATTGATGATGTGCTTACCTATGCTCTGTTCCCCCAGGTAGGTCTTAAGTTTTTGCAAAATAAAGATAACCCGGATGCCTTTGAGCCTGTGCCTACGGGCAAGGCTGCGGCTGTGACCAATGATGCCGGGGAAGAGCTGTACACAGTGGAGGTGGAGGGCAAGTCCTACACTGTCACTGTGGCCAATGGCGGCCATGTCAGCGCGATTACCCCGGCCGGGCAGGCTACTCCGGCTACCAGTGCGGCGGCCCCAGCGGTTGTGGCAACTGGTGGTGAGCCGGTCAATGCGCCTCTGGCGGGCAATGTGGTCAAGGTGTTGGCTAAGCCTGGTCAGGCGGTGGCTGAAGGGGAGAGTATTGTGATTCTGGAGGCGATGAAAATGGAAACCTCAGTCAGTGCACCGGCGGCGGGCACTATTGTTGAGGTGCGAGTCCAGGCTGGTGACAGCTGTGCGGTGGGCGATGTGCTGGTCACTCTGGCCTAAGGAGCGCTGAATAATGGAAAATTTAATAAGTTTGTGGGCCAGTTCTGGTCTGGCGCAGATTCAATTAGGTCAGCTGGTGATGATGGCTGTGGGCCTGACGCTGCTCTTTTTGGCGATTAGCAAAGGGTTTGAGCCATTGCTGCTGGTTCCCATTGGCTTTGGTACTGTTTTGGCCAATATTCCCGGTGCTGGTTTTGATGCTGCGCCGGTCTACGATGCCTTTGGGCATATGGAAAGCCCCGGCGGTCTGCTCTATTACATTTACAGCGCTGGTATTGAGACTGGTCTGTTTCCTCTGGTGATCTTTATGGGGGTGGGAGCGATGACCGATTTTGGCGCGTTGCTGGCCAACCCCAAGACGCTATTGCTTGGCGCTGCTGCTCAGGTGGGTATCTTTACCACTGTGCTGGGTGCGGTGACCCTGAGCCATTTTGGTATTCTTGATTTTAGTATTCGCGATGCGGCATCTATAGGGATTATCGGTGGTGCCGATGGCCCTACGGCTATCTTTGTTACCAGCAAGCTGTCGCCAGACCTGCTGGGTGCCATTGCGGTGGCGGCCTATTCGTATATGGCCCTGGTGCCGATTATTCAGCCACCCATTATGCGTGCGCTGACTACGCCTGCTGAGCGTCAAATCAAGATGGAACAGCTGCGGCCTGTTTCCAAAGCTGAACGTATTGTCTTTCCTCTGACGCTGCTGGTGCTGGTGGCTATGCTACTACCCGATGCTGCGCCGCTGTTGGGCATGTTCTGTTTTGGTAACCTAATGAAGGAATGCGGTGTGGTTAACCGGTTAAGTGATACCACGCAAAACGCCCTGATCAATATTGTCACTATCTTCCTCGGTCTGGGTGTGGGCTCAAAGATGAGCGCGGAAAAATTCCTCAATCCTGAAACCATGGGTATCTTGGCGCTGGGTGCGGTGGCGTTCTGTATTGGCACTGCCTCTGGTGTACTGATGGCCAAGCTGATGAACTCAATGTCGACCAACAAGGTTAACCCACTGATCGGTGCCGCCGGTGTATCCGCTGTGCCTATGGCGGCGCGAGTCGCTAACAAAGTGGGTCTTGAGGCCAACCCGCAAAACTTCCTGCTGATGCATGCCATGGGCCCCAATGTAGCCGGTGTGATTGGCTCTGCGGTTGCTGCTGGCGTGATGATCAACCTTGTCAGTGGTATGTAATGGGTCCTGTACAGCAGTTGATTAGCAACAAGCTTCAGGCCGAATACCAGCCGGATGTGTTGCAACTGACCAATGAAAGCTTTATGCACTCTGTGCCTGAGGGTTCGGAGAGTCATTTTAAACTGGTTATTGTCAGTGGCCGGTTTCAAGGTCTCCGTCTGGTGCAGCGTCACCAGGGCATTTACGGCCTGCTTGCAGAGCAGCTAGCGGGCCCGGTTCACGCGCTGGCGCTGCATACTTACACCGCCGCAGAATGGGCTGAGCAGTCTGCCGGCGCGCCGGATTCCCCCAACTGCTTGGGTGGCAGTCAAAGAAATTAAAAAGTCTTTTTGACTGGACCAACGTGGGTCCTGAAAATCTAAAAACTGTCTCGAAACGGCACTTCTTCGTCATACTTGAGTGTTTGTCCTCTTTACCGCATCAAACTCCCAGTTCACCGATTAGCGGTGGAGCTTGATATCTGTGGGCATGACAATGCACGGTCAGAAAAATTTAGATCGAACTGTATTTCGGTTTGACGCGTAAAAAAACAACTAGTTATTTCCATATAGCTTCAAAGGGGGAGTTATGTACTCATCAGTAACAGCCAATGCTGGCAGATTCGTTAGTATGGGCATCAAAAAGCACCTCGGCGTGATTTCTGCGTTGATATTTTCCTTAGTTTTGTCTGCCTGTGGTGGCGGCGGAGGTGGCGATAATCCCGGTCCTGCAGTGTCTGGAGCGCCAACGCTTTCAGAGGTTAGCATTTCGTCAGGTGAACTCACCACTGTGACCGTGGGAGACAAGGTGACAGTCACAATCTCTGCTAGCGAGGCGATTCTTGCACCGTCAGTGATGATTGGTGGTGTTGCTGTTGATCGCGTCGTGGGTTCGGAGAAAAACTGGACCGCTGATCGCGTAATGGTCGAAACCGACACTGCTGGTGTGCTCTCAGTAAGTATTTCCTTTAGCGATGTGGGTGGTGAAGCAGGTGTGACTGTCACTGATACCACTGATGGCTCGTCAATCACCCTTGAAATCAATAATGAAAGTGGTGCGGTTGTCGATGGTCCGTTTCAGGCTGCTACAGTTTTCGCCGACTACAATGGCAACGGAGTTCACGATGAAGGTGAGCCCTCTGACCTGACCGATGCCAATGGCGAGTATGATCTGGTTAAGACTACTGATGCGCCTGCAGCCTACAACATTGTTGTTGAGATGACTGCTGATACTATCGATTCAATCTCTGGTGAGAGCTATGCTGATTCAACGCTGAAGTTGAAGGCGCCCAGTGGTGGTGACGTTGTAACTCCCTTGACCACTGTTCTGGTTGCAGCACAAGCTGCCGATCCTACCTTTACTGCTGCAGACCTTGCCGTTGCAATGGGCTTGCCTGCAGGAATAGATATCGAGACTTATAACCCGTTTGCGAGCGGCGTGACCGCCAGCGAAGCCCATGCTGTAGAAAAGGTCTTCCAGCAGGTTATGACGGCGACGCTTATTGTATCTGAGGCTATGGAAGGCGTTGCAGGTATCACTGGCGCCACCCTTTCTGGGGCAGATGCCAGTGCTGCGGCCCTGCTGGCTGTAACCAACATGATAACGGAATCTACTGTCACGGTAGACTTTTCTGATTCTGTTCAGATCGCCGAACTCCAGGAAGCAGCCAAAGATGAATTGCTGGCTCAGGGAATTGTTGATGAGGCATCTGCAGATATCGCTGACTATATACTGGCTAGAGCTGCGGACACCGTAACTCAGCTTTCGGTCGCTATTCAGGCTGTGGCTCTATCTGATTTTGGTGAAGCGGCTTCGTCTGCTGTTTCGCTGCTCAAGCATGACGCTGCAAGTCAGATGGCAGCGCTGGCAACTGCGGCGGCAGATTTCCTGGAAGCTGGATCCTCTGATCTTACTCAGCTGGATATCTCTGAAATTCTGACCCTCGCCAGCGCTGATGGTGTTGCTGCGATGGTTGAGGAAAACCAGTCAGAGGTTGAGGCTTATTTGTCAACTCTTGGTGGAACAGTATTATCTTGGGGCCTTTTTGGAGGCGTCGAGATCGCTGATGGTGGAGTGTTTAATCACCCGGCTTCTGCT
>JABJOY010000101.1 GCA_018664075.1 Porticoccaceae bacterium | reverse complement strand
TATGTCTTTTTCGACCCTTCATTCTACGTTCAGGTATCGACCAAACGCCCTCTTCCAGATCAAATTCATCCCAAGTAGCATCAAGCACCTCGGCTGTTCGGTTCCCATTGAGAATGCAAAACTCCAACGCTCTTGCGCCTGCTCCATCTTGCTTACTTAGCGCATCCATAAACAGGGGAAGATCAGAATATTGAAGAGAAGGATGGGCGCGCTCCTCTGGTGGAGCTTTGGCGTTCTTGACACTTTCAACACTGGGTAACTTTCCGTGAAGACTACCCCGCCAAATTGCAGGGTTCCTCTCGGTTCTAAGATCATCAGAAATAGCGGCATCCAAAATAGCGGCAATTCTTCTTCTAACGCGATCAGCAGTCTCAGTCTTTTCAAACCAGATGGGTTCCAAGATTGTTAACACCTGAGCCCTACTAATATCAGATACTGGAGTATCACCGATCACTGGAAAAGCATACTGCTCCAGAGAACTTTGCCACTGTGCCGCAGTCTTGATGTTCGTCCAAGAAGGTTCAAGGTTCTTGATGTGCTTGTAAGCATACTTAGCAAACGTACTGTCTTTAAGTTGGTCTGCCAAGGCTTTGGCGGATCGTTTTAGGTCTGCCTCTTTCTGTTCTTCAATCTTAGGGTTAATTCCTTGCTTAATCTGGACTCGATAAGCCTCACACTTTGCCCGAGCTATTCCAAGATTGTTGTTAACTTTGTCATAGGCTCCCAAACCTTTGTAATCAGGCTCGCCATTAATCTGATATCTGATACCAAAACTCATAGCTCCAGATTTCTTAATCGTAAAATACAGACCATCTCCCAAAGGATAACGCTTTGGTACTTTGCCCTTAATTATCGCATCTAATTGTAATTTTGAGGTTCTCTTCACCATCAGACTTTATACCCCTATTTAACCCCTCTAAATCGCATTCTAAGCGGCCTTATCCAGCCTTTAAGCTGATTGCCTCAACCTCGGGCGAAAAGGCTTATATCGACGTAGAGTTACAGTTAGAGTTACAGTTTTAAACCAATATCTGGCAGTATAGTACAAGACAATATGAGAAAGAAACTATGTTATACTCAGCTATAGCAGTTGATATAGCGGGAAATTTAGGAAAATATAGGACCAGATAGGAATACAGTTTGTCGGTCTATCCCACCGCCAATCTATTAATTAAACCTCTGTTTTTACAGGGGTTTTTTTATGTGCGGAATATTTACCCACTAACCTACCCACTACAAGGGTATCTATTGACCAATAATTCGATATCCCTGCAATAAAACACCAATTCTCAGATATGCCGAACCCACCCGGGGGTACCCCGTTTTTTTGGCAGAAGGGACTCCGCTGTTAGGTAGTATTGATACGCTTGAATGAATCCAATAACATTAATCGCTTATATTATCGTCAAACACAAATTATCAGGGTGTCGTTTCAGAGTTCTCCCAATTACGCTTATCTTGATAAAGCCCTTTAAAATGCATACATTCTTTAACGACTGACGCTTTCCGAAATACCATACGAGCATATTCACTGCTAGCTTTGTAGGGTGGATTCCATTCAAACCGAAGGCCTAAATCCCATACATATTCGGCAGGGTTATAAGCCTTTCCGTTAAATGACCCGCCCATAAAATCATTAACTGGATAGTCATCTATATAACTACATACATCAACAATGGTGAATGCGTCATCCCAATCGACAGTTGTATTGTTGTAGTTAAGGCAGGCGGCTAAGCCTAAGGCACATGAAATTGACATAGCAGGTTATCCTTACTCAGTTTGAGGTTTTGAGTAGAGGCATGTTGCCACCAACGTTAGCCATACAACGCAGTTACTTCAAACATAAGGAGGAAATTATCACATCTGGGACAGAAATACTTACCGTCATCAACTTTCAATTCTCTACCTAATCTATCTGAGGTATTCCAAGAGAATATTTCGTCCACCATCTGGGGCGTTGATGTTAGGACATTGATAAAACGCGAACCGCACTTTGGGTAAGTCGCAACGCGACGTAGCCCAAACGGAGCCTCTTAAGCCCTCAGGCCGGGGAGACCAACTCCTATGCCCCCACAAGCCTATCTAACACTAAACGCTCTATTGAGACCGACATCTGAGCTGGACGGGATAACAAACGTCAAACCAAAATCGACCTCGGTTAAATCTTCATTGAGGATCAAGTCAACCGGGGAATCAGCTAGAGGATAAAGACCACAGGCTTCACCGGGCCCACAAATATAGCCATCGTTGTCACTATCCGAACCTGCAATCAGGTTGTAGACACCGCCCAGACTGTCCAGACTAAATTGATATTCCCCATCCGTCGCCGAAGAAATTGTCGAGGACACTGTTTCATCTACTGCCACATTATAGAGAATGGTGTAGATCAGCCCGGCATTACCCGAAGTCAGATCATCTTCTGCCGCCACCTCAAATCTCACATCAAGCGCAATATCACCGCCATTGGAGCTGAAAGTTATGGTTGCGCCATAGATACCTATATCCATCCCGATGCGATCTATACTCACTTGGTAGGATCCCAGACCATCGTCCGAGCCAGGGCTGGTAACTGTCACAAAGCTCTCTGACACTTGCACATCAGATATCACAAGATCGCCATTACCGCTATTGTAAGTCGACACATTAATGGAGCTTATCAAGCGACCAAAATTCAAGTAGGAGTAACTCGTCTGCAAAATAGGCGTAACCGGAATAGGTGTTCCATTGGCCAGCAGATTGGCATAGTTCACGGCTTTTAACGCATCGATACGACCATGGCCAAAGTCGTTATCTCGTCCCGCGCTGCCTAGATCAACACTGATATCACCGCTGACAATCAGCGCATCCAGATCATCCGGCGTCAGCTGGGGGTAAATAGCTTTTATCAGCGATACTACGCCGGCCACATGAGGGGCAGCCATCGATGTGCCCTGATAGGCGGCCACAGTAGGCTGTACAACGCCATCTTCAATAACGGCCAGAGTACTGAGTACCAAATCCTGATAACCATCACCATCCGCATCTCCATACTCCCCACCTGGGGCACTGATATCAATGCTAGTTCCGTAATTTGAATAGCTGGCAAGACCATCCTGTGTATTGGTTGCAGAGACAGAGACAACACCCTCATAGGCCGCCGGGTAGGAAGGTTGCGAGCTGGAGGAATTACCAGCAGCAGCGATAATTACCACCCCTGCATTGCGGGCATCTGTCACCGCCTGCTGCATTGTATTACTACTGCCGCCACCGCCGAGACTCATATTAATAATATCCGCGGGATCGGCCACAATCACGCCAGATGAATTTTCTAAACCAGCGGCATACCTAATGGCATTGGCGATATCATAGTCATAGCCCCCAAGGCAGCCCAGCACCCTGAGATTCATAATCTCACCAGCCCAGGTCACACCAGACACATCCATACCATTATTACTGTCAGCACCAATGGTCCCCGCCACATGAGTACCGTGAAAGCTGGAGGTAGCATAGTCACTGTTCGAGCACAGATCATTGTCGCGACCATCTCCCGGGTCACTGCCATCCGCATCCATGCCATCGCCATCACCAGAATTGCTGGCATCCTCAATAAAGTCATAATCATCAGCTGACATGCGATTTACCAGATCCGGGTGCTGATCAAAGACCCCTGTATCCAGCACTGCCACCTTTACATTGTTATCACCGGTACTGATATCCCAGGCTGCAGGCAGATTAATTTTCGGATAGTGCCACTGAGCCTGGTAGCGAGGATCCTCAGGCGTTGTTGCCAAATGCTTATGTATATAATTTGGCTCTGCGTATTCCACTCCATCCTGTTTCGCTATGGCTTTGACCCTGCGCAATGTCGCTGCTTTGAGTTCTATTTCGGAAAGCTGTGCTGCCATTGATCTGGTTCTAACACTGACAATCTCATCAGCAACAGATTGCCCATATGAATACAGCGCCGGACCAAAGTTACCGGCACTGCGAACTGTAGCAACAGATTTCTGCTGAGCCATAAAATTGTTGGTCGAACGCAATTTACTCTGACGCTGCTGAACAATCACATCACCAATAACAAAATCATCTGCTGCCGACCAACCTGTGCTGGCCTGCTCGGTATCGCGACCAATAGTCAGCACATAGGTCGAAGCGCCAGTGTCATAGACAGTGACATTGATATAGTAGATTCCAACATTATCTGGAAGCTTGGAGCTTTCAAACTGGGTAACACCAATTGAGTAATCGACCAGATCCCCTGCGCTGTTATAGATATACAGGTCCAAATCCGTTTGATTAGGGTCAGACATATTGAGGTTAATTATTTCGCCGCCGAGTGCATTGACAGCATACACATCATCAACATCACCCGAAGCCCTGGAGGCACCCTCCTCCCCCTCTCCAGCAGTGTTGGCATAGCCAGCCAGGGTCACTGGATTAGGAATCAGCTGAGCTGCGTCCAGACTATTATTATCAGTGGGCAATGAGTCGCTATTATTAACATCCGAATCCACAGCCATGGATTCAGCCACTACAATGGTTCCAGAAACGCTGTAACTGGTCTCTGAGGGGGACACGGACATGACCACAGCTGCACTGTGGGTTAAGTCATCCTCATTAGTGATGGTTAATTCCGCCGAGAACTCCCCATCGGCAGCGTAGACATGCTCAACTTGCTGGCCATTGGCCTGAGCTCCATCGCCAAAAGACCAACTATAAAGAACATTATCGGCATCGCCGCTGCCCACATTGCTCTGAGTTCCATCAAAATTTACCATCAGAGGCACAGAACCAGACAATACATCAGCAGAAATAATCACTGTTGGCGGGGTCAGACTGCTGTCCAGAGGGAAAGGATCACGATTATCCCCAACACCATCATTGTCATCATCCGGGTCCTGGTTATCCCCTATCTCATCGCCATCGGTATCTACAGTTTCCGAGCTATCTCTAGGAAAAGCATCCTCTGAATCCAGAACACCGTCTCCATCGTCATCCTCATCCACCACATCCGCAAGCCCATCCTCATCCAAATCTGGCAACAGCTCAAAGACTGGCAGCTCAGCAAACAGCTGAGCCAATGACGTCAAGCTATCAAACCCTGCATTATCAATTGCGCCTGAGCCAAGCTGCTTAACCGCTGTTTGCAGCTCGACTTGGGAACTACTGATCACGGCCGCCGCAACCTCTTCGGTTGGGGCAATCTCAGAATCCATCAGAATGTTATTTAATATCGCCAATCTGGAGGCAATAATTTCTGCCGACTGATCAGCTAAAGGTACTTCGAGGGTAGCGGCGGTATCATTCAGCAATGAGCCAAGAATCTCAGCTCTGGCCAGATTTATAGCATCGCTGTTATTTTGCGCATAGTCCGATAACAGCTCAGCCAGTGTTGCATTGACATCCGCGGAGCCAATCTGACCACCAATGTTGACAAGACTATTGGCTGTTAACATCAGGCCAAGTAGTTGTTGGTTGGTGCGCAACAGCTGCTCAGCCGCGGGATCTTCGTTCTGTGTCAGCTGCCAGGGATCCATGGTGGCTATATCCGCCACCGTCAGCCCCAGACCAAAGCCGTCTAACAATAGCTGGGGATCGGCAGCACTAACCAGCATGGTACTGATGGGGGTAATGTTAAAATCCTCATCGAGCAGGCCAGTGCCAGATAAAACCAGATCCCCCAAATCATTATTGGTGGCAATATCTACACCACCCACAGCCAGAAAAACCACATCACAAACCTCCAGGGCAAGACAGCTGACCTCAGGTGCCTGCATTGTAAAAAATCCCTGGGCATCAGTGGTGGTGGTAGCTTCGTCTATATTAGCGATAGAATCGCCATTTTCATCAATAAATACCTGGCTGCCGGAAACAGGCCCATCCACAACCCGTGCCTCCATAACATTAATCAGGCTGATACTAATATTTTGACTGGTCTGGTTGGTGCCATCTGAGGCTGTAACAACAAGCTGATAATTATTGTCTGCGCCCTGATCACCGGGGTTTTCATAATCAGGCAAAGTGACAAAATCAAGGGTTCCGGAGACGGATATTGCAAACTGATCCTGATCCTCACCACCAGTGATGGATTGTGTTAAAGAGCGCCCTTCCGGATCCGAAAAAGACAGGCTCAGGCTGAGCTCCTGTGCCTCAAGAACTTCAAAGCTGCTGGTGCCAGAAAATAACGGAGCCAGATTGACTGGGGTAGAGAGACTATTGCCAGCACCAGAACCTTCTTCACCTCCACCTCCACCTCCACAGGCAGCAAGGAGAAAAATCACCGGTATCAAAATGGTTCTACAATACAAGTCCAAATCTCTCCACGCTTAATGTTTTATAAGCAAAACCATAAACAGCTGAGGACACAAAGTCCACAAATAACTCCTGCAGCTTGCGGGTTAGAATATATGAAGTTGACTGGTACAGAGCATAGATAACTGGTGTCCCGTGAGGGACTTGAACCCCCAGCAGTCGCTTAGGAGGCGACGGATTTATCCAGTTAATCGAACGGGACATTGGCGTTATTATAGGGCAAATGGAGCAAACCTCCAGTATCCGCGACCCCTAAATCGATGAATATCTATTACAATCAGGCCTATGAATTTACTGCTACTGAATCCACAGCAAATCAACAGCGATTGTGCACTGATCACAGGTCGCCAACTTGAGCATCTTATATCAGTGCAGCGAGCTGCAGTGGGGGATTCAATTTGTGTTGGGGTAATCAATGGGATGATGGGTCAGGGTTTGATCAGCGCCCTTGATAGCCAGTCCGCGACCATCCAGCTCAGTCTTGATACCCAGCCTCCGCCACCATTGCCCCTGACAATGATATTGGCTCTGCCCCGTCCCAAAATGCTGCGCCGAATATTGCAGACGATCTCAGCTATGGGCGTAAAGAAGCTCTACTTGATTAACTCCAGCCGAGTGGAAAAAAGCTTTTGGCAAACGCCATCTCTGCGACCGGAGACATTACAGGAGCAGCTTATTTTGGGGTTGGAGCAGGCGCGGGATACTCATATGCCAGAGATTATTATGCGCAAGCTTTTCAAGCCTTTTGTAGAAGATGAATTGGGGGAGATTATTGCTCAAAGCAGGCCGCTGGTTGCCCACCCAGGAACAGCCAAGGGCTGCCCGGTAAACAGCACCGAGCCGGTTAGCCTGGCCATTGGTCCGGAGGGCGGGTTTATCCCCTACGAAGTGGAAAAGCTCAATCAGCTGGGCTTTGAGTCAGTGCATTTAGGGCCGAGAATATTGCGCGTTGAAACTGCAGTCCCGGCGCTTATCTCTCGCCTGTATCCAGCCTCTTAGCTCCTCAGAGACTAGCCTCTTCTGCGGGGTGCTGAGCGAGATGACCTAGACTGGGGCCGCGGCTTCTTGGATTCGCGCTTCTTTACCTCTTTTTCCCGGCGCGACTCGCCAGGTACTAGGAACGCATCGCCACTACCAATCAAGTCTGCCCTGCCCATACGGCGCAAAGCCTTGCGCAACATTGGCCAGTTTTCCGGATCGTGATAACGCAAAAATGCCTTGTGCAAGGTGCGCTGCTCTTTGCTCTTGGCGCTGAATATCTTTTCATCATTGTTGCGCCCAAGGGGCTTTAATGGATTCTTCTCGGTGTAGTACATGGTTGTGGCTGAAGCCATGGGAGAAGGATAAAAGTTCTGCACCTGATCTACCCGGAAGCCATTGTTTTTTAACCACAGCGACAGGCTCATCATATCTTCATTTGTGGAACCCGGGTGCGCTGAAATGAAGTAGGGAATCAAATACTGCTTCTTCCCGGCCTCCTTGGAGAAGCGCTCGAACATTTCTTTAAATTCATAATAGCTGCCCATGCCAGGTTTCATCATCTTGGTCAGTGGGCCGTCTTCTGAATGCTCTGGGGCAATTTTCAAATAACCACCCACATGGTGGGTCACCAGCTCCTTGACATATTCCGGGTCCTTAACAGCAAGATCATAGCGCAGCCCTGAAGCTACAACCACTTTCTTTACGCCCTCCAGCTCGCGGGTTTTGCGATACAGCTGAGTGGTGTGCTTGTGGTCAGTTTCAAGATTGACACAAATCGACGGATACACACAGGACGGCCTGCGGCAGGTTTCTTCAATCTTTTTATCTTTGCAATTAAGGCGATACATATTGGCGGTTGGTCCGCCAAGATCAGATATCACGCCAGTAAAGCCCGGGGTCATATCACGGATTTTTTCCACTTCATCAAGAATGGATTGTTCAGAGCGACTCTGAATAATGCGCCCCTCGTGCTCAGTGATAGAACAGAATGTGCAGCCACCAAAACAGCCGCGCATAATATTCACTGAAAATCGAATCATATCGTAGGCGGGAATTTTGCTCTCACCATAGGACGGATGAGGTACTCTTTTATAGGGCTGCTCAAATACCCAATCCAACTCCTCAGTCTCAAGGGGAATCGGTGGTGGGTTGACCCAAATATCATTGCGGCCCTGATTCTGCACTAACGGCCGCGCATTGCCCGGATTGGTCTCACGATGAAAAATTCGGTCTGCATGGGCATAGAGCACAGGGTCAGCGACCACCTGATCAAAGGACGGCATGCGTATATAGGTGCTACCGGGATCAGTTTTAATCGCCTGAGTATCAGGGATAATTGCCAGGGGCACTGTTTCCGCCGCCGGGGCTGCTTCGGCCATCGCCTTATCCGCTTTAATGCGGATATCTTTGGCATCGTCGCACTGTGTAGGATGGGCGCCTTCGTAGGGGTTCTTTTGTTTTTCTACCCGGCCCGGCTGATCCACAGAGGTGGAGTCAATCTCTGACCAACCAGCGGGAATCTCACGGCACAGAAAGGCACTGCCGCGCAAATCGGTAATCTGGCGAATATTCTCACCATTGGCCATACGATGGGTCAACTCCACCATGGCCCGCTCGGCATTGCCGTAGAGTAGAATATCGGCAGTCGAGTCCATCAATACACTGCGCTTTACGGTTTCCGACCAGTAATCATAATGGGCCAGTCGACGCAGGCTGGCCTCAATGCCACCGGCAACCACAGGCACATCGGAATAGGCTTCACGACATTTTTGCGTGTACACCGTTACTGCTCGATCCGGGCGTTTACCGCCCTCGTCGCCCGCAGTATAGGCATCGTCGTGACGCAGCCGTCGATCAGCTGTGTAGCGATTGATCATTGAATCCATATTACCGGCGGTGACACCGAAGTACAGGTTGGGCTTGCCCAGTTCACGGAAAGCCTCTTTGTCGCGCCAGTCGGGCTGGGACAGAATACCGACCCGGTAACCCTGAGATTCCAGTACCCGCCCTATCACTGCCATGCCGAAACTTGGGTGGTCCACATAGGCATCACCGGTCACCAGAATCACATCACAGCTGTCCCAGCCAAGCTGCTCCATCTCCCCGCGGGTCATGGGCAAAAATGGCGCAGGTCCAAAGCACTCAGCCCAGTATTTTGGATAATCGAACAGTGCCTTTGGCTTCGCTGAGAATGCAGTCATAACTGAAATACGCTTTATTGGCAGATTGGATTTACAACTGCGGCATTGTAGCTGATTTGTGCCATCAATAACCTAAAAAATACGCCAATGACCCAAATAGCAAGGACTTAAACTATTTTGCGAATGAGAATCAATATTATTAACATTTAACCAAAACTGTCGTACAATGCCTCCGCCAGCAAACAATTAAGTAATAAAGTAGCAGTAACCTGAAAACTAAGGTGTGAATTAATATGACTCTTTGGGATCTTACGCAGGGCGCCAGCGCCAAAGTCAGCAGCTTTAAATCCAATATTCAAAGCGGCTACCGCACCCGGCTCAGTGAATTGGGTTTTCACCCTGGCGAGCATATCTCCTGCGTGTTATCTCCCAGCCTAGGTGCTCCCAAACTCTATCGCGTCAACAACACGGTCTACTCTCTCGATGATAGTATTGCTTCGTTAATCGAAGTAGCCTAAGCGCGACCACCACCTATGCCAATCGCCTCTGCAGCCAAAATTGCATTAATTGGCAGTCCCAACTCAGGCAAGAGCCTGTTGTTTAACCGTCTTACCGGCCTCAATCAAAAAGTTGCCAACTTCCCGGGCATCACCGTCGATATTGCCTCTGGGCAAAGTCTGGACGATAGCAGCATACAATATCTGGATTTTCCCGGGGTCTATTCTCTACAGGCAATTTCAGGTGAAGAGAAAGTTGCTGTGGAAGCATTTACCCAGGCTCTGGAAGAGAATCTTTTAGATACCGTAATCTGCGTCGTCGACAGCACCAGACTGGAAAAAGGTCTTATTTTTGCACTCCAGGTACTGGAAACCTGCCATAACTACAACAAGCCTATGCTGATCGCCGCCAATATGGTGGATGTTTTAGATCAGCACAGCATGCAGTTTGACCCCCAGGGACTGGCAGAAACCCTAAAGATACCTGTATTACCCATATCCGCGCGAACTGGCCTCGGTCTGTCTGAGCTTCCCGGTGCCATTGCCACAGCCAATGTGCCACCGCAGAAATTTGAAAGCGATATTATTGCCAGTGATGAGTCCATCAACCATCTCCATGCCCAGCAACTAGCGGAGCAGCACGGCCCCAAAGGCGATCTGCTAATCAACACCCAAACCAGACTGGACAGCTTTTTCCTCCATTCATGGTTTGGCGGTCTGAGCTTTTTTGTCATTATGTATCTGCTGTTTCAATCTATTTTCTCCTGGGCGGCACCGGTGATGGATGCAGTAGAAGCAGGCATCGGCTGGCTGGCGTCAATAGTACTGCCGGTAATCCCCGTCGGGGTCGCGACTGACTTTGCCTCTGATGCCATCTTTGGAGGCATAGGTGCATTTCTGGTATTTGTGCCGCAGATATTCGTCCTCACATTAGTGGTTGGCATTCTTGAAGATAGCGGCTATCTGGCTAGGGCCGCAGTGATCTGTCACAAACCTCTGCGCTTTTTTGGCCTTACGGGCAAAAGCTTTATCCCCATGCTGTCAGGTGTCGCCTGTGCCATCCCGGGAATCTATGCCGCACGCACGGTGGAATCAACCCGCAAACGCTGGCTGACCTATCTGGCCATACCACTGATGCCCTGCTCTGCCCGCCTGCCGGTTTACACTCTGATTATTGCTGCCTTTATCCCTGCCAATAAAGCCCTTGGCGGACTGCTTGGCTGGCAGGGGCTGGCCATGTTTTCGATCTACTTGCTAGGCATTGTCTGCGCCCTGCTAGTCACCGCAATCGTCTCTCGCAGCAGCGCAGAGCTGCGCACAGATCTGCCCTTCGTATTGGAAATGCCTCCCTATCGCCTGCCTTCCTGGAAGCCCCTGGTACGCAATGCCTGGAATCGCTGCAAACACTTTGTCACCAAAGCGGGCAAGGTGATCTTTATGGTCACTGTAATTATCTGGATACTGGGCTATTTCCCCAATTATGGTGAGTCACTGGGCGACTCCTGGCTGGGAACCATGGGCCAGTGGATTGAGCCTGTATTTGAGCCCATTGGTCTGGACTGGCGCTATGGTGTCGCCATACTGTCATCATTTCTCGCCAGAGAGGTGTTTGTTGGCACCTTGGGCACCATGTTTGGTATTGAGGGTGCTCAGGAGGACTTCAGCTCCCTGGCCCAGCAGATTCAGGATAGCGGCCTGCCCCTGGGCTCTGGTGCTGCCCTGTTAGTGTTCTTTGCCATTGCCCTGCAATGTGTATCAACCCTCGCGGTGCTACAGCGGGAAACCGGCTCCTGGCGACTGCCTGTACAGCTATTTATCAGTTACAGCATCTTTGCCTATATCGCGGCACTATCAGTGTTTAATCTGGTGGAGTTGTTCAGTTAAATCTAGCCCAGCATCTGCTCAAACATCAAATATTCACAGACCTCCATGCCGCACTCTTTATAGGTGGCATGGGCATTGGTATTGTCGCTTTCAGCATAGAGCCTGAAACCGCAGACAGGAACTTTGGAGGCATCTGCCATAGCCTTGAGCTGGCTGTACATGGCCCGGTAAATTCCCTTGCGACGATACTCTGGTTTGACATACACAGACTGAATCCACCAGATAAGGCCATTGCGCCAATCAGACCATTCATAGGTTACCATCAGCGTCGCCGCTGCTGTGGAATCCTCCTCAGCCACCAGATAAAACCCAAATTGCGGCCGCTCAAACAGCCCCTCAACCCCCAGAATCGCCACTTCTGGATCCAATGTCTTATTTTCAGTTTCCAGCGCCATGGCGCAGTTGTGAGCTGTTAGCAAACCGCTGTCCTCAATGGTCCCTGTACGTATTTTTAACATCTGCCTAACCCCTCAGAATATTGCCTTATCCAAATGTAAATTAAACCACCGATCTCCATAATTGACCATTGCGTATTCCCATCGAAGCACATAGAGTGCGAGCTTTAAAGGCTTTCATCCAGCGCCTGTAACCAAGAGCCCCAAATGCAAACCATTGAAGTCAAAGATATCCCCTATCAGGCTGACAGCGCACCGCTATTTGCGGCTCTGCGCGATCTGCCCGAGGCGATCTGGCTCGACAGTGGCAAGCCCAAAAGCCTGCAGGGTTGCTTTGATATTATCTCTGCCAGCCCGGATGCTCTGATTGAAACCAATGGTCAGCTGTCGACAATTTATGAGGGCAATAAGGAGCGCAGTTCTTATACCGACCCCTTTACTCTGGCCAAACAGTTACTGGAACCTCTGCTGCCCATAGACCCCAGTATCGACACGCCCTTTGTCGGCGGTCTGCTGGGTTATTTTGGTTATGATCTGGGCCGCCATGTAATAGGTATTGAGGACCTTACTGATACTGTTGCCGAACTGCCGGATATGCGTCTTGGCCGCTATCTATGGAGTCTGGTGGTCAATCATCAGTCCCGGCGCAGCCAGCTTTTTTTCCACCAGCGATGTCCGGCGGCACTGCAGCAGAATGTCTGTGAGCGCCTGGACAGAGCCATGCATATGGATCAACCTGAGCCAGCCGCGCGCTTTAAGCTATTACAGCCCTTTGCACCCACATTGACTCGCCAGCAGTACCGGGAGTCTATAGGCACGATCAAAGACTATATTGCCAGCGGCGACTGTTACCAGACTAACTTTACTCAGCACCTTAGCGCTCGCCATGAGGGGGACCTGTGGCAGGCCTACCTGGCCCTGCGGGATGCGTCACCTGCTCCCTATGCTGTGTTCTGGCAATGGGCTGACAAAGCTGTACTATCACTATCACCGGAACGATTTATCAAGGCCGATATCGACAATGCACAGATTACCGTGGAGACCAAGCCCATTAAGGGCACAGTACTCCGTGGCAGCACGGTGGAGCAGGACCAAAAGAATGCCATTGAGCTGCTTAACAGCACCAAGGATCGCGCTGAAAATCTGATGATCGTAGATCTGCTGCGCAATGATCTGGGCAAAAACTGCAAGCCCGGCAGCATCCGGGTACCAGAACTATTCAGTCTTGAGAGCTTTCCCAATGTGCATCATCTGGTGAGTACAGTCACCGGCGTGCTCAAGTCTGATCGCAGTGTTATTGACCTGCTCCGGGACAGCTTTCCCGGGGGCTCAATTACCGGGGCACCGAAACGGCGTGCTATGGAGATTATTGAAGAGCTTGAGCCGGTTAAGCGCTCTCTGTACTGCGGCAGCATTGGCTATATCAGTGCATCCAACCGCATGGATACCAATATCGCTATTCGCACCATGGTCGCCGATGGCGATAGTATCCACTGCTGGGGCGGCGGCGGCATAGTGGCAGATTCCGAGGCCGACAAAGAGTTTGAAGAATCCATGAACAAGATCTGCCTGTTGCTGGAAACATTGGAAACAATGTAAAACGGGCAGTGCAGCCAAGACATTAAAGCTGGTGATCAGCGCGCCAATCCCGATCAATAATATCTCCCTGATTATCCAGGGCCGGATACTTAAGCTGATGCTTTTGGCAATATCTGGCAAGCAGCGGCTGGGACCATTCAAACAGCAGCTGCCGGTAGCGATCGTCATCTAGCCTGCGCTGCTGATAAAAACCCGCATCCTCTCTCTGCCTTCGGGCCTCAGCCAAAATAATGGCGCAGGCAACACTGACATTAAAGGACTCCACCATGCCCAGCATGGGCACTGTAATTCTGGTATCGATAAAAGCGCTTGCACCATCACTGATACCGTACTTTTCAGCACCCAGCAGCAGTGCTGTAGGCCGGGTAAAATCAACCTCTCTGTAGTCCACAGACTGGCCCGCAGTATCAGCTGCAACCACCTGGTAGTTGGCGGATTTAAGTTGTTTTAAGGGCTCAGAGACATCCTGATAGACATGGGTCTGAACCCATTTGTGGGTACCCATGGTGGTGCCTGTATGGGCGCGGAAGCTGGCCTCATCAAGGGCCGAGTGCACATCCATAATCCCCACTGCATCGCAGGTGCGCACAATGGCCGACAGATTCTGCCCTTTGTGAACAGAGTCACTCACCACAGTGAGGTCCGGCTGGCGCAAATTAAGCACCTCTACCAATCTCGCAAACCGCTCAGCCGTCATAGACAAACCTATACTGGTTGGATCTCCTGCTGGTAGGCCGCCATCACCTCTTCAGCAATCATTTTAATGCCCAGCTCAACAGTTTTGGCGTCCTGAGCGTAGGACACGCGGATACATTCCTGCTGATGCCGCCAGTCAGAATCCATACCAGGGAAGAAGTTATGCCCTGGAACCACCAACAACCCGCGAGCCTTGAGCCGCTCATACAATTCCTGACTGCTAATAGGCAGACCATCAAACCAAAGCCACAGGAATATAGCCCCCTCTGGCCGGTGAATTCTATAGGGCAGATCACCCAGTGCCACCCTAAACAAACTGACCGCCTGCTCTGCTCGCTGTTGATAAAAAGGCCCGATCAGCTGGCGACTCAAACTAAGAATTTCTCCTGTACGGAACAGTTCTCGAGCAATAGTGGGCCCAAGATTACCGCAGGCAAGGCTGACCACAGTATTGGCATTGCTATAGGCCTGAATTATGTCCTCCCGAGCTACAATAATGCCGGTGCGCACCCCGGGCAGGCCGAGCTTGGATAGACTCAGCACCAGTATTGTATTGTCGTTCCAATGGGGTTTGGCCTGGTTAAACAGGATACCTGGGAACGGCAGACCGTAGGCGCCATCGATAATAAAGGGAATATCTGCACCCCGGGCAATCTCATCCAGATGCTCTATTTCATTATCCGTCAATACATTGCCTGTGGGGTTGGTGGGCCTGGAGACACAGAGTGCCCCTGTGGATTGCTCACTCACCTCTAGCCGGGAGAAATCCACATGGTATTTAAATTGGTTGTCCTCAAGCAGTTCAATCTCCGGCTTGGTGGCGGTAAAAAAATTATCTTGCAGGCCTATATCCCCATAACCAATATATTCTGGCGCCAGAGGCAGGTGGATGGACTTGCTGCTGCCATCGGGCATTTTGCCTGCCAGCATATTGTAGAGAATAAAGAATGCCGACTGGCTGCCATTGGACACCGCGATATTGCGCCCACTGAGATTCCAGCCAAATTCTTTTCTTAGCAGACTGGCAATCTGATCACGGAACAGTCGATCACCCTGGGGTGACTGATAGATACCCATCAGGCTGTGCAGCTGGTCTGGATCTGCCAATACAGTCTCCAGGCGCTGTTTAAAGATCGCCTCAGCCTCAGGAATTCGTCCCGGATTGCCGCCGCCCATAAAAACCATATCCGGGTTTTCATTGAGTGCAGTGCCCAGATCATCCATCAGCTCAACGATGCCCGTGCCAGCAGTAAATTTCTTGCCAAAATTTGATAACTTCAAAACGCACATCCTGTAATCATAATGTTACTCCATATACCTAAAGGTAAAATTGACCCTGGGTTCCTGTAAATCCCCCACCTTGGCCAGACGGTGCTGCCAGTGTTGCTGAATACCCGCGCCCATCAGTAGCAGCGACCCGTGGGGTAGGCTGATGGACAACTTCTCCCTACTGAGATTGTGGCGCAGCTGGAACACCCGCTCAGCCCCCAAGCTGACAGAGGCGATAACTGGCGCCGGACCCAGCGCCTTTTCATCATCCGCATGCCAGTCAACACTGTCGCGGCCATGGCGGTAATAGTTAACCAGGGCGCGGTTGAATGGCTGCCCGGTCTGGCCCTCTACCGACAGCCTAAGCTGCTCCATCCAGTCGGGAAAACTGACGGCCTGTAAGCAAATACCCGAGTAAGTATAGCTGGTTGCAGGATCGCCAAACCAGTTTTGTAGCCTTGGCACAGGGATAATTTTTCCGGCAATTCTGATATTGTCCTGGCGCCACTCTGTCTGTTCAATCGCCCTGCTTAACAGCTGATCCGCCTCTGCACCAGACAGCCAGTTGGGCCAGAAAACAATATTGCTGGTCCCCAGCTCAGGACTAAGGTTCACAGGTATTACTTGCTGGTCAAATAGATCCATAGCGGCCCTGCTACTCTGGTAAGCCATAGATCTGCGGCTCAATCTCAAGGGCGATAGAAAAGCGCTCCTGCACCGCGTCCTGAATTTGTTGAGCCAGGTGTAAAATTTCGGCGCCAGTGCCACCGAAATTAACCAGCACCAGAGCCTGGTGCTGATGGACACCCACATTGCCAGAGCGCAGCCCGCGAAAACCACATTGGTCAATCAACCAGGCTGCAGGCACTTTGGCCCTGTTATCGGGCTGCTGGAAATGGGGCATAGAAGTATTGCTCCCCAGCAATCTGTCCAGCAACTCTGCTTCTATCACCGGGTTTTTAAAGAAGCTTCCGGCATTAGGAATATTCTGGGGATCCGGCAGCTTTTCCCGGCGGATCCGACAGACTGCGGCACTCACCTGCTCGGGACTCGGGTCTTTACCCCGCAGTGCCTCGGCCAATACCGGGTATTGAATATTAACCTGCGGCTCAGAGGACAGCGCCAGGGTTACCTGGGTAATCAGATAACGACCTTTACCTGCCTGTTTAAAAATACTGTCGCGATAGCCAAACTGACAGGCCTGCTTATCCATCACCACCAGCTCACCGGAGCTGATTTCAATTGCCTCCAGACTGACAAACAGATCGCAGAGCTCAACACCATAAGCACCAATATTCTGTATCGGTGCCGCGCCCATATTGCCGGGAATTAAGGACAGGTTTTCCAGCCCGTACCAGCCCTGCTGCAGGCAGTGCTCCACTGCCTGGTGCCAGTTTTCGCCGGCGGCAAAGCTGACATAAAAGTGCCCTGGAGCAAATTCAGAAGCATGGATTCCAGTTAAATTGAGGTGCACAACCAAGCCAGCAATATCAGCAGCCAACAGCAGATTACTGCCGCCCCCAAGAGCTGTTACTGGCAGCCGCCTGTGGTTGGCATAGTCAAGCGCCTGCAGCAACTGCTGCTGGTTATCAACTCGGCAAAAATACTCAGCCCGACCGGGCACAGCCATGGTGTTAAAGGGCTGAAGATCAGCATTCTCGATGATCTCAATAGTTGGGGAATCGGTCACAGCTGAGCCGCAATATGATCAAGCAGTCCGGCCGAGGCATCCTCGACCAGATCCAGGACCAGGGTAAAACCATGATCACCGCCATAATAAGGGTCCGGCACCGCACTAATATCCGCATAATCCGGGTTGACTGAATAATCCAGAAATAGCCCAAGGCTACCAGGATAATCTGCTGGGCACATGGCTTTTAAATTGGCCAGATTTTCCTCATCCATAGCGACTATATAGTCAAATTGCTCAAAGTCGCCGGCCTCCACCAGCCGCGCCCGCAGCTGGTCCATATCATAGCCCCGCTGCGAGGCAACAGCGCTTGTTCGCCGGTCTGGGGCATGGCCCAGATGCCAGTCGCCAGTGCCTGCGGAATCTACGCTAACCTGCTGTGCCAGACCCCGGTCATCGACCATTGCTTGAAACACAGCATGGGCAGTGGGCGACCGACAAATATTGCCGAGGCAGACAAACAGCACTGAGATTTCACTCATAGATCACCAAAATCACTTAATGTATCTTCTAGATAAATAATATAATATATTGAATTATAAAGATTTTATTATATTTAAAACCGATTCAAGATCCTGCTTTGTATCCACGCCCCCGGGCACAGCTTCCACTGCATCCGCCACATGAATACCCACCCCATTGGCAATAAACCGCAGCTGCTCCAGAGATTCAAAGCGCTCCAGCGCAGCCACAGGCCAGCCGACAAAACAGTTTAGCTGGGCCACTCTATAAGCATAAATACCTACATGGCGGCGAGCAATAAAGTCTTCCGGCATGCCGTCCTGCTGTTGCTGAAAATGATTCCGGGGCCAGGGAATCGGTGCACGGCTGAAGTATTGGGCCATACCCTGATCGTTAGCCACTAGCTTAACCACATTGGGATTGTGAAAATCATCCACCATGGACAGTGGCTCACAGAGAGTTGCTACTCCAGCCTGGCTGTTTCGAGCTAAATTACCAGCAACCTGATCAATCACTGCAGGGGGAATCAATGGCTCATCCCCCTGCACATTGACCACCAACTGCTCATCTCCCAGCCCTAATATCTGCGCCACCTCTTGCAGACGATCCGTGCCAGACACATGATCTGCGCTGGTCATACAGACCTCAGCACCAAAACCCTCAGCAGCTGCCTGAATGCGGCTGTCATCTGTGGCAATCACTACTCTGGCAGCGCTGCTTTTCCCAGCCTGCTGCCAGACATGCTGAATCATGGGTAGACCGGCAATATCCCGCAGCGGCTTGCCCGGAAGGCGGGTGGAAGCATAACGGGCTGGTATCACTACAATAAACGACATAACTGGCACCTAGGACTTGCGCCCGATAAATAATTTAAGCTGTTGCTGCAATCTTTCGACAAACTGCCCGTCAGTAACTGTCTCGACCTCAAGAACCCAGACATTCCCTGGCGCGGCACCTTTGAGCTTCACTGCATCCTTGGCTGTAATAATGACAGGTCTGTTATCGGTAAAGCTAATATCAGCCTGCTGTAGTGGTCTGTGATCGTCTTTAGGGTGCAAACTGACATCCAGCCCAAGATCTTCTAAAGTCCGCGCAAATCGCTCAGGATTCCCAATAGCGGCCACTCCATGGACTGCGGTGGATTCGCTCCAGCTGTTGGCTGCCACCTGGCGACCATCGGATAGATTGCGAAATACTCTTGCCTGAAGGCTTACCTCTGCATCCACCAAACCCTGAAATGCCGACTCAACGGCCCCATTGGCAACCACAAAATCAACCTCAGATAGCCTCTGTATGGGTTCACGGAGAGGGCCAGCGGGCAACAGCTTGCCATTGCCCAGCCCTCTCGCCCCATCGAGGACCGCGATCTCTATATCCCGGTGCAATCCATAGTGCTGAAGACCATCATCGGTCAGCACCAGATCGACGTTATTATTAGCCAGCAGATACTCAACGCCGCGACGACGATCCGGGTCAACCACCACCGGGCAATTGAGTTGCGCAGTTTGCTGAGCGATAAGCAGTGGCTCATCGCCAGATTGACTCGCATCCCCACCCTCAGTAACCAGTAGAGGATACTGGTCTGCACTGCCACCATAACCTCGGCTGACCACACCAGCTTGAAGACCACTCTCGGCTAATGCTTTGACCAGCGCGATAACCAACGGGGTTTTGCCGCTGCCACCCACAGAGATATTACCTATCACCACAACAGGTACAGCAAACGGCTTACCCTGGTACTGCTTTTGTAACCGCGAGCGACGATTGCCTGCCAGCAGCTTAAACAGCCAGGCTACTGGCATCAGCAAACTCAGCCACCAGCTGTCGCTATACCAGGCAGAAACCAGTACGCGCTCTAGAGAAAAAGAATTTTTAGCCGACAAACTCAGCCCACCGACTCATCAAACTGATTATTGTAAAGCTGCGCATAGCGCCCCCCCTGCTGCAATAGCTGGCGGTGGGTGCCCTGCTCAACAATGCGCCCCTTTTCCATGACCAGAATGCGATCGGCTTTTTCCACCGTGCTCAGGCGATGGGCGATAACAAAGGTGGTGCGGTCTTGCATCAGCTGCTCAAGAGCTGCCTGTATATGGCGCTCGGAATCGGTGTCTAGGGCAGAAGTAGCCTCATCCAGAATCAGAATAGGAGCATTTTTTAACACCGCTCGGGCGATGGCAATACGCTGACGCTGACCGCCAGATAACATTACACCGTCATCACCAATATGGGTGTTGTAGCCCTGTTCCATCTGCTCGATAAAATCATGGGCATGGGCAACTTTGGCCGCAGCCTGTACCTTTTCAACACTGCTTCCCGTCAGCTCGCCATAGGCAATATTATTGAAAATATTGTCATTAAACAGGGTGACGTTCTGACTCACGATGGCAATATGATGGCGCAGGTTACTGAGATTAAAATCATTCACATCGACAGAATCGAGCAAAATACTGCCCTCAGCATGGCTGTAAAACCTGGGAATCAGGCTCACCAACGACGTCTTGCCGCTGCCAGAAGAACCCACCAGAGCAATGGTTTCACCTGGGTTCACCGAGAAATTAATATCTTCCAGTACCATCCGGCCCGTGCCTGGATAGGCAAAGTTAATATCGCGAAATTCAAATTTGCCCTGCACAGAGTCACGCACCACCGAACCACCATCAACCTCGGAATCACTATCAATAATCTCAAAGATCGACTCGGCTGCAGCAATGCCCTTTTGAATCGCACTGTTGACCTCAGTAAGCTGGCGAATTGGTTTGATCAAGATGCCGGAAGCCACCAGAAAGGTAATAAAGCTACCAGTGGTCATGGTTTCCAGAATAACCGGATTAAGCATAAAGCCCGTGATGGCGCCGAAAGTCAGTGACACAATCAACATTACCAGCGGGTTGCTCAACCCTTCGGTCAGAGCCATTTTCATAATCTGCCTGCGGTTGCCATGGCTGGCATCTTCCATGCGTTTGCGCTCGGCAGCCTCGGCACCAAACATGCGCACTTCCTGATAGCCATTAACTACTTCCTGGGTAACATGGGTAACATCACCCATAGCAGACTGAATCCGCGAACTGATCATGCGAAAGCGCTTGCTGACCAGAAACACCAAAACTGCAATCACAGGCATCACCCCAATAAAAAACAGGGTCAGCTTCCAGTTCACATAAAATAGATAGGCCAGCAACCCTATAACCAGGCTGCCCTGCTGCAACAATGTTTTAATTGCCTTAGTGCCAGCCTCCGTCACCTGCTGCACATTGTAGGTAATCACTGAAACCAGATGCCCAGACATGGAACGATCGAAAAACTCAAAAGGCAGCTTGAGATACTTGTGCATAATTTCCGTACGCAGAGCGTGCACCAGATAGCTGGCAACATAGGCAAGGCCGTAACTGCCAATCAGATAACCAATGCCGCGCATCACGCTGACAACCACCAGAAACAGCGGTATTACTAGCCATTGATTGCCTATTAGCGCATCCCCCAGCAAGGCATTGGCTACCGTGGCGGTCATGCCCGTACTCGGCAGTTGGTTTTCAGAATCACTGCCGGTCATCGTGCCCACAGTGTCGGTAATGTAGCCAAGCAAATCGACAAAGGCGACTTCGGCAAAGGAATGCATCACCAGACCAAAAACACTGAACAAAAATGCCAGCCAGTAGCGACTTACATAGCCGATAAGCCTTGCGTAAGTTTTGGCTCCATTGGGGGCGGTCTTCTGGGACATATTATTATTGCTCATGGGGTTGCTGGGTGGCGATATTCAACTGCTCAAATCCAACTCGACCTGCTGCATCCATGGCTGTAATAACCGATTGATGGCTGGCATTGGCATCTGCAGTAATGCGTATGGGGGCATTTATATCACCTTCAGACGCCTGCTTTAAAGCCGCCATAATGGTGCTGATCTCTCTATTAATCAAATTCTTTCCATTGAGACTGTAACTGCCCTCGGCACTTACGGCCAAATCCAGCAATTGCGGGCTGTTTTGTGCCACTTCACCGCTGGCTTCAGGCAGCTTGATAATAAGTTTGCTCTGTTTGGTAAATGTGGTGGTGACCATAAAGAAAATCAATAGCAAAAATACCACATCAATCAGGGGGGTCAGATTGATTCCCTGGTCCAGTCTCTTTTGACGGCGGAATTTCATTTTTAAGAGGGCTTGAGCATATCGCTGTGCATGGCATCAACCAGCTTGGTTGCCTGAGCTTCCAGCTGCACTACCAGCGAGTCAACACGGCGCTCAAAATAGCGATGGGAGACCATCGCCGGAATGGCGACAGTCAAACCTGCTGCTGTGGTTACCAGAGCCTGAGAAATACCCCCAGCCAATTGGGAGGCATTGCCTGTGCCCAGCAGCATAATATCGGCAAAGACCTGGATCATACCCAGTACAGTGCCCAGCAACCCCAGCAGTGGCGCTATATTTGCAATAGTACCCAGCACTGCAAGAAAGCGCTCCAGACTGTGTATTACCTGCCCCGCCGCTTCCTCGATACTATCTTTCATCACATCACGGCCATAGGCAGAATTGTTCACCCCCGCAGCCAGAATATAGCCAAGGGGCGAGGAATCCCGCAGGGCTTTAAGCGCCTCCCCATGTAGCTCGCCGCTGCGTAGCTGAGTCCAGACAGAGGCCAACTGGCCGGTGGGAACAATGCGATTGGGCACAAGGGCAATAAAGCGTTCAATAGAAATAGCCAGGGCGACAATGGAACAGAATAAAATAGGCCACATCAACCAGCCCCCAGAAAGAAAAATTTGATACACAGCCTGTCTCGCTCTATCGAAAAAATTCGCAGCAACTTTAGCATAATCCCACAGGGACTACATGCCCTCGAAGCTCTCCTGACGCCACCAAAACCGCCATCCATTCCGTCTGGCACTGGCAACCTTTGCTCGACCGGACTCATCCCAGACAAAAGAAATAGCGCCATGCTCGGCAGTATTCCAAATTCTGCTGCCAGCAGCCTGATAACGCTTTACAACCTGAGGGTGTGGATGACCAAAATGATGACGGTAGCCAGCAGAAAAAATCACATTCTCAGGCTCAAGCATAGCCACAAACTCCGCCGTTAAGGAAGTCTTGCTGCCATGATGGGGTGCTACCAGTAATGTGATCGGCTCGGTCAGTTGCGGCGCCAGCTTGGATATCAATAGAGCTTCCGCAGCTCGTTCAATGTCTCCCGGCAGCAGTATCCTCTGGTCTCGCCACTCAATCAGCAGTACACAGGAGCTGTTATTACCGTCAAAACTACTGTCTGCAGACGGACTGAGAATAGAGAAGTGAATGGGCGCTGATGCCGCTGTTGACAGACCAGGTAGTGAAGACTGTGAAGACCAGATCCAGCGCTGACCAAAATAGCAGTTGCTATGCCCCAAAGAGTGCTTTCCGGTCGGCGAAAAATCTGCGCCAAATAGCTGATTATCTGCATTCACAGACTGCATCAGCCCCTGGTAACCCCCGGCATGATCATTATCACCATGGCTGACAATAAGCAGGTCTATATGATTGATACCGCGGGACCTCAGATAGGGAGCAATAACACCAGAGCCCCCATTAAACCCGCTGCCAAAAGCTGGCCCGGTGTCATAGACCATAGTCTTGTTCCTGGTCTCAAGCACCAGCCCTAAGCCCTGCCCCATATCCAACACGGTCAATCGCAGTGGCATTGTTGCAACAGGCGCCAGCAACATTGCACAGACTGGCAGGCAGCACAGCCATTTGCCCCGCAGTCCACCAGGCATAAGCAGCCCAAAAACTGCAATGGTAGCCGCTAATATCAGCCATATATCAATGGCAACCGGAGAGGTAATCAGACCCATCGACTGGGGCACAAGATCCAGCACCAGCCACAGGGCTGACACCGAATAATCTGCCAGCTGCCATAAAAAAACAGCGGCGACCTCGGATACAGAAAACACCAGGCTAGCCAACACACAGAGCGGCACCGTAACCAGAGATATCCAGGGCACTGCAATAATATTGACCATGGGAGCAAGCCAGGAAGCCTTGCCCATATACAGCAAGCTCGGCACCAGCAGTGCCACCATAAGCGCAAACTGTGCACCGGCAATAGACCTGAAAGTCGACCTGACT
Organism: Porticoccaceae bacterium; assembly: GCA_018664075.1. Classification (GTDB taxonomy): domain Bacteria; phylum Pseudomonadota; class Gammaproteobacteria; order Pseudomonadales; family Porticoccaceae; genus HTCC2207. Next base: position 7,885 of record JABJOY010000101.1, on the reverse strand, counting down.
ACTTTTGGATGCCAGGGCAAAAACCACAGCAGCAATAGGGCCACGGCTAAAAATGAAAGCCAAAATCCCGCACCCAATACTGCCAAGGGCTGGTCGATGGCAATTAATAGCAATGCCCAGATCAAACAGCTAACGGGATTGATGCGCCGATACAATAATCGCGCCAGCATAACCACAGCCACGGCAATCAATGCCCGCTGACTGGGCAGAGAAAATCCCGCCAGTAGGCTGTAATACCCTGCTCCTGAAAAACCAAGCACGGACGGCAGCCAGCGCCCAACTTGCAACCGCCCCTGCAACAGCAGTAATCGACTCAGGCCAGACCCCAGCCAGGTGCACAGAGCAGCAACCAGACCTATATGCAGACCGGAAATAACCACCAGATGCACAACACCCAGGCGGGCAAGGTTGTCCCATTGATCAGTCAATTGCCTTTTGCTGCCAACACTCAGCGCCACCAGTATGCCACTGTTGGTCATATCGGCGGCATTGATGCTGGCCTGTATCGACGAGCGCAGCCGCCCCAATCGAGCATCAACGGCAGAGCTGCTAACGCAACCTTGCTTAAGACTGCGAACCGAACCCACTGCAGAATATCCCTGTTGCAGCAACCAGCTCTGGTAGTCAAACCCAGCATTGTTCACCAGCCCTCTGGGCCGCCGCAAACGCACAATAAAATTGCATTTATCGCCGGATGCCAGCTGATCCGCCTGCGGGCCATACCAACTTAGCAACAGCAGGCGCAAGTCCGGCCGGCCCTGTGGTTTATCCCCGCCATCAATGGCAAAACTAAATCTGCTGCGGCGATCATCCCGATCCACCAACCCAATAACAGTGCCAGTCACCATGAGATCCTGCCCTTGCAGCTCAGCTGGCAACTGATGACCCAGCAGATCATGGGCAGACCAGAGACCCCAGAGACTTCCCCAGCCAAAAATAACCAGCAGCATCGCCACCGACTTCAACCTGCTACCCAATGGACAGTAGCTAACAGCGACAGACAGCAGGCAAATAAACGCAATAGACCAGTACAAATCTGGCAGCGTCGGCCACCAGGCAACGGAGAAAATCCCTGTACTCAGTGCCGCCAAAAATCCCATGCCAAGTCCCTGCTTGAAGTTAAAAGCCAGGCTGTTACAGTCTCTATGCAGCAGCTGACGGCAATCCATTGTAGAGGGCTCAACTTTTAAAATGATAATGGCAACCACAAACTGATGAAAAATCTGCTTATTGTCTATCACAGCCAATCTGGCAATACCCAACAGCTGGCTGAGTCGGCGCTAGCTGGTTGTCAGCAGGAATCCGGGGTCGACAGCAAACTGGTGCGAGCCTTTGATGCTGTGCTGGACGATCTGATCTGGGCCGACGGCTTGCTGTTTGGTACCCCGGAAAACTTCGGCACCATGAGTGGCGCTCTCAAGGATTTTTTCGATCGTACCTATTACCCAGCTGAGCCCCATAAACTAAACCTTGCCTACGGCCTTTTTATCAGTGCCGAGAATGATGGCACTGGCGCGGTGCGGGACATCGACCGTATTGCAAAAGGCTATCCCCTGCGTAAGATAAGCGAACCTCTGATTGCCACAGGCACTATTACACCAGAGCATCTGCAACAGGCTGAGGAATTTGGCCAAGCCATGGCGGCAGGCTTGGCTCTGGGGATCTTTTAGGCCGTAACTGTTTAAACAAGGAATCGCTAAACAATGTCCAGAGCTCTAGTATTAACCGGTGGCGGAGCCCGCGCTGCCTACCAGGTCGGTGTCCTCAAAGGCATAGCATCGATTCTGCCAAGATCAGTCTACAATCCATTCCCGATTATCTGTGGCACCAGTGCCGGTGCCATCAATGCCCTGTCTATTGCAGGCCGGGCAGGCCCATTCAGGTTGCGCAGCAAAAAACTCGAGACTATCTGGCACAATCTGCGCGCCTCGGATATCTATCGCACAGATTTCTGGGGTGTATCCGCCAATGCATTCCATGTAATGGCCTCATTTCTGCACAGTGGCTATGGCATAGGCCGCCCTATTTCCCTACTGGACAACACACCACTGCGGCAGCTGCTGGAAAACTATGTCAAATTCGACTATCTGGATAGCGCAATAAGCAATGGCGAGCTGGAAGCCATTGCCATCAGTGCCATGAGCTATAGCTCTGGGCAGTCAGTCACCTTCTTCCAGGGCCAGGAACAGATCCCCCCGTGGAAACGGGCCCGCCGGCGCGGCGAAAAGACCGAGATCAATATAGACCACCTGATGGCCAGCACCGCAATCCCGAGCCTGTTTCCCGCCGTGCAAATAGGCAACCGCTACTATGGTGATGGTGCTGTGCGTCAACTTAAGCCAATTAGTCCAGCCCTGCATATGGGCGCCCGGCAGCTATTGATTATCGGGGTCAGTGATAATGCCACCACAGATACAAGCGAGACAGTCGCGGATCATTCACCGTCCATCGCCCAGATTGTCGGTCATATGTTTAACAGCGCATTTATCGACTCTGTGGAGAGCGATCTGGAGACATTGCGCTCGATCAATCGGCTGGCCAGCGCCCTGCCCGAATCACTGCGCGCCAACAATGGCATCACTGATCTCAATCCTGTGGATGTTTTGTCAATCTCCCCCAGCCAGTCCATTGACCAGATCGCTCAGGAACATATCCATGAATTACCAATGTCTCTCAAGCTGTTTCTGCGCATCACTGGTGCCAATGCCCAGGGCGGAGGCACCAGCGCGGCAAGCTATCTGCTGTTCGAGCCAGGCTTTTGTCGAAAACTCATTGAACTGGGCTTTCAGGACGCAATGACCCAGAGAGAAGATATCGAAAAATTCTTCCACTAGGCTGTTGTTTTGTAGCAGCTGGTACGATTCCAGGCAAAAAAAAGCGGACCCTTTCGGGTCCGCCGGCTCTCCCCCTCTTGTCTTATCATTGGCTGATGGCTCAGCGACAATAACAAGAGGAATTACAAAATCTAACTCTTTAACGAAGCAGTGATTACATGCCTCATAAAAAAGGCAAAAAAAAACGCAAAACCGAGTTTTGCGTTTTTTAATTGGAGCGGGAAACCGGGTTCGAACCGGCGACCTGTACCTTGGCAAGGTACCGCTCTACCAACTGAGCTATTCCCGCAGAAGCCAAAAATGGCGTCTTTAAAATGGCGTCCCGTAGGGGAGTCGAACCCCTGTTACCGCCGTGAAAGGGCGGTGTCCTAGGCCTCTAGACGAACGGGACGTGACTGGCTAGGAGGCGCGCATTCTAAGTAGCGGTCGGTACTCTGTCAAGCCTTATGCCGCTTAAATTTCAGTGTCCCTGCTGTTTTCCCAATTGATCTTGCAATATGGTCAAAAAACCCTCAATACGACGGGCATTCCTGCCCATATCCCCAAAACCCTGACGGGATGATGAGCGCATATCAACGGTTAAGTTATTCTCTCCCGCTGCTGTCACCCGCAATACAATATCGTCCTCAAAACCCATAATTGGTGTCAACACCACGGCCTCAAGCTTTCCAGTGCTCCAGTCGTCATAAGTAATGGTCCAGCCTTCAGATACCGCAGCATTGCGCAGTGCGCGAAAGGTACTGCGCATAGATTGATCAGTATTGAGACTGACAATATCAGGATAGCGATGTGCCTGTAGAGTGCCGTTGGCCAAATTGTATTCCGTGCTATTGTGACCCGGGCCGCGCAGATTGGCAGCCTGAAGATAGATTGGCGGATCCGTTATATCCGTACTGATATCCACAAGATATGGTGCTTTTAACCCTTCAATGCCAACAACCTGCTGAAAGATCGCCATGGGTACCGCGCAGATAAAAGCCAGCACCAACCGATCTCCGGGGGAACGCAAGCGAAAAATAATAGCAGTGAGAAAATATAACAATGCCAATATGAGCGCAGCAATACATAGCAATGCGCCTACAGCCAAGATCCTGATGGACAGGCCCCAGGAGATCAGGTCAAAGCGAAACAAAACAACGGAACAAATTGTGGCCATAGGACCCAATGGCCCGAAGATATCCATTATTTTGCCGATACCGTCCCCAAACGCTCTGGTATTGGCTACAATGCGCGCGAGATAACCAAAAAACTATGCATAACAGAATAATGACTGAATTACTCAAATCACACAAGCTTGCAGATGTCTGTTATGACATCCGAGGTCCTGTGCTCGATCATGCCAACTGGCTTGAAGATCAGGGGCAGAAAATCATCAAACTCAATATAGGCAACCCAGGAGCCTTTGGCTTTGATGCCCCAGATGAAATATTTCAGGATGTTATCCAGAATCTGCGTGAGGCACAGGGCTACTGCCACAGCAAAGGCCTGTTTTCTGCGCGCAAAGCGGTGATGCAGCGCTACCAGGCTCAGGGTATTGCCGACGTTGATGTCGACGACGTGATAATGGGCAATGGGGTCAGCGAACTGATTGTGATGGCCATGCAGGCCCTGCTTAATCAGAATGATGAAATTCTGATTCCCTCCCCTGACTATCCCCTGTGGACGGCAGCCGTATCTATGGGCGGTGGCAAGCCTGTGCATTACAAATGTGACGAGAATTATGACTGGCAACCAGATATTGCAGATATAGAATCCAGAATTACCCCTGCCACCAAAGGCATTGTGATTATTAATCCCAATAACCCTACCGGTGCAGTATATTCGGCTGCCGTGCTGCAGCAATTAGTTGAGCTGGCTGAACGCCACAATCTGGTGGTGTTTGCTGATGAGATTTATGACCGTATTGTCTATGACGATGCTGTCCATATTCCACTGGCCTCAATGGTCAGCGAGGTTCTGTGCCTGACCTTTAATGGCCTTTCCAAAACCTACCGCATGGCCGGATTCCGCTCTGGCTGGCTGGTAATGACCGGCGCCAAAGAGCGGGCTAAGAGCTATATTGAGGGCCTGGAAATGCTCGCCTCTATGCGTCTCTGCGCCAATGCTCCGGCTATGCTGGCGGTACAGACGGCCCTGGGTGGACGTCAGAGCATTGAGGATCTTATTACCTCCGGTGGCCGTCTGCTTGAGCAGCGCGATCTGGCTCACAGCATGATTACAGCAATTCCAGGGGTCAGCTGCGTCAAGCCAAAGTCGGCTATGTATCTGTTCCCCAAGCTCGACCCGGAAATCTATCCCATAGCGGATGATGAGCAGCTTGTTCTCAACCTGCTTAAAGAGGAGCGCATACTGATGGTGCAGGGTTCAGCGTTTAATCTGGCTGACAAGCAGCATTTTCGCATTGTCTTTCTGCCAAATAAGGATCAACTGACTGAATCTATTAGCAGATTCGCCAATTTCTTGGAGCGCTTGCGCGCCTGATACGCCGGTTAAACAAGGAGCCGACTATGGCCAAGGATACAACTAAGGAAAGTGACAGCAACCCACCGCAACCTAACTTTAATGGTGCCGCAGTCATTGATGAACATGGCAATGAAATTCCCATCACTGAAGAGATGATCAAAAGCGCCTGTGATGAGCTAGAGGATGGTAAATCCCAATCTTGAGCAATCCTCCGCGCACTGGCCATTGGGGTCAATGGCATAGTAGCCAAACTCTCGTCGCACCGGATAGGTCCTGCGCAGGTTATCAAAGCTCTGAGCGACTGGTATAGCAGTATCTGCCATGGCTGAGCGCATACGCTGATCGTCCTCAACCACCGAGTAACTGTGAAAGATAGCCTGATTAATATTACTCACCTGCAATACAGCTTCAGCCTTTGAGTCGTGGAGAGAGGCGTGAGGATTTGACTGAAAATCAGCCAGTCCGACCCAGTGGCGAAAAGCCTGATGAACCATCTCTGTGCCTCTGACCTTACCCTCGAGACTGTAGCCAGCAATATGGGGCGTAGCAATTGCCACATAGTCCATCAGATTCCTGTCTACCGCAGGTTCAGTTTCCCAAACATCAAGTGCCACCTGAGCTTTAAAACCGCCCTTAAACGCTTCCAGCAAAGCCTGATTGTCAATTACCGCACCACGGCCGGCATTAATCAGCAGCACATCAGGTTTAAGCGAGGCCAAAACCTCGGCATCAAATAAATGGTGACTGGGATAGTCCCCTGCTGTGGTTAATGGTGTATGCAGACAAATAATATCGCAGGCCAGCACTGCGGCTAAGTTACCAAGGTCGGCAATAGTCCCGGCCTCCAGCAATGGATCATAAACCGCACAGTTGACCCCCAGATCACACAACCGCCTATAGAGCCGACCACCGACATTGCCGCAGCCAACAATACCTACTTTCTTGCTCCGCCACTGGGGCATTAACTCAGCCATCACTGACAGATCATACTGCACCACCGCCTCAGCATTACAACCCGGAGCATGGGCAAATTGAATGCCGGCTTCGGCCAGATAGTCGAGATCAATATGATCAGTGCCTATGGTCGCTGAACCCACAAAGCGCACCCCAGTACCCTCAAGTAACTGGCGATCAACTCTGGTGACAGAGCGGACCAACAGCAGCTCCGCATCAACCAGATCCTCAGAGGTAATAGCCCTGCCCGGCAATAGCTTCACGTCGCCATACTGGGTAAATAGCTGCTCCACCAAGGGCATATTCTGATCGGCGATAATCTTCACTGTCTATCTGTATCCATCGAGTTATTATCAATTATTCTGTTATCAGTTAAGAGTAACCTGGCGGCGCCATCTCTCGCTGCCTGAGATTTGCTGCTCTGGACATAAAGGTATTGGCAAACCCCATCTCCTCACAAAATATTTCGAAGGCATCATAATAAATACCCTGCCAGCCAATATCATTGAGCCCCGGCGCCTCATCGATCTGAGTCACAATAGTAGCCAATTGGCGGGATAGCATTAACTGCTCACGGTGCCCATTCAGCTTATCGGCCAGTTTACCAGCGCCGCGAATGGGCAGATCCTGCAGCTGATCAAGGTGCTCAAGAATCACCTCCACCGAGGGGTAGTGGGATAGTAACTGTTTGGCGGTCTTGGCCCCTACTCCCGGCACCCCGGCAATATTATCACTGCTATCCCCCATCAATGCTAAATAATCTGCCATCTGATGACAGCCCAGCTCTAAATGGGCCTCCAACTGGGCCTGAGTCTGGGGTTGAGATTTGCCAAAATCCCAGTACAGATCACTGCCCTGTATCAGCTGAGCCAGATCTTTATCACGGCTGACAATAACCGGCTGCCCACTGACCTGCCTGACTTTGCCAGCAACAGCACCAATCAGATCATCCGCCTCATAGATCGCTGACGCCATCTCTTTGATGCCCAGCACCCGGCACAGCTGACGGCAGGCGTTTAACTGAAATGCCAGAGCCTCATCGGGCAGTTCACGGTTGGCTTTGTAATCGGGACAAAGCTGATGACGAAACCCTGAGCCCAGGCTCTCATCAAAGGCACAGAACAGATAATCTGGTTGTTTTTGGCGCAATATATCCAGCAGAAACAGGGTAAAGCCATAGACCGCATTAGTGGGATACTGTGATTCCTGAGCCTGCCAATTTTCCGGCAGTGTAAAGTAACTGCGAAAAATATAGATAGAGGAATCAATTAGAAAGGCCTGCATGCTATTACCCTGTTTTATCGATAATGTTGTTGATCTCTTGGGTTAGCCAGAGCAAATCGCTCTACCAGAGCTGCGAGAAACTGCTCTGCTCGAGAGGGCATTGTGCCCACTTCACACCAGCTTTTGGCCTGCTCCATCACCGCCTGGGAGAACTCGCCGCTGGGCTGGGACTGACCACCGCTCAGATTATCTGCGCTAGGCTGAAAGCTTTGACCACAGGCGACGGAGAACATCCACTCCAGCGCCTGGGGGCGCACCTCGACAGCTTCAAATACCTGCTGTTGCTCGGCACTGCGGCCATCAGGCTGGTACCAGTAACCAAAGTCTTCCAGCAGCAGCCGCTGTGTTCC
>JABJOY010000100.1 GCA_018664075.1 Porticoccaceae bacterium | reverse complement strand
TCGGCACCACCAGCAACGATCTGGCCACTCACAACGGTGGTTGGATCCAGTGGCGCAGTATTTGATGTTGCACCTGGTACTCCGCGAGCATCTTTTATCGAACCTTTTTCGATGGCCAGTGTTTCCGAACGGGCTCGAGGGCCATTGTCGTTGCCATCATATTCTTCGTAGGTTGATTCAATCTCGGTAAAGTCCATCTGCACATCAACTTCCGCGCGCACATTGCCCTCGCCGACAACAGGTGTCAGCAAGGTATCGATGCGATTGCGATAAGTTTCTTCTATGCGCTGCTTATGCTCCATCTGCGATGTATTCAACTGCATGGATTCAAAGGTATTGGCATCTGTGAGGAGCTTGCCGCGGTGATCCACAATCACCACATCTTCTGCTGCAAGGTAAGGAATGCTTGATGCGACCATATGAATAATGGCCTGCACCTGAGAGGCAGATACGGCACGACCCGGGTAGGGGGAAACCACAACTGAGGCCTTGGCCTGGGTGCGGTTGCGCACAAAAACACTCTGCTTTGGCGACGCCAGGTGTACCCGGGCAGCTTTGATGGTGCTTATCTGGGTAATGCTGCGTGCCAGTTCCTGCTCCATGGCAGCGACATAACGCACCTGCTCCATAAATTGGCTGGTGGTCATAGAGGCGTCGCTATTCAGGGCGTCTATGCCCTCGGTGGCTCCACCCTGAGGCAGGCCTCTGGAGGCGAGGAAAATTCTCGCTTCGTGATAGCGGCTGTCGGCTACTTTGAGTTCACCGGTGGCGCTGTCAATTTTGGCGCCATAGTTTGCACTGGAAAGTGCTTCATACGCCGCCTGGCGATCTGCCTCTGAAAGTCCGGGATATACCGTGCGATAGACCGGTTCCTGTACCCAGGAATAGGCCATCAAAAATATAGCCACTGTCAGCAATGCAATAATGGCTGGCATAGATCTGCGCACAGCTGGCTGTTCCAGCACTTCTCGCACACTTGGCAGAGACGATGTACTGGCAGCAGCGGCGCTCTGCAATGCTTGCCCGGGGGCTGCCGTGGTTGCAGGTACCTGAGAGTCGGGAGCACTCTGCGGGCTGGTTGCTAGATCTGTTGGATTTGCGACTGTAGTTGCCATATCTATTTTCTCTTTTCAGTTCTTACACTGGCATGTTCATAATTTCTTCGTAAGCCTTGAGTACTTTGTTTCTAATTTGAAGTGTTGCTTCAAAGGCTAACGATGACTTTTGCATACTTATCACTACGTCTGTCAGGGGTATATCTTCTCCCCGCTCATAGGCGGTACGCATTGCTTTGGAGGTCTGCTGAGTGGCATTCACTTCCTGCAGCGCTCCTTTAATACTGTCCGCAAAACCCGTGACACCTGTGGGTTTTACCTCTTGGGCGGCACCTGCAGTGGGAGATATCTCTACCCCCTGGGTTGCCTGAGCCTGGTACTGGCGAATTTGCCCGAGTACCGCTTCGATATTGCCCATATTGGTTGGATTTACCATTGTCTATTCCTCTCTGGCCGCTATCGCGCGTAAGCTCTGGTGACAGAAACACCCTGTTCACGCAGTTTTTGTAGTTTGTGGCGCAATGTTCTTGGGCTGATACCGAGTTTTTCTGCAGCATGATTGCGACTGCGAGAAACCTGAAGTGCCGCCATAATGGTCTGGCACTCACTGTTTTTAACTGCTTGATTTAAACCTGTTGTAGCATTGCCTGTCTGGCCGGCACCATTGGTGTTGTCGACATAGTAAGGCTGCTGGGGCGGCAGACCCTGGTCACTTGCTGAGCTGGAAAAATTGGGACTAGAAAAGCTTGGTGCAGCTGCATAGGATCCATCCCGCTCATCAGTAATAGGCATATCATCAAAAATCAGATGCTGAGTATCTATTGGGGCCTGATTGGCCAGAACCATAGCGCGCAAAATAACATTCTGCAGTTCACGAACATTACCCGGCCATGGATAACTGACCAGCATCTGTTGGGCCTGGCTGGTCAGTCGTACTGGCTGCCCATCGCCGGACTGCTGAGCGGCAAACTGTTCCACCAATGGCAGAATATCCAGCGGGCGATCGCGCAGAGGTGGCAAGGTCAGCTTAAATGCGCTGAGACGGAAATACAGATCTTCCCGGAACGTGCGTTGCACAATGGCATTTTTAAGGTTGCGGTTGGTTGCGGCAATAACACGAATATTCAGATCTATGGCCTTTTGGCCGCCCAGTCTTACGACAGAGCGTTCCTGCAGAATCCGCAGTAGCTTAGCCTGAAGGTGAAATGACATCTCGCCAATTTCATCTAAAAAGATGGTGCCGCCCTGAGCCTGTTCAAATAGTCCAGGCTGGACTTTTGTGGCGCCGGTAAACGAGCCTTTCTCATGGCCGAAGAGCATATCTTCAATCAGATTTTCTGGCATCGCAGCGCAGTTAAACGCAATAAAAGGGCCATCATACCTGGGGGATGCATCGTGCAGTATGCGGGCCAAAACTTCTTTACCGACACCAGTGGGGCCGGTGAGCAATACGGTGACATCAACCTGCGCAACCCGCTCGGCCAGAGCCAGCAGATTGCGACTTACCGGGTCGGCAAATACAAAGGCATGCTTTTGCTGATCCTGGGAAATCTCCGAGGAGATCATTGTCTCGGCCCATTCCCGGGCGTCAAACTGACTCGCAGATACCACGGTCAGCGCGCCTTGAGCCATCGCCTGAATGCCTAATTCAAAGTTGTCCCGCTGCACTCGGGCAACGACAGGCGCCGTTGAATTGGCTGTCATCTGTGCATTCTGTACCTGTTTTAGCAGACCAGTGCACTGGCTGAGATTAAGGACAATAACCTGCGCGCCGACAAAGGCGTCCTCAGACAGCTCTGCAGAAGCCGCGCAATGAACCGTCATACCCTGCTCAGCGAAAGCGGCCAGCTGGTCAACCGTTAATGTTGCCTGCTGATCTATCCACAATACTGAGATGTTATTTAGTTTTGCCACATTGAACCCTTTTTACTTAATTGCCACTTTGTGTCTTTGTAATCAGTAGTAGCAATTTGTGTGCCAAAAAGGGAAATGCTTTAAAAACAAAGAGTTAGCTCTATAGTGGCAAGAAACTGTCAGTATTTTGCCACTGGCAAAGGGTCGGCAATCCGACGGTTATCCGTTACCAGAGTGGCAATCAAAACAATGGGGATGACGGCAAACAATAGCCGCCTCAATAGGGCTGGGTGCCACTATGGGCTATCCGAGAGGCCGTATTTATTAATTTTTTCGATCAATGTAGTGCGCTGTAAATTGAGCAGTCGGGCGGTCTTGGACACATTGCCTTCGGCCTGACCCAGCGCCTTTTTGATAATACTGCGCTCGATCTCCAGCAGATGTTGCTTAAGCTGCAAGCCTTGCTCGGGAATATCGCTACCGCCCTGGGCCAGCATAATCACTTTTTGCACTTCATCCTGGCTTGCCTCTTCAGCAGCCGCTGACAGTTGCAGCTCTGCCTGTTCAGTCACCATAACCGGCGGTATCTGAGCTTCGCCAGCCTGATCCGGGAGACCACCTATTAATAGATGCAGCGCGTCCGCACTTTGACTGTCAGAGATACTGCGTATGCCCTGAGGTACCATGCTGGCAGGTACTTTGCGCAAATCAATTTCCTGGCCGGCATAGAGTGCACTGTAGCGATCGACCAGATTTGATAATTCTCTGACATTGCCAGGCCAGTCGTACTGTAGCAATAGCTCCAGAGACTTTGGGTGCAGCCTGATTGCTGACTGATTATCCCGCACATACAGATCGGCAAAATAGCTGAATAGCGTGGCAATATCTTCCCTGCGGTCACGCAGCGCCACGATTTCCATGGGCATAACATTGAGGCGGTAATAAAGGTCTTCGCGGAAATCTCCCTGTTGAATCAGGGTTTCGATATTTTTGTGGGTTGCAGCAACAACACGGACGTCGATTGGTATGCCATGTTGAGAGCCGACGGGATCGATTTCCCGCTCCTGCAGCACCCTCAACAGCTTGACCTGCAGATCCATTGACATATCGCCAATTTCATCGAGGAATAAAGTGCCGCCATTGGCCAGCTCAAAGCGACCTTTGCGGTCGGAGATCGCTCCGGTAAATGAACCTTTGCGGTGGCCAAACAGCTCGCTCTCCAGGAGCTCTCGAGGTATGGCGCCACAGTTAACCGGAATAAATGGGCCTTTATTGCGCGATGAACAGCCATGCAGCGCTTTAGCCACCAGTTCTTTACCAGTGCCGCTATCGCCCATAATCAGTACTGTGGCGTCACTGGGCCCAACCACCTTGATCAGTGATCGTAGCTCTTCAATAACTCGACTGAGGCCAATAATTGAGGTTAATTCAAACAAAAACCATTTACTCGCGTTGCTCCAGCAGTAACTGGGGCCACTTCGTCCATTGACGTGGCTCTATATTGTGTGGATCGGTTACCAACTGTACCTAATGTTGGCCCAACAGCCCAGAACAAAAACCTGCTGTGGCCGCTCAATCCCCTAGACCCTTGCAGTATAGGTTAAAATTCATTTTCATTTCAGACTATTGAACATGCCTCTAACCCGGCAACAGCGGCCAACAAGGCGCCAAATCTCTCTTTGACGAGGCCTGCGAGACTGGCTAAGCTACAGTTTCATAATAAAGACCTGCCCAATGCATGGGCAAGGGATGTTTTGATGCACAGGGTGCGCGAAGCCTTAATTGAAGTATTTATTATTTTTTGCGTTGGCGGTCTGATCGGCGCCGTGCTGGCTATGGTTTCCAATCTGTTCGTGATGGGCGTGCAATACTTTAGTCAGCAGCGCGCGGCCAGCGAATTGCTCAGTATCAGTATCGGCGATCAAACCCTGTCTTTTTCCAGTGTTTTATTTCTCTGGGTAGCGGCGGCGATCGTGGTCTTTATTAGAACAGGTCTGGCCATTCCCAGATGGGCTGGCCCTGCCGACAGCATGTATTCCGCACATCAGGTGCATCAGCCTCTGGATATCAAACAGGGCTTTGCCTCGACCTTAGCTGCCTTTACTTCTGCCAGTGGTGGTGCCTCTGTAGGTCAGTATGGCCCTATTGTTCATTTTGGTGCCACCATGGGTATCTGGGTGAAACGCTTTGTCTCCAGTCGGCTGACCCATGAAATCTATCTTGGCTGTGGTGTGGCCGCGGCTATCTCTGCCGGGTTTAATGCCCCTATTGCTGGTGTGGTATTTGCCCACGAGGCCATTTTGCGCCATTTTTCTGTGCGCGCTATTGCGCCAATAACCGTGGCGTCGGTCTCTGCCAGCACATTGAGCAATTACTGGTTTCCCCATACTGCAACCTTTGAAATTATTCACCAGGCTCCCAGTCTGGCCGAGATAGTGCCATTTTTAGTGGTGCTGACGCCGATTTTTGCTCTGGTGGCGATCTGCTTTATGTTGTCATTGCGCTATACCGCCCGGCGGGCCGCCAGCAGCAGTCTGTCGCCAATGGTGCTGCCATTTGTGGCTGCGACTATCTGTGGTTTGGTGGGTGTCTGGGTACCACAGATACTGGGCCTGGGTATTGATAGCATCAACGATATGATCGCCGGTGAGTTTGCCCTGTCCCTGCTGGTTACGGTGCTGGTGGCCAAGGTGTTAATGACAGCTCTGTGCTTGGGCTGTGGTCTGTTTGGCGGCGTTTTTTCACCCTCGCTGTTTGTCGGTGTCGCCACTGGCGCCCTGGCCGGCCAGATTCTTACTCTGCTCGGCTTTGCCGATCTGGCCAGCGTAATCAGTATTGCCGCCATGGCTGCGGTGAGCTCCGCTGTTATTGGCGCACCCTTGTCAGCGGTATTGATTGTGCTCGAGCTGACCCAATCCTATGAATATGCCGTGGCCGCGATGATGGCAGTGATGCTCTGTGGACTGCTCACCCATCGCCTGTTCGGCCAATCGTTTTTCGATCGTCAATTGTTGGATCGCGGCATTGATCTGGCCAAGGGCCGCGAGGCTATAGCTCTGGGTCATCAGGCTATAGGCCCTTTCGCCAGTGCAGACTATATTCGTATTTCCGGGGATACCTGTGGCACCGACCTGCAGACGGAAATGAAAACCCGTGGCCATACCGAAGCCTATATAGTAGATGCTGCGGGCTGCCTGATAGGCAAGATCAATATTTATCAGGCGATAGAATGCGACGCCCTGGCGGTCCGCGAGTTTATGGATAGTAGACCCCTATGCCTCTACGCTGATGAAGCACTGGATAGCGCCATGGTAAAGGTCAGCCAATTTGTTGGTGAAAGTCTGCCGGTTATTGATAAAAAAAGCGGTATGATGCGCGGCAGTATTGCTGAGGGTGCCCTGTTTCAAGCTGTGATTGATGTACAGGCTCAGGCGCGCAACCTGGAACGCGACTGAAAAATAATAAAATTTAAGTGAGATGATTATGAAACTGTTGCTGCGAGCTGTACTTCTGTGCTGCTGCATAATCCCCCCTTTTGCTGTGGCTGATGCCTTTCAAGCAGGCCTCAGCGCTATGGAGCGGGGTCATTATTCAACAGCTATGCGCGCCTGGCTAAAGCTGGGTAAGGCTGGTGCTGCTGAGGCACAAAACAATGTTGGCCATCTTTATGAAGAGGGTTATGGGGTTTCACAGAACTATGCCGAGGCCATGGTTTGGTACCGACTGGCCGCAGATCAGGGTCTGGCTGAAGCCCAGCACAATGTTGGCATGCTCTACTACCACGGCTATGGCGTGGCAAAGAATTTTCGCGAGTCATTAAAGTGGTTTAAACGTGCATCACAGCAGGATCTGGCCGACTCCCAGTATATGCTTGGCCTGTCTTACCATCAGGGCAAGGGCGTGGGCCTGGATTATGAATTTGCCAAATACTGGTTCTATAAGTCGGCGGTACAGAGCTATGCCAATGCACAGTTTATGTATGCCTATATGCTGCAGGCGGGAGATGGCGGCGAATCGGAGCCATTAAAAGCCCTGGTTTGGTCGGAACTGGCAGAGCGCAATGGCAAAACCGATGCGTCTGATATCTCAAACCTGTCCAGGCTGTTAGTTGAAGACGCCGAGCAAGCCAGAGTGCCTGCGCTGGCCAGTCAATG
>JABJOY010000099.1 GCA_018664075.1 Porticoccaceae bacterium | reverse complement strand
TAGATCCGCAAGGCCCTAGATCCGCAAGGCATTAATGAATAGTGTTAACCGCTGACCAGGCTGCAGATACTCATGGCGGCTGATTTTATTCCAGCGTGTGATATCACGAATACTTAGATCAAACTTCTCAGCAATCAAATACAGCGAATCTCCGCGGCGCACGCGGTAGGACAGCCGACGGGTATTATCCGTGTTAACAATCGCCGCAGAATGCTGCACAACAAGCTTTTGCCCTATTTGCAGTACATCAGTGGATAGATTATTAGACTGCCTCAAACTGGCTGTAGAGGTCTTAAAGCGCAATGCAATGGTCGACAGAGAATCACCTCGCTGCACCGAATAAACTGACTTTTGGGTCGCCTCATCAGCACTGCTTAGCAGCGGGCCCTTGCCCGACTGAGGTATATACAGCACCTGTCCAATACGCAGGCGATCTGAACCCATATTATTGCGAACTTTTAATTGGGCCGTAGAAATCTTAAAGCGCTGGGCAATTTCCGACAATGTGTCGCCACTGGCAACTGAGTATTCAGTATAGGGCACCCAGCTTCTGGGGTCCGTGGTCGCCAATAGTTCACGCAATGGTTCCGCCGAGCCCAGAGGTAGCAAAATATTATAGGACCCCCGGGGTGGGGTAATAGAGCGCCGGTAAGCCGGGTTGAGTTTGGTAAAGTCTTCACCTTTAATATTGCTGATCTCAACAATCTTATTCAGGTCAATCTGGGATTTAATCTCGACCATTTCAAAATAGGCACTGTCCTTAATGGAAGGCAGCTCAATCTTGTACTCCTCGGGTTTCTCAATCAGCGCCGCCAGCGCCAATAGCTGGGGAACATAGTTTCTGGTCTCCCTAGGCAGCTTGATCGACCAAAAATCCACTGGCTTGCCGAGCTTGCGATTGCGCGCCATCGACTTGCGCACATTGCCCTCACCACTGTTATAAGCTGCCAGCGCCAGCAGCCAGTCATTATCAAAACGGCGGTGCAGATATTTGAGGTACTTGATAGCCGCCTGAGTTGACAGCACCACATCCCGGCGCCCGTCATACCAGCGATCCCGATGCAGGCCCAAAGAGCGTGCCGTCGAGGGAATAAACTGCCACAGACCCACAGCATGGCTATGGCTATAGGCCAGAGGATCATAAGTGCTCTCGACAATAGGCAGCAGCGCCAGCTCAAGGGGCAGGCCCGCCTTATCCAGCTCATCGGTGACATAAAAAATAAACGGCTCAGCCCGACCAAATACCGTCTTCAAATAGTTGGGGTTGCGTTGATACCAGCTGATTTGCTTCGCCACAGTCTCGTGCATCTGCGCCGGGCTAAGGTTATAGCCCGAGCGAATATGCTGCCACAGATCATCAGGTACAGCAGCCACCGCAGAGATCTCCTCGACCGCAGGCGCAGCAGCCACAGGAGCATCATTGATAGCTGGCTCCGCCACGCTATCCACAGTGGGTGCAGTCTCACAGCCGGCAAGCAGCAGACTGGCAACTAATAATGCGAGAGAAGAGTGAAACCAAGAGGAAGAGGCTTTTAAGGTAGGCAAAAATAATCAACTTATAGTTAAAATGACTTAATAGCGCGGGATTGTAGCGAGCCAGGTGCGATTAAACAATAAGTCCCAGTGGCCGGTGTATAGGGCAGGCAAACAGTTTATCTATTTACCCTCCAGCCAGCCCTTTTTAAGTAGCGGATAGCTGGCGTTTAACCCAGCCAGCGAACATAATAAACAGCATACAGAGAATCACACAGCAACCAGAGCCCATGCCGATAAAATTTATTCGTCAGCGCAGCAAAGCAGCATTCGATCGGCTCAGAGTAGCGGATCTGGATAGCTCTATTGCCAAGATAGAGGCCTGGGCAGGGCAGGACTTTGGTCGCTATCTGCTGCATCAGGAGCAGCAGCTATTGCAGCGCAAATACGCCCAGCTGCCAGGTTACAGACTTATGCACCTTGGACTGGTCATGGACGAGCAAACCTTGACCGGCTTTGATCAGTTGCACAGCTTTCATCTGGCCCCAGGTCTGGCTGGTGCATCAGGCGCAGCGGCAATCAGTAACTATGCCGAAATACCATTGCCTTCCGAAGTGGTAGATGTAGCCATATTGCAACATGCTGTTGAGTACTCCGCCTCACCCAAAGCAGTGCTGGCCGAGATGTCGCGAGTTGTGGCACCTGGTGGCCATATGCTGCTGTTTTTGTACAACCCCTACGGCCCAATGGGGCTGCTAAAATTCCCGATGCAGCTGGCAACAGGCCGCCCCCAGTATCGCTTTCACAATCTGCGCAAAGGACGAGTGGTAGACTGGTTATCGCTGCTTAACTTTCAGGTGCTGGAAATAGATCACGGCGCCTACAACTTGCCGCTGCAGCGGCCACAATGGCTGCAACAGGACAGCCGCTGGGATCAGTTGGGGCAAAAGATTCGCTTTCCCCTGGGGAATTTCTATATGATTCACGGGGTCAAGCGAGAAGCCCGGGGCATTGCCAGTCGCGCCCAACTGTGGCGGCCAGCAACCAGTAATGGTTACAGCGCCTCTCGCTCTGCCCTAAGCAGTAAAGGTAGTAACAAAACTAGCAATAAAGTCAGCAACAAGCACAGCCAGCGATAACAGGAACAATATGAAGTTAGTCGAAATTTTTACCGACGGCGCCTGCCGTGGTAATCCAGGCCCGGGGGGCTGGGGTGTATTAATGCGCTACGGCACAGAAGAGCGAAGCTTCTGTGGCGGCGAGCTGGATACCACCAATAACCGCATGGAACTGACCGCCGTAATCGAAGGGCTGTCAGCACTGACCCAGCCCTGCCAGGTGGAACTTAGTTCAGACTCCACTTATGTGCTTAAAGGGATTCAGGAATGGATGCCCAACTGGAAAAAGCGCGGCTGGAAAACCGCGGCAAAAAAGCCGGTCAAAAATGTTGATTTATGGCAGAAACTCGATGCGGTTATCGGAGAACATAAGATAGACTGGCGCTGGGTCAAAGGGCACAGCGGCCACCGGGAAAATGAAATCGCCGACCAGTTAGCCAACCAGGGTATCGATGAGCTATAGCCAGTAAACGAGAGCGCAAAAAAGAGAGTCCGAAACAGAGAGCCTGCAAATGAGACAGATCGTACTAGATACAGAAACCACCGGACTGGAAACCTCCCAGGACCACCGGATTATTGAAATTGGCTGTGTAGAAATGGTCAATCGCAAACTCACAGGCCGTCACTACCACCAGTATATTAATCCCCAGCGCAAAGTGGACGAAGGAGCCATGGAAGTGCATGGCATCACCGACCAATTTCTCGAAGACAAACCATTGTTCGACGCCATAGCTCCGGAGTTCTTTGAATTTGTGACAGGCGCAGATCTGATTATCCACAATGCGCCCTTCGATCTGGGTTTTATCAATCATGAAACTGCCAAGCTGCCAGGCAATATTGCCGCCATTGAAACCGGCTGCAAAATCATCGACACATTGGCCCTGGCCAGACAGAAACACCCGGGCCAGAAAAACAACCTCGACGCCCTGTGCAAGCGCTACGGCGTCGACAACTCCCAGCGCGATCTTCACGGCGCACTGCTGGATGCCGAGATTCTAGCTGACGTCTACCTGCTAATGACCGGTGGCCAGGTCAACCTCAATATCAACGACCAGTCCGCCGCAGATTCCGGTGAGATCAATCAGGCCTCAAATATCCGCCGCCTGCCAGACAGCCGTCCGCCCCTGCGCGTGATCACCGCTAATGACCATGAAATTGCCCGCCACCAGGCCAAGCTCAAATCCATCGAAGCCGCCAGCGGCAACTGTATCTGGCAGGTTGAATAATTCTTGTCAGAGCCATTAGCTAAACAAGAGCAAGTGCCCCCCAGCAGTGCCAGCCAGTTTGAGCGATTAAAACAACAGCTCCCACAAACGGTTGCCAGCACCGACCTCTATCGCCTTAGTCGACAGCTGCAAGATATGCAGCGTCATACCAAAAACAAAAAAGATATTGGCCGCAGCTGGCAAAAATGGCAGGTCGCCAGAGATAAATCCCAAGAGCTGGTCAACACCAGGCGGGAGAGCCTACCCAAGATTAGTTATCCAGATCTGCCCGTCAGTGCCAGATCAGAAGAGATCGTCGAACTCATCCAAAACAATCAGGTCGTCGTTATTGCCGGTGAAACCGGCTCGGGCAAAACCACCCAGCTGCCCAAGATCTGTCTGCAAGCGGGACGCGGCGTCAAAGGCATGATTGGCCACACCCAGCCCCGACGTATCGCCGCCCGCACCGTTGCCAAGCGCATCGCCGAAGAGCTAAAAACGCCCCTGGGCGACACCGTAGGCTATCAGGTGCGCTTCTCCGACCAGAGCTCCGACAACACCAGAATCAAACTGATGACCGACGGTATCCTGCTGGCCGAGATTCAGCACGATCGCTTTCTCAGCAAATATGACACATTGATTATCGATGAAGCCCACGAGCGCAGTCTCAATATTGATTTTCTGCTCGGTTACCTCAAAAACTTGCTCGCTCAGCGCCAGGATCTAAAGCTGATTATTACCTCAGCCACCATCGACGTAGAAAAGTTCTCCCAGCATTTTAATGGCGCCCCAGTGGTCGAAGTGTCCGGCAGAACCTACCCGGTGGATATTATTTATGCCGGCGTAGACGATCTGGAAAGCGACCGCAACCAGATGATTATCGACTGCCTGCGAGATATCGAAGCCAACCAAAAAGCTGGCGACGTGCTGGTATTTTTAAGTGGCGAAAGGGAGATACGCGAGGCCAATCTCGCCATCAAACGAGCCCAGTTGCCCCACACAGAAATTGTGCCCCTGTATGCCAGACTCAGCCTCGCCGAGCAGAGCAAAATATTCTCCCCCCACAAAGGCCGTCGGGTAGTGCTGAGTACCAATGTGGCAGAAACCTCATTGACCGTGCCCGGCATAGGCTATGTGATCGACACTGGACGCGCGCGGCTGTCCCGCTATAGTTTTCGCACCAAGGTTCAGCGCCTGCCCATAGAACCCATATCCCAGGCCAGCGCCAACCAGCGAGCCGGACGCTGTGGTCGAGTGAGCAATGGCATTTGTTATCGACTCTACAGCGAAGAAGACTTTAACAATCGTCCCGCCTTTACCGACCCGGAAATAGTGCGCACCAATCTGGCTGCGGTCATACTGCAAATGCTGCACCTGCGCATAGGGGATATTCGCAGCTTCCCCTTTGTCGACCCCCCGGACAATCGCATGATCAGCGACGGCTTCAAGCTGCTCGAAGAGCTGCAGGCCGTCAATGGCATTGGCAAGCTTAGTACTCTGGGCAAAAAGCTGGTGTCAGTGCCATTGGATCCAAGGTTTGCGCGCATGATTATGCAGGCCGCCCAGATCGGCTCATTGAGCGAAGTGATGATTATTACCTCAGGGCTGAGCATTCAGGATCCCCGGGAACGACCTGCCGACAAACAGCAGGCCGCAGATCAAGCCCATGCCCAGTGGCGCGACCCGGACTCAGACTTTATGTCCTTGTTAAATGTATGGCGCCATTTCGAAGCCAAGCGCCAGGAACTGTCTGGCACCCAGTACAGCAAATACTGCCGCGCCAACTATGTATCCTTTCTGCGCATGAAAGAATGGCGCGACCTCCATCACCAGGTGCACAGTGCCTGTCGAGGGCTCAAGTTTAAAGAGAATCAAAAACCCGCAGAATATGCCGCCATTCACCAGGCACTGCTATCAGGTCTGCTCGGGCAAGTGGGTATTCGCGAAGACAAATGGGAGTTTGCCGGCACCAGAAACCGCAAGTTCTTTATCTTCCCCGGCTCCGGTCTGAGCAAAAAGCCACCCAAATGGGTCATGGCCGGCTCATTGATGGAAACTGCCAAACAGTACGCCCTCAATGTTGCCAAAATAGACTCAGACTGGCTCGCGCCCCTGGCCGCCCATCTGGTGAAAAAAACCTACAGCGCACCGTTTTATCAAATGAAATCCGGGCAGGTGATCGCCAAAGAGCGCCAGACCTTATTTGGCCTCAGTATTGTCGAAGGCAAAAACACCGTCTACGGTAATATAGCGCCAGCGGAAGCGCGGCAGATATTTATTCAGCAGGCACTGGTGGAAGAGGGCTATCGGGGCAAAGGCAGCTTCTACCAGAAAAACCAGCGCATGGTTGAAGAGCTTCAGGCATTGGAAGATCGCTTTCGCCGCCGGGACCTATTAGCCGAACAAAAAGTCATTTACAGCTTCTATGACGAGCGTATCCCCGAGAATATTTACAACCTGCCGTCCTTTGAAAAGTGGCGCAAACAGGCAGAGCAGAGCAATGACAAGCTTTTGTATATAAACAAAGAATCACTGCTGTTGCGAGGGCTGTCCGCCGACGAAGAAGCTCAGTTCCCTCAGTCAGTGCAATGTGATGCCATGACCTTCGAGCTAAGCTACTGCTTCCAGCCCGGTCACAGGGAAGACGGCGTCAGCGCCATTATCCCATTGCCATTGCTGCACCAGCTGCCACGCTATTATTTTGACTGGCTGGTGCCCGGCATGCTCAGAGATAAATGCATCGCCCTGATTAAAAGCCTGCCCAAGCAGATCAGACGCCATTTCGTGCCAGTGCCAGACTTTATTGACAAAGTACTGTTGCAGGTTAAAGCCCAGGACCGACCATTGACCGAGATCCTCGGTCAGCAACTTAAACGCCACACCGGCATCAGCATCGACGATCAGGACTGGAACAGCCAGTCACTGGACCCATGGTACCTGATGAACTTTATCCTCCAGGATGAGACCGGCAAAACTATCGCCATGGCCCGCAGCCTCGACCAGCTGCAGCGCGACTTTAAACAGCAGATCAGCGACGGTTTGGAGCAGGCCTCCGACAGCGGTATCGCCAGGCAGGGCATTGTTGAATGGGACTTTGATGAACTGCCCGAAGAAATCGCCCTCCAGCGAGGCAAAATAACCATCAAAGCCTGGCCAGCCTTAAAAGACTGTGGCGACTCAGTGGCCATAGAAGTGATGGACAATCCATTGACCGCCGATAATATTAGCCGAGCAGGGCAGCTGCGGCTAGCACTGCTCAAAGGCCGCGAGCAGCAGCGATACCTGAGCAAAAATCTATTAAAGGGCAATGATCTGGCGCTCAAAGCCGCCGCCATTGGCAGCAGGCAGGATATTGTTGAGCCACTGATCAGTGCCAGTTTTCAGGAAGCTATATTTGCCGACAGCGGTCTGATGCGGAATCAGGGCAGCTTTGAACAATGCTATCAGGCCGGTATTGGCAATGTGGTCGGCATCGCCCAGCAGCATGCAGACAATATCGAATCAGTGCTGCCACAGCTGCACCAGAGTCACAAGCAACTGCGGGCACTAGGGCTGTCCGCCGTCTATGCTAAGCAGGATATCGCCAACCAGATAAGCTGGCTGTTCTCTCCCCAGACCCTGGGCACATTATCAATTGGCCACAGTAGCCAGTACCCTAGGCTGGTGCGGGGCATTGGCATCCGCATTGAAAAACTCGCCTCCCAGGTCAATAAAGACCGCCAGCATATCGCCGATATAGAAGCCCTGATACAGCCGATCAAGGATATCCAGAATCAGCCACTGTCCCAAGAGCTGACCGATGAGCTCAATGATTTTTTGTGGCTGATACAGGAATACCGCATATCATTGTTTGCCCAGCAGCTAAAAACCAGAGTGCCAGTATCCGCCAAGCGGCTGGACAAAAAATGGGCAGAGATCAGTGATCAATTACGCCGATTTCTGGTTAAAAGCCATTAGTAGTAAAAATCCAACGACGAGAAAGACATCATAAGATGAAACTTCCTCTCCATGAGCAAGTCAGAAAAGCATCCTGAAACCAAACTGGCCAGGAAAAAGGAAGAAACTACATTCTCAAGGAGAACATCAAATGTCCAAGCAAACAATCAAACCATTATCAGCCGCTGTAGGAATCGCCTTTGCGGCCACCATGGCACTGTCCCCAGCAACTTCAGCAGCAGGAAACCCCTTTCAGGCAGATCAACTTTCATCAGGCTATGATCTGGCCGGCAACCGTGCTGAAGGCAAGTGCGGTGAAGGCAAGTGTGGCGGCGAAAAGGCCGAGGGTGAAGGCAAGTGTGGAGAAGGCAAGTGTGGCGGCGAAAAGGCCGAGGGTGAAGGCAAGTGTGGGGAAGGCAAGTGTGGAGAAGGAAAGCCCAGTGGTGAAAAAGCCGAAGGTGAAGGCAAGTGCGGCGAAGGTAAATGCGGCGGCGCCTAAGGCAGTAACTAGCAGTTGCTAAATAATATGACCAGCAAATACCCAGTTAATGGTGCAGGTCTGGGATTAAGGCGGGCTCTTTTGGGCCCGCTTTCTTCATTGTCTAGCGAGCATATCCAGTTTATGGAAGTGGCGCCGGAAAACTGGATTAATGTAGGTGGCCGCTACGGCAAAGCCTTTTGCGAATATACCGAAAAATTCCCCTTTGTCCTCCATGGCCTGTCCCTGTCCATCGGCTCACCAGCGCCATTAGACTGGAACCTGCTAAAGCAGATTAAACAATTTATGGCGGAGCACTCGATTTGCTTTTACACCGAGCATCTCAGTTACTGCAGCGACCATGGCCATCTTTACGACCTAATGCCCATTCCTTTTACCCCCGAAGCCGTCGACTATGTGGCCGACCGCATCCGCCAAATTCAGGACTTTCTCGGCCAGCGTATCGCCATGGAAAATGTTTCCTACTACGCCGCACCACAGCAAGAGATGACCGAGATAGAATTTACCAACGCAGTACTGGAAAAAGCCGACTGCAGCCTGCTGCTTGACGTTAACAATATCCATGTCAACAGCATCAACCACGACTACGATGCCGAACAGTTTCTCGCCGCACTACCAGGCCACAGAGTGGTCTATGGCCATATTGCCGGTCATTACAGCGAAGCGGACGACCTGCGCGTGGACACCCATGGAGCCGACGTTATAGAGCCGGTCTGGGACCTGCTGCAGTCCGCCTATCAGCAGTTTGGTGTGTTTCCCACATTGCTCGAGCGGGACTTTAATATTCCCCCGGTGGATCAGCTGATGCTCGAAGTCGACCGCATCAAAGCCCTACAGGCAGCGGAGCAGACCTATGCCTGAACGCCGCCCCTCCTTTCAGCAGACCCAGGCAGATTTTGCCGCCCATATTCGTCACCCGCAGCAGCATCCGGCCCCGGCGCATATCGAAGACCGGCGTCTGGAGATCTACCGCAACCTGTTTTATAACAATATTGAATCCTTTTTGGCCTCGGGTTTTCCCATCCTTAAATCCCTAATCAATAAAGATAACTGGGCCGCCATGGTGCGCGACTTTATGCATAGGCACCAGAGCCACAGTCCCTATTTCCTCCAGATTGGCGAAGAGTTCCTGGCCTACCTGCAAAATGAATATCAGCCCGGGCTCAATGATCCTGGGTTTATGCTTGAACTGGCCCATTATGAATGGGTCGAACTGGCCCTGGATGTCTCCAGTGCAGAAATCCCCACCAATATCCAGCAACAGGGCAATGTGCTGGATGATCATCCCATGCCATCTCCCACCGCCTGGCGGTTTATTTATCAGTACCCAGTACATCTTATAGGCCCTGAGTTTCAGCCCGCAGAGCCAGGCCCTGAAGCGACCGCATTAATTATCTATCGCAATATAGAGCTGCACATAGGTTTTATGGAGTCTAACCCCGTCACCCTGCGACTGTTGGATATCCTTGAAACCGAGCAGATCAGCGGCAGAGCCGCTATAGTTAAACTAGCGACAGAGATCGAACATCCCGAGCCCGAAAAGCTGCTGGAATTTGGTGAAGACCTGCTGTTAACCCTTAAAGATCAAGAGATTATCTGCGGTTTTCACCCCGTTTAAGGCACAAATCACAACAGAAAACCTGAGATATACGAAAGAAAGTCGCGGAAACTGTCCGCGAGACAGTGTACCTAGGGCTCATGTGGCAGTAGAATAAGCTGGGCGGGAGAGCGCAAAACATCACAGCACAATATTTGCGAGGGAGATATGGAAAAGATAAAACAGCTACTATTGGTTCTGGTAGCCAGTATCGGCCTGGGATCATTTGCCGCGGCCGGTGAAACCGATAATGTCGACCCCTATGAGAATATCAATCGGGCGACCAACAGCTTTAACGAGGTTCTCGACGACTACGTGGCACGACCTGTCGCCAAACTCTATACCAACACTATGCCCGACCCATTGGAAAAAGGCGTTGTTAATCTGTTTCGCAATCTCGGTGAAATTACCAACGTTATTAACGACCTGCTGCAGGGTAAGTTCGGGCAGGCGGCCAATGATTCAGGACGATTCCTGATTAATACCACCGTTGGTGTTGGTGGCCTGTTTGATGTTGCCCAGCGAGCGGGACTGCCCAGAAACGAAGGGGAAGACTTTGGTCAGACCTTGGGCGCCTGGGGTGTTGCAGAAGGCCCCTATCTGGTACTGCCATTTTTGGGACCATCGACATTGAGGGATGCCCCCTCCAAATTCGTCGATAACTTTACAACTCCCTACACCCATCTGGAAGATGAATCGGCCCGCAACTCGGTTAGAGCAGTGAGCCTGCTATCCACCAGAGCAGAACTACTGGAGTTGGAGAACGTTATTTCCGGCGACAGCTACTTGTTTGTCAGAGATGTGTACTTACAGCGCAGAGACTATTTAGTGAAGGACGGCGCCGTTGAAGATGATTTTGGAGATTTGGACGATTACTAATGCCTACGCCAATGCGCAAGCCAGCGGGCCTGCGCATTGGGTCGTAGCAACCAAAGCCCCAGTACTAAAGCCGGAACCTAATGAGTAAACTTGAAGGCCCAGTTATCCTAGTTGGAGATGACGCAGCTGGGTTAAAGCAGTTAGCAGCGGACTTTCACGCCGTTGGAAGCAAGACCCTGACCGCCGAGGATGCAGGTGCCCTCGACAGCGCCTGCCACGACCCCCTAAATCAGCCCGTGGTTCTGCTCGCCGCAAACAACCCCATCGACAGCGCCGAACAAAGGGCAAATTTGCGCCAGCTCTGTGAAGACTATCTTGTTGTGGTTGCCCTGGACGATACCCACGGAGATCAAGTCGCCGACTTTTTCCGCCTCGGCGTCGCCGACGTACTCACAGCCAATAGTAGTGCTCAAGCACTAGAACAAACTCTGGAGCGGGTAGGGAACCTAGCCGAGACCCGCCAGCGGGTCAGCGCATATAGCGCCGAACTGGAAAAGACCAATGTGGAACTGCAAGAGAGTCTGCGCCTGCTCAAGCAAGATCAGCTGGCCGGACTCGAAGTGCAAAAGAGCCTGATGCCCGAGAGCCCTCTGGCCTTTGGCGACTATGAAATATCCCATTCCATAACCCCATCCCTGTACCTGAGCGGCGACTTTGTCGGCTACAACTTTGTCCTCGACCGCTACCTGCTATTTTACTTTGCCGATGTCTCAGGCCACGGCGCCTCATCCGCCTTCGTCACAGTACTGCTCCGCTTTATGATCGGGCGGGTAATTCGTCGCCATATGCTCGAACACGACTATGTAGCACTGGCCCAGGCACCAGAGGGTCTGGTGGAATATATCAACAACCAACTGCTCGCCACCGGTCTCGGCAAGCACCTGACCATAGTGGCAGGCTCACTGGACACAGAGACTCGCCAGCTGCGCTATGTGGTTGGCGCCCAGCAGCCCCAGCCAATACTCATCAGCGGCGGCAAAGCCAAATTCCTGCCCGGCAAAGGCAAGCCCGCAGGAATATTTGAAGACGCTAGCTGGGTGGTCGAACAGATTCATCTGCCCGAGCGTTTTGCACTTGTGCTGCTGTCAGACGGCGTCTATGACCTGCTGCCCAACAAAGAAATCGAAAACAAAGAACGCACATTGCTCAGATACCTGTCCACCAGCTCCGGCAATATAGACCAGCTTAAAGAAGCCCTGTTTATCGACTACATAGAAGACCCCCAGGACGATATATCCGTCTTGCTGCTAACGGGGGGTATGTAGTTGAGCGAAGGCAAAATACTGGTCTCGGATAAAGACGGCAACTACCTGATCAAATTTAGCGGCGACGTGCGGGTCAACCTGTGCGGGTCTCTTAATCATCACATGGACGCCATCTTTGGCAGCACAGATGTTAAACATGTGGTTATCGATATGCTCGAAGCCGAGTGCGTCGACAGCACCACCCTCGGCCTGATTGCCAAACTGGCACTGCACTGCCGCAAAGAATATAACATCGACATGCAGCTGTTTTGCCAAAACCCCAGCATATTGCGCACCCTCAACTGCATGAGCTTCGACGAGATTATTGATATCTGCGAAGACGTGCCAGATATCGACGCCGAGCTGCAGGATATTGAATCGGTTAATGCCGACATAGACGAAGTGCGCCGTCAAGTACTCGAAGCCCACAAGCTGCTCACCCAGCTCAGCCCCGACAGCAGCAAAGAGTTTACCGACCTGATTCGCGCGCTGGAGGCAGGGCGCTAGAGTTATTGGCGCGTGCACAGCCAGTCATGGCTATGCATTGGCAGATAAGTCTGTGTGATATGTTAACTAATAAAAAGCGAGTAACCCTGAGGGGAAATCAACATGGCCGATCAAGACCAGAGCGTCGTTTCCGGGCAACAAGCCGATGTCAGCAAACTGTCTGTCGAGTTTAAAGGCAATGGCTTTGAGTATTTTCAAATCTGGATTGTTAA
The DNA here is from genome assembly GCA_018664075.1 of Porticoccaceae bacterium. Lineage (GTDB taxonomy): Bacteria > Pseudomonadota > Gammaproteobacteria > Pseudomonadales > Porticoccaceae > HTCC2207. Next base: position 7,178 of record JABJOY010000099.1, on the reverse strand, counting down.
TATAGTCCTGACCATAGTGACCCTTGGTATTTATTCCGCCTGGGCAACAGTGCGCAACAAGCGCTACCTCTATTCCAACACCTATGTCGACGGCACCTCATTCAGCTTTTTGGCCGAGCCACTGACCATCTTAAAAGCTCGGCTGATGGCCGTGGGTATCTTTATTTTGATCTCCGTAGCCGGGGGCATAAGCCCAGCATTTTCAGTGATGTTTGGTCTCGCGCTTATTGTTGGTATTCCGTTTTTTATCAACCAGTCCCTAGCGTTTAAAATGCGCAACACCGGCTACAAAAACATTCAGTTTCGCTTCTCTGCCAGCTACGGAGAAGCCTTCAAGGCTATTTATCTGTGGCCACTGCTGGGTATGCTTAGCCTCGGCATTTTGTACCCCCTGGCGATACTTAGAGGAGTTCAGTACAGAGCCAACAACACAGCTTATGGCACCACCAACTTTCAATTTAATGGGACTTTCAAAGACTATGCCATAGTCCTGTTGATAGCCGCTGGCCTAGGTATAGCCGCAGCCATCATTGTGGCGGCCATTGGCCAACCGCTGGGCGCTATTATTTCATTGCTTGCCTATCTTGCCGTGATTGCCTATGTCATTGTGGCCACCAGCAACCTGTTCTATATGCGCCTGCAGCTGAAAGAGCATGGTTTTGATTCTAATATGACAGTGCTGGGCTACAGTAAAACCATGCTTATAAACATTGTGTTAATAGTGCTTACCCTGGGTCTGTATCTGCCCGCCGCGCAAATTAGAATGATCAAATATGTGACCAGCTGCATCACAGTGCATGCCAATGGCTCTCTGGATGACTTCGCTGCCGCCGAGCAAGAAAATGTCACCGCTTTCGGCGAAGAGTTTGGTCAAGTGATGGATTTTGGAATCTAGACAGTCAGTGATTACCGGCTATTATGCAGATGGCAAAACCTCTGCCCGCGTAGCAGCGCGGCTAGAGGTGGTGACTCAAGCCCCGGCAATAGTAGTGCTGTGGGATACGGACACCAACACCGAACTACAGCGCAGTGACCTTGCCGATATTAAAATAAGCTCCCGCCTCGGCGACACCCCGCGGGAGTTTATGTTTGCCGACGGCGGTCTGTTTGTCTCGCCACAAAACCAGCAGATCGACACAGTACTCAAAACCCTCAACAGTGACAATGGCCTGTCGTTGATCCATCGTCTGGAAAGCAATATTGGTCTGGTTCTGGGTTCAGTGGTGCTAGCCCTGCTGTTTGCTTGGCTGACCGTTACCCAGGGAATTCCCCGGGCCGCAGATGTGATGGCCGACAATATGCCCGAGGTAATGGTCGACCAGTTTGACCAGCAAATGACAGTGCTCGACAGTACCTTGTTTGACCCATCCAATCTACCAGACACCGAGCAGGAGAGAGTGCGACAGCTATTCCAGCCATACCTCGATCAACACAGCCAGCTCAATCCCAAACTCCATATTCGCTCCGGCATAGGCGTCAACGCCCTGGCTTTTCCCGGTGGTGATATTGTCTTTAGCGACGAGCTTATACAGCGAGCCGTAAATGATGAACAATTAGTCTCAGTGCTGTTTCACGAACTGGGCCACCTGCAGCACCGCCATTTTTTGCGCCGTACATTGCAGGATTCCATGGTGGTTATCTTGCTGCTTTTTGTAGTGGGCGATATAGAGTCACTGGATATGGTGATGGGTATACCAGCGCTGCTGGCCGATTTGTCCTACTCCAGAGACTTCGAGCGGGAAGCAGATTTATTTGCCATGCAACAGATGCATAGCAATGATCTTGATCTGGATGCCTTTAGCACCATGATGCTGCTTTTGTCGGCTACAGAAGAGGGGCAGGACGAAGAGCAAGGAGAGTATAAATCGTCAGAATATGACTTTGGGGCTCTGAAGGGTTTTCTATCCACCCACCCCAAATCGGAAGAACGCGCTGCAATGGTAGAGGAATTTAAAGCAGGACTGTGATAACTGACTTTTCGAACTTATTTTGACGGTGACAGGGGCTGAGACAGAGGTTTGTCGCTTTGCTCAGGATGACCGGTCGGCACGCTGCTGCCGATACTCTATCGGCGTCTTGCCCTCCCATCTTTTAAACGCCCGATAAAAAGTACTGGGCTCCGAAAAGCCAGTCAGGTAAACAATCTCACTAATAGCCTCATCAGTCTGCGACAACAGCCGCCGTGCCAGGCGATGGCGATAGTCATTGAGCAAGCGCTGAAAGCTAGTGCCGGCCACATCAAGCTGGTGGCGCAAATGCCTGGGGCTTACCCCCATACGCTGGGCTACATTCTCTATGGTGGTTGAGCCGCTCTCTAACAGCGAACCGAGCTGGCTGCGCACGTCGGTGATCAGGTCTTGCTGTTGCAGAATGGCCAAATGTTGATCTGCCGCCTGTATATGTAAGTTAAGTAGCTGGGGCTCGGCATAAAGTGATCTATAACTAAGCATGGAGGCAGGAAAAAACAGCTGAAAGGACTTGGCGTTAAACTCCACTGGGCAGCCAAAGACGCGCTCATATTCGGCCTGGTCGGTGTTGGGCGGGTGGTTGAACACTATGCGATCTGCTTTAAAGCTGCCATCGGTAACTGCTTCGAATGCTTTGATCAGGCCCAGCACCATGGCTTCGGCTAGATGGGAGGTGGCATATTGGTGCTCGAGGAAGTAGCTGGTCAGGCAGGGGCTGGGGTCTTCGCTGACCTGGCCTTGCAGTGCATCGCTGATCAGGCGTTGGTAGTTTAAAACCCGACGCAGGCCGTCGCCAAAGGTCTGGCTGCTGAGGAACAGATATTCTAAAATCTGCCCTTTGTAGACAGGCATCTGCTCGCCCATATGCAGGCCGATGCAGGGGTCGCCGGAGAGTTCGACGGCGGCTTTCCAGAATCTGGGTTGGGCGCTGAATTGGGTACGCAGGTTGGCCTGGTAGAGCTGGTCTGGATTCAGTCCCGAGCGGCGCAGCACTTCGTCAGCATCGACGCCGAGATTGACCAGGCCCTGATAAGCCAATCTCACTAGAGTGCCTGAGTCTGTTAGTCCTGTCATACAATACACCATGATTAAGGAAGCCCATCATACACAATTGGCCGAAATGACAAAACGATGTTTTTTTGTTGCCAATGATTAACAGGGAGAAACACCACATTATGAAATCCATGAACAAGTCTACTGACCAGAATTCCTCACAAAACTCTGCCCCTATTATGATGGAGCAGCTGCCCAGCATGCCTGCGCTGTTGGGCAAGGTGGCGTTTAAGTCTGGTCGTTACCAGCTGGGGGACCCGCTGCCCGGGCTTAGCACCAAAATCAGCGCGCTGCATATTAATCCTGCCCATCTGCAGTCCTATCAATCGCTCTGCGGGTTTGAGCAGAGCGACAAGTTGCCGGCCACCTATTTGCATATGCTGGCGTTTCCGCTGTTTTTAAATATTTTGATTCAGCAGGACTTTCCCATGAAGGCCATGGGCCAGGTACATTTGCGCAACAAGATTTCGATACTGGAGCAGTTTGATCTGGGGCAGGCCATTAGCATGACCGCTGGTATCAGCCGCAGCAACCTGACCTCCAAGGGGTTGGAATGGGATATTGATGTCCATGCCCATGTTGATAATCAGCTGGTGTGGTCCAGTGAATCGACCTTTTTGCACCGCTGCAAAACTGACATTAAGCGCAGCAGGGTGTTGGTGGTGAAGAAGTACGGTAAGCCCCAGACTTGGTCTGTGGGGGCTGACACTGGCCGCCGCTATGCCCGTATCTCTGGTGACTACAACCCGATTCATTTAACTGATATCACCGCTAAGCTATTTGGTTTTAAGCAGGCGATTGCCCATGGTATGTGGAGCAAGGCTCGCTGCCTTGCGGCTATGGACCAGCAGCTGCCTGCCGCTGGTTATTCTGTTGACGTTAACTTTCATCGACCGCTATTTTTGCCGTCCCAGGTGCAGTTCTATTCCGGACAGCGCCAGGGGCAGCAGCGGTTTTCTCTGTTTAACCAGGGGGGCGATCAAGCCCATCTGGAAGGTTTTATTAGCTAGGAAAACACTATGCCTGATTTTAAAGTACCGCTTAAAGATTACTCGTTTCTGTTTAACGATGTTCTGGATATGCAATCCAAGTATCAGCATGTAAAAGGTGGCGATCAGGCAACCCCGGATATGCTCGACGCTATTTTTAGCGAAGCGGCCAAGTTTTGTGAGACTGAGCTGGCACCGCTGTATCAGTCTGGTGACAAGGGCTGTACCTGGGACGATGGCGTGGTAACAACTCCCGACGGATTCAAAGAGGCTTATGCCAAATTTATTGAAGCTGGCTGGACTTCCCTGACCGGCAGCCCGGAGATGGGCGGCCAGGGCTTGCCGTCTTCCATTAGCATCGCCATCAATGAAATGCTGACCACGGCCAATTGGGCCTGGGCTATGTATCCCGGTCTTAGCGAAGGGGCTGTGGCCACGTTGGAAGACCATGGTACCGATGAACAAAAGCAGGCCTACCTGACCAAGCTGGTTAGCGGCGTCTGGAGTGGCACCATGTGTCTGACTGAGCCCCATTGTGGTACGGATCTGGGCCAGCTGAAAACTAAAGCAGTGCCCAATGATGATGGCAGTTACAAGATCAATGGTACCAAGATTTTTATCAGTGCCGGTGAGCATGATCTGACTGAAAATATTGTCCATATCGTATTGGCCAAGCTGCCAGATGCGCCCAAGGGCACCAAAGGTATTTCTCTGTTTATTATTCCCAAGTTTTTGCCTGCGGCCGATGGTTCTGCAGGGGAGCGCAATGGCGTTCGCTGTGGCTCCATAGAACATAAGATGGGCATCCACGGCAATGGTACGGCCATGCTTAACTTTGATGATGCCACCGGCTTTTTGATTGGCGAGCCTCACGATGGCCTCAACGCCATGTTCACCTATATGAATGTGGCCCGCATTGGTACTGCCAGCCAGGGTTCTGCGGCGGCGGAGCGCTCGTTTCAGGGTGCCTCTAAATATGCCCGCGAACGTTTGGCTATGCGCTCATTGTCCGGGGTGAAAAATCCCGATGGCCCGGCTGACCCGATTATTGCTCACCCGGATGTGCGGCGCATGCTGTTGACCCAGCGCGCGATTGCTGAGGGTGGCCGTGCCATGGTGACTTATGCCAGCCAGTTTGCCGACCTGTATGTAGGTGGTGAGACCGAAGGAGTGCGAGAGGCAGCCGAGAACAGGCTGGGTTTTTGTACGCCCATTCTAAAAGGCTTTATTACTGAACAGGGTGTTGTTGCCGCTAACCATGGTGTGCAGGTGTTTGGTGGCCATGGCTACATTCAGGAATGGGGCATGGAACAGATTTTGCGGGACAGCCGCATTGCTACATTGTACGAGGGCACGACCGGTATTCAGGCGCTGGATCTGGTGGGCCGTAAGGTGCTGATGGATCGCTTTAAGCAGCTGAAGATATTTACCGGTGAAATGTTGAGCTTTGCCGCTGAGTCTCTGCCTTGGCGCAAGGGCAGTAAGGGCAACCGCAAGCAAGCCTGGACTGTGGCTAAACTGGCGGTGAAATGGCGTCTGCTTGGTTATCGTCTGGCTATGCAGGGCAAGAAAAATCCGGATGCGGTGGGCGCTGGCTCTGTGGATTTTCTGATGTTTTCCGGTTACGCCTACATGGCCTTTATGTGGGCCAAGATGAGTTCGGTGGCGCAGGCCCAGCTGGATGCTGGCGAAGGCGACAGCAAGTTCTTGCAGGAAAAACTGCACACGGCAGAGTTTTTCTTTGAGCGCATGCTGCCCCAGGCTGATGTTCATGCCAAGACCATTGGTGCTAACCTGGGTTCGGTGATGGCCATGCCGACGGATTATTTTGATGCGTCGTAGGTCGCCATTAGATTAAAAGACAGTTTAAAAGTGAGTTAAAAAAGTTTAACCCCAAGTAAGAGGCCCCAGAAGTTTTGGGGCTTTTTATTGTCTGCAAATTTTTCATTTGTTTGCTAAAGTCAGAGCTTAAGTCGGGAGGTGATAACTAGTGGGTAGAGCTGTTTGTATAAATATTAAGCACCTATCTAAAAGCACCGAAATAAAAAAAGTAGTATCAATAATTAAATCTATCCGAGAGACGCAGTATGGAATTTTCTGATGTAGTTCGTGCGCGACATTCTTATCGCGGGTTTACACCCAAGCAGGTTGATGAACAAACCCTGCGTGAGATTTTTGAGTTAGCTAACTGGGCGCCGTCCAACTGCAATGTGCAGCCCTGGCATGTGCATGTGCTGTCCGGAGATGCCTGCGACCGTATGCGGGAGAAGATGAAAGCTGCCGCTGCGGCAGAGGAGCCTTTTAACCCAGACTTCCCTTGGGAGGGCAAGTTTAGCGGTGAATACAAAGAGCGCCAGATCTGCTCGGCCCTGGGTCTTTGGGAGCATCAGGGGGTGACTCGGGATAATCCGGAGAAGCGGGCCTGGTCCTGGATGCGCAATTTTGAGTTCTTTGACGCGCCCCATATTGCGTTTATTTTTGTCACTGACCAATTCCCTGAGCTTGTGAGATTGGCAGGGGATGTGGGTATGTACTCCCAGACTCTTATGCTGGCTATGGCAGATGCTGGTATTGGTTCTTGCCCCCAGACTTCGGTCAGCTGTTATCCGGATCTGGTCCGTAAAGAGCTGGGTGTGGACAGCCATTACAAGTTAATGATGGGGCTGTCGTTTGGGTATATTGATGAGGCTGACTCGGCGAATAATTTGCGCACGGAGCGTGACCCTCTGGAAGCCACTACTAGTTTTTATTCATAGTTAATTCTTCTGATAGCGCTATATTTTAAACTCTGGTTCTTTGAGCCAGAGTTTTTTCTTTTGAGAACTGAAAGTCATTTAATCGTAGTCTTTCCACTGAGGCTATGGGGGCGATTATCAAACATCAACATCAGGAGCGGAGCATATTGCTGTTATCAATTTCCGCCTGAGAAATTGGTATGTTAGTTCACCGAGGTCGCTTAACGCTAATATGGATGTGGATTCTTGGTTGGCAGAGGTTGAGAGGATGTCTGCCGTTGAGTTTGTGCCGGTTGATAATTCGGTGGGAGTGAAGTCGACTTGTCTTCCTGGTGAGTTTCACAAAAATCCGGCAGACCGAATAATTGTTGCCTTGACTAGACATACCTCTTATCCGTTGATTACAACAGATGAAAAAATATTAGCCTACAAAC
>JABJOY010000022.1 GCA_018664075.1 Porticoccaceae bacterium | reverse complement strand
TGCTGGAAGTCTCCGCCCATTTACACCAGCGAGAAACTATTACAGCCTGGCAAAGGGTCAGCATTGAGTCCCAGCAAACTACACCTCAACTCCAGGATGTTATCGGCCAGCAACATGCCAAGCGCGCACTGGAGATTGCCGCCGCTGGTGGCCATCATTTATTGTTCTATGGACCCCCGGGAACAGGTAAAACTCTGTTAGCCAGCTGTCCGCCCGGATTACTGCCACCACTCAGCAACCTGGAAGCCCTCGACGTCGCCTCCATCCATTCAGTGGCAGGAAAAGCTCAGGGACAATACTGCCAAGACCGCCCCTTCAGAGCACCACACCACAGCGCGTCCGCAGCGGCCATGGTCGGCGGTGGCAGCACCCCTAGACCGGGGGAAATATCACTGGCCCACCTGGGTGTGCTATTTCTTGATGAACTACCAGAATTTCAGCGCAGCGTATTGGAAGTATTGCGCGAACCACTGGAATCAGGAGAGATTAATATATCCAGAGCTTCAGCTCAGGCATGCTACCCCGCCAGATTTCAGCTGATTGCCGCCATGAACCCCTGCCCCTGCGGCTATCTGGGCAGCCAGCGCTGCATCTGCACCAGCCCACAGATAGACCGTTACCGCAGCAAAATATCAGGACCATTACTGGATCGCATAGATCTGCAGGTTCAGGTCAGCGCTATTGAAAACCACCAGCTATTGAACCCACAAGAACAGCCAGCGGGAGAGAGTAATCAGATAATTCAGCAGCGCATCTGCACCGCAAGAGAGATTCAACTAGGGCGGCAGGCCGTGATAAATAGCCAACTGACAAGCCAGCAATTAAAGCAGTATTGCCCACTCAAAAAAGCGGAGCGGGACCTGATGGATCAAGCCGTAAATCGCTTCGGCCTATCCGCCAGAGGTTTTTATCGAGTACTTAAAGTCGCTCGCACCATTGCAGATTTGAGTGAACTGGAAACTCCAGGAATAGACCAATACCAGGAAGCACTGAGCTTTAGATCAACAGTACAGCCCAATACTAAATAGCACTGTCCGGCAAAGTCACTCCGCAGTGATAGCAATACTCAGCCTCCGGATGATGGCCAGTGCGCTCACAGACATTACAGCGGCGATTGCTGGTTTCCGAATGAATCTCACGGGCAATCTCCGCAGTAAATATACCAGTGGGTATAGCAATTATCGAATAACCCGTCAGCATCGCCAGAGTCGCAATCACCTGCCCCATCGCCGTCTGCGGTGTAATATCCCCGTAGCCAACCGTGGTAATGGTCACAATAGTCCAATAGATACTGCGAGGAATACTGGTAAAACCATGCTCCGGCCCCTCAACAAAAAACATCAGGCTGCCAAAGATAACACTGAGCACCAATACCACTGTGAAAAACACAAACACCTTGCGCCGCGAGGCATACATAGAGCGCAATAAAATATTGGCTTCAGACAGATAGCGCACCAACTTGAGCACCCGAAAAATACGCAACACCCGCAGCAAGCGAATCACCAGCCAGTAATTAGCGCCCGGGAAGAACAGGGCCAGATAAGTGGGCAGCACAGAAAGTAAATCCACCAGGCCATAAAAACTGAAAATATAGCGCAATGGTTTTGGCGACGAATAGATTCGTGCCAGATATTCCACTGAAAACAGCAGAGTAAAAAACCATTCCAGACGAAACAGCCAAAACCCATACTGACTGTTAACCACTTCAATAGAATCGAGAATAATCGCCAGCACACTCAGCAGAATCAGATAGATCAGCGCAATATCAAAATACTGACCCGCTGGCGTGTCAGTGCCGAAAATCACTTGATAGATTTTTTCTCTCAACGATAACTCAACCATTACGCCCGCCTGCAAACTGACCACATAAGGTTATTGTATGCAGTAATCCTGCAATTGACTATTATGTATCCACCAACTTAAACAGAGCACAAAATGGACCTTGCCCAAGGCTTAATTATTATCACCTCAGTCCACCTGCTGGCCGCCGCCTCCCCGGGCCCGGATTTTGTGCTGGTCTCTCAGCAAACATTATCCAACGGCAAGCGCGCAGGCCTGCTGTGCAGCATTGGTATTGCACTGGGCCTGTCCGTGCATATTCTCTACTCCGCCTTTGGCCTCGCCGCGGTGATTGCCAACTCTTCCTCAGCCCTGTGGCTTATTAAACTGCTAGGCGGCAGCTACCTGATCTATCTGGGGATAAACGGACTTAGAGCCAAAGCTCGCAGCGGTGAAGCCACAACAGCAGTGGCAAATCAGACAGCCCTTAAAACCATAGGCCTGGGATTTTTATGCAATGCCCTCAACCCCAAAGCACCCATCTACTTTATATCGCTGTTTACCATAGTGCTGTCTCAGAATACCCCAGCCCAACATCTGCTGATCTACGGTATCTGGATGATGGTGCTTCAGTTTGCCTGGTTCTCTTTTTTAACCCTGCTGCTTTCCAGACCCATGGTCACAGATAGATTTCAGGCTCTGGGCCATTGGATTGATCGAGTTGCCGGCGGCGCCATGCTGCTCTTGGGTATCAAGGTTTTAGTCAGCAGAACGAGCTAGAGCCCCAAATAAATACAATAATAGGAATGACCAAATGATAAACCAAAGCATGGTTGCCAAAGACTGGGCAATGTTACTACTGCTCTCGTTTCTGTGGGGCGGGTCATTTTTGTTCATAAGTATCGCCGTCTCGGAACTGCCACCTTTTACTCTGGTCACCATGCGGGTTGGGCTAGCGGCCGTAACCCTGTGGCTGATATTGCTGATCTCTGGCTACCCTGTCCCCAAATCCCCCGAGGTCTGGCGGGCATTCATGATAATGGGCTTGCTTGGCAATGCGCTGCCCTTCTCTCTGATAGCCTGGGGGCAGGTCCATATTGGTGCCGGGCTGGCATCAATTATTAATGCGACAACGCCCATCTTTACCATATTGATAGCTGGTACCTTTTTGTCTGATGAACATATCACTCCAAAAAAGGTACTCGGGATGAGCGCCGGATTAATAGGGGTTATCGTGCTAATCGGCCCACCGGCCCTGCTAGAGCTGGGGACCAACACCATGGCCCAACTGGCAGTTATCGGCGCCGCCGTCTCCTACAGCTGCGCCACCGTTTTTGGCCGACGGTTCAAAGCTATGGGCATCAGTCCTTTTGATACCGCCGTGGGCCAAGTCACTGCATCAACCATTATTTTATTACCGGTGGTATGGTTTATTGATAAGCCCCTTCAGCTGGCCAATCCCAGTGTGCAGGTATGGTTAGCCATTTTAGCTCTGGCCATATTCTCAACCGCATTCGCCTATATATTATTCTTCCGCATCCTCTCCTCGTCCGGTGCCACCAATGTAGTGCTGGTAACCTTTCTCGCGCCAGTCACGGCAAGCTTCTTTAGCTGGCTAATTCTCGGTGAACAGCTCCAGACCAAGCATTTTATTGGTATGGCCTGTATTGGCCTGGGGCTAGCAATAATTGATGGGCGACTTTGGGCTAGACTTAGACGATAATTTCCCGGATCGGATCACCACAGAAAACCTTATCTTGAGTAATATAATAATGAGCTTACCAACAAGCCAAACCAGCATTGAAATAACCGAACCCGGCGCCCCGGAGGTCTTACAGGTCGCAGACAGACCAGTACCTCAGCTCGCAGAAAAAGAGGTACTTATTCAGGTCGCAGCCGCAGGGATCAACCGCCCCGATGTCTTTCAGCGTATGGGCTTTTATCCTCCACCTCCAGGCGTCACCGATATTCCCGGGCTGGAAGTCAGTGGCACAGTGGTAGCCATTGGAAATGGAGTCACCAGCTGGTCTGTGGGTGATAAGATCTGTGCACTTTTGGCCGGCGGTGGCTATGCCGAATACGCCATTGCTGAAGAAGCCCTGTGTTTGCCGGCACCAAATAGCCTTCCCTTAGCGCATGCCGCCGCTCTGCCCGAAACCTGCTTTACCGTGTGGCACAACCTGTTTGAGCGCGCTGAGTTAAAGGCTGGCGAATGGTTGCTAGTCCATGGCGGGTCCAGTGGTATTGGCACCACCGCTATTCAGATGGCCAGTGCTATGGGTGTAAATGTTATTGCCACAGCAGGTAACGATGAAAAATGTGCCGTCTGTGAAGAATTGGGTGCAGCGAGAGCGATTAACTATAATCAGCAGGATTTTGTCGCAGCCTGCCAGGAGCTTACCGGCGCTGGCGTCAATGTGATACTGGATATGGTGGGCGGTGACTATGTACAAAAGAACTTTGCCGCCTGCGCCCCGAAAGCCAGAATCGTCAATATCGCCTTTTTGCGCGGCTCCAAAGCTGAAGTGGATCTTATGCCATTAATGTTAAAACAGCTGGTGCTGACAGGTTCTACATTGCGCGCCCAACCTCTGGAGAACAAGGCCCGGATTGCCGCCGGCGTGAAAGATCAGATATGGCCACTGATCGCCAGCGGGCAATTTAAGCCCATTATCCACAGCAGCTTTCCATTGGCAGAGGCCAGCAAAGGCCATGCCCTGATGGAAACCAATCAACATATTGGCAAAATTATTTTAGAGAATTAACCCAGAGATATGATGAACAAAAAAGATTCCCGACTGGTGTATTCCACCGAGACTGGCCGCATTAAAGAAACCGACGCCCCAACCCACCACTACGATGGCGATGGCATTGTACGTATTCGCCGGGAAACCAGTGGCCGCAAAGGCAAAGGCGTAACCACCATCACTGGCTTCGATCTTGATGCTGCAGCGCTAAAAACACTGGCCAAGCAGCTTAAACAGAAATGCTCAACGGGCGGCACAGTAAAAGATGGAGTGATAGAAATACAGGGCGACCATCGCGACAAGCTTAAAATAGAATTAGAAAAGCTCGGCCATACCGTTAAACTGGCAGGAGGCTAATATGACCAAAACAAGCCAAGCCTTTGGTACCTGGCCCTCACCCATTAGCGCAGAACTAATTACTAAAGCCGCTCCCAGCCTTAATTTTATTCAATCCCAAGGCGACAATTTATTCTGGGTTGAAGGCCGCCCCTGGGATGCTGGCCGCAGCGTGATTATGTGCCGGGATAGTGCAGGCACTATTAAGGATTTGCTCCCCAGCCCCTTTAGCCACCACAGCAAAGTTCATGAATATGGCGGCATGGCCTATGCCGCAGACCAGACCCACCTGTATTTTGTAAATGCCGCTGACCAATGTATTTATCAGCTGGACCTACATTCCGGCGATAAACCCGACGCCATTACCAGCTCAGGATTGCGCTTTGCGGATCTGGTGATTGATACAGCCCATCAACAACTGATCGCGGTGGGCGAAAAACACCATGATGATCGCGAGCCAGAAAATTTTATTGCCGCCATTAATATAGCCACGGGCCAAGTCAGCACTTTGGCCAGCGGCGCAGACTTCTATGCCTACCCGCGGATTAGCCCGGATGGACAACAGCTCTGCTGGATCCAATGGCAGCACCCCAATATGCCCTGGGACAGCACCCAGCTCTGGTGCGCCAACCTCACCGTAACTGGCCTCAATGATAAAACATTAGTGGCTGGTGGAGATAACAATGAAGCCATCTTCCAGCCCAGCTGGTCACCGGATAACCAACTCTACTATGTGTCCGATAAAAACAACTGGTGGAATATCTGTCGCGCTAATGGCGAACCAGTGCTAAGTAAAGCTGCAGAATTTGCCACCCCATTGTGGCAATTTGGCATGAGTACCTATGACTTTATTGACACCAATACCATTGGCTGTCTGTGGACCGACCAAGGGCTTTGGCACAGCGGATTTATCGATATTGCCACGGGCGAGCTAAGCACCACAGAGAGCCAGTACAGCAGCCTTGCCGCAGCCTGCTGCCATCAGGGCCAACTCTATATGGTGGCCGGCGCCGCCGCGCTGGCCAATCAAATTATTGGCGTAAAACAGGATGCTACAAACAGCATAAAAGGAAAAGTCACATCTATCTATGCACCATCGACTCTGGATTTAGACAGTGCAGATATAGCCCAGCCGGAATCAGTATTTTTCCCCAGCGGCAATGGCGAACAGGTACATGGATTTTTCTACCCACCCACCAACGCACAATATCAGGGCGGCGACAATATATCGCCGCCGGTAATTGCCCTGTGCCATGGCGGCCCCACCGGCGCCACCGACAGCGGCTTAAACCTGAAAATTCAGTACTGGACCAGCCGCGGCTTTGCCATTATTGATATTAACTACCGGGGCAGTACCGGCTTTGGTCGGGAATACCGCCAGGCCCTGACCAATGCCTGGGGCATCAAGGATGTAGAAGACACCCAACACGCCATTCGCTATCTGGCTGAGCAGCAAAAAATAGACCCACAGCGCTGCCTGATCCGTGGCGGCAGTGCCGGGGGCTATACAGTGCTATCCGCGCTCACCTTCACCGACACCTTTAAAGCCGGCGCCAGCCTCTATGGTATTGGTGATTTGGAAACTTTGGCCACCGACACCCATAAATTCGAATCGCGCTATCTGGATAGCCTCATTGGCCCCTACCCGGAACGCAGAGATATTTATCTGGCGCGCTCACCTATTCATCATGCAGAGGGACTTAACTGCCCGGTAATCTTTTTGCAGGGTTTAGAAGATAAAGTTGTGCCCCCCAACCAAGCCGAGATGATGGTGAAGCTACTGCACGATAAAGGTATACAAGTGGAATATGTGGCCTTCCCCGACGAAGGCCATGGTTTTAGAAAGGCCAATAATATTATTCGCGCCATGGAATCTGAACTGGCTTTTTATCGTGACGTGTTTGATCTGGCAGGCAAGACTTAACCATGGGCCGCTATCGTCCACCAAGGCCCAAAAGCTCCCCCTATATAACTGCCGAGGGGGCCGCAAAAATGCGCGCCGAACTGCGCGAACTGTGGAAAGTGGAACGACCCCAGGTCACCCAGGTTGTTCATGAAGCCGCCAAAAATGGGGATCGCTCAGAAAATGGCGACTATATCTACGGCAAGCGCCGCCTGCGCGAAATCGACAGCCGCGTGCGCTATCTGACCAAACGCCTGGAAGATGCCACCATTGTCGAAGACAAACCCCGAGACCCATCAAAAGTATTCTTTGCCGCCTGGGTGACCGTGGAAGATGAAGAAACTGGCGAAGAGCAAACCTACAGACTGGTAGGCTCCGATGAAATAGACCCAAAACTCAACTGGATCAGCATAGATTCACCCATGGCTCAGGCATTGATTGGTAAATCAGTTGACGAGGACGCCAATGTTAAAACGCCGGCTGGAGACCGTTGTTTTATTGTGACCGCCATCAAGTATTAGAATCTGGTTACAGCCCATCTCAAAACGTATTACACACCACTCTTGATTACCCATAGTCCTGTGCAGACTGGCCCCAGATTTGTCGACAGCCTATAGGAAATAGCTCTCAACCGTCTATACAAAAATGGATTGCAATTTATATTCATTAATGCATAACCTACAGCCTATGAGGGAGCATCTGCACTTTTCGCTAAACCACTTAACATCAGATAACGGGTTTATATAAGGAAGTAAATATGGAAAATCTATTTGATAAGTACGGTGGCGTAGAAACAATGCGCGAGCTCATTAAAGAGTTTTATGCACAAGTCTATGCACGGCCTGAATTAAAAACCTACTTTGCAGGCACCGACCTTGGCGACCAGATTCAGCATCAATGTAAATTCTTTGCCTATGCCATGGGAAAACCCGCTGCAGAATACAAAGATGAATGGCTCAAGAGAGGCCACACAAACAGGAAAATAAGCGAAACGCATTATTTCAAGGTTGCAGAACTTCTTAGAAGAGCCCTGCTTGATGCTGGTGTCGAGAATGAGGATGTTAAAGATATTATGATCGCAGTGGCATCCAAACGAGCCCATATTGTGAATCTATAATGTTGCTGAGTTAAGGCCAGGGATTTTGCTCCCTGGCCTGATTCTGTATCCGTTATGGCGACAGCCGCGCAATTGTCCAGCCGTCATTATCACAGGTAAAACAAAAGCGGTCATGCAGGCGGTTCTCACCGCCCTGCCAAAACTCAATCTCTTCAGGCACCACCAAGTAGCCACCCCAAAAGTCCGGCAGAGGAATCTCACCTTTAGCAAACTTCTGTTTAATCTGGGCAAACTGAGTTTCCAGCGCCTGACGAGAATTAATGGGCCTGCTCTGCTTGGAAGCCCAGGCCGCCAGCTGGCTATCTTTAGGGCGACTTAGAAAATACTTCATCACCTCAACCGTGGATAACAGCTCAGCGCGGCCACCCACAATCACCTGACGGTCCAACTGCAGCCAGGGAAAATGCAAACTCACCTGCGCGTTAGCCTCAATCTCTTGCGCCTTGCGACTGCCCAGATTGGTGTAAAACACAAAGCCTTGCGCATCAAAGCCCTTGAGCAACACCATGCGTTGCCAAGGCTTGCCCTCGGCAGAGACAGTTGCCACAGACATGGCCGTAGGATCTTGCACACCAGCCTCAATCGCCTGATTCATCCACAGCGTAAACTGATCAAAGGGATCATCCCGCAAAGACTCCCGAGAAAGCCTCCCGTAATTGTATTCCCTGCGATTATCTTCAAGACTCATAGCATTTCCATGGGTGCAGATTTAACCAAGTTACATACGGCCTATAGATTGCCCGCCATCCACCGGCAATGCAACACCATGCAGATAGGACCCCGCATCACTAGCCAATAGCAAAAATGGCGCCGTCATCTCATCCATACCACCAGGACGACCCGCAGGGGACGAGTTCAAGTAAGCCTGAGCTTCTGGCGAGTCAAAAGCCGCTGCCGTCATCTCAGTTAAAAAGTAACCCGGACACAGCGCATTAACACGCACACCCTTACCAGCCCACTCCAGCGCCATAGACTTAGTCAGCTGAATCACCGCCGCTTTAGAGGCACTGTAGCTCGCCTGACCAAAAGCCACACGCAAACCCAAAATAGACGCAGTGTTAACAATACTGCCACTCACACCAGCCTCAATCATCCGCTTAGCCGCCTGCTGACCCGCAATCCAAACGCCCTTAAGGTTAGTGTCGATCATCTTGTCCCAGTCATCCTCACCAATCTTCAGTGCACTGCGAACATCTGCTACACCAGCATTATTCGCCAGCATAGTCACAGTACCGAACGCCGCCTCAGCCAGATCAAAAGCCGCGATAATAGAGGCCGAATCAGTCACATCCATGGGCACAGCCAGAGCCTCACCACCATCAGCTTTAATCTCAGCCACCAGCGCCTCAAGCCGCTCAACACGGCGGGCCGCCACCACTACCTTGGCCCCACGCGCCGCCATAATCTTTGCAAAATGCACCCCAAACCCACTGGATGCGCCGGTTACCATGGCCACTTTGCCGCTCATATCAAATTCTGTAGTCACTGTTCGATTCCTTAATAGT
>JABJOY010000098.1 GCA_018664075.1 Porticoccaceae bacterium | reverse complement strand
GTTGTTGGGCATAGGTATGCCTTCCCTAGTCAGCTTTATTAACAACAATCAAATGACATCTCAGGCCAATGATCTGGTCTACAGCGTTCATATGGCACGCAGTGAGGCCATAAAGCGCGAATCCATCGACCGTTCGATGACCACCTTATAGAACCAAAAAAGCCTCAGTTCGCACCGAGGCTTTTAAAATTATGGTGCCCGGTCCCGGAATCGAACCAGGGACACGAGGATTTTCAATCCACTGCTCTACCAACTGAGCTAACCGGGCATCGCAAATTGATTTTCGTCATATCGCGAGAGGCGCGTATTAAAGCGTCTGAACCGCTGTTCGTCAAGGGTTATTCGCTAGGCGGGACGTATCCTTCAGCCTGATCGACCTGTTCGCCGGCAAAGAACTTTTCCCGCTGCTCTGCGAGGTAGGTTCGGGCGGTGAGATCCATCATATTTAGACGCATTTCATTGATTAATGTGGTCTGGTGTTGCATCCATTCACCCCAAGCTTGCTTGGAGATATTGTTAAACACCTCTTCGCCTTTGGGGCCGGGAAAAGGAGGCAGATCCAGTCCGGGCAATTCTTGTTTAAGCTTGCGGCAAAAGACAGTGCGCGCCATGGGGTACCTCTGGGTTATGGGTGGAGTAATGCCAGGACAGGTGCGGGCATGCCTAATGATAGTGGATTTTCCCGGTTATACCAGACCTGATTGTGTGTGTCGGCCACTGAGTGGGCGCGATCAATGGTATTGACCACAATAGGCTGATAATCGAGATGGAAATGGCTAAAGGTATGACGCTTTATCGTGTGGCTGTGTTGATCGACAACTTCCAATCCCAGTGCGGCGCAGCTGGCAACTATATCTGCCTCAGACTCAACCTGGGGCAGAACCCAGAGTCCACCCCAGAGACCTGCGGGAGGGTTTTGTTGCAGCAGTAATTCGCCGTCCTGATTGTGAATTAACAGAAGGCAGGTGTTTCTCACCGGCAGTATTTTGCGCGGCTTTTTACCTGGATACTGAGTCTGGTTGTCCTGGGCATAAGCTATACAATCTCCTGCCAATGGGCACTGGTTGCAGTTGGGGGATGATCTGGTGCAGACGGTGGCGCCAAGATCCATCATGGCCTGGGTGTAATCAGCAATGCGATGCTCTGGGGTATATTGCTCTGCCACCAGCCATAGCTTTTGCACCACATCAGACTTGCCCGGCCAGCCCTCGGTGGCGGAAAACCTGGCCAGCACCCGCTTAACATTGCCATCCAGAATGGTGGCCGGTATTTTAAACGCTATTGAACTAATGGCCCCTGCAGTGGAGCGGCCTATGCCCGGCAGCTCGCACAGGCCAGCAATGGTATTGGGGAATTCACCGCTGTGTTGGTCGCTGACCAGCTGTGCAGTTTTATGCAGATTGCGGGCCCGGGCATAGTAGCCAAGGCCAGTCCAATGATGCAGTACATTGTCTAGGGGTGTCGCGGCCAGAGCATGCACATTGGGGAAGCTCTGCATAAAGCGCTGAAAGTAGGGGATAACCGTGCTGACCTGAGTCTGCTGCAGCATAATTTCTGACACCCAAACTCTGTATGGGCTGATATCTTGCTGCCAGGGCAGGTTGGTGCGGCCATGCTGATCAAACCAGTTGAGCACGGCGCGCTGGAATGCTGCCCTTTGCATTAGTTCAGGTTGCGCTTGAGAAAGTCATTGAACAGGCTCTTCAATGGATCCGCCTGGTCTTCTGAATTATTATTTTTTAACAGTTTACTGCCCAGCTTTTCAAGGGCGGAGTTTTTCAGCAGCTCTTTTAGTACCCGCTCATCTGGCTTGCACGAAGTGGAACCCTGATTAAAGCGGCCTTTACAGATAAAAGGTATTTCACGGTTGTGCAGGCGCTTGTTAACCGAGCAGCCAGTGCTGCTAGTGGTTGCTCCATCCAGTCGAGCCTTGGTTTTGAAATTATATTTTTGACTGAGCATACCTAAGGTGCCACGCCCATTAATATTGAGGTTGCCCGTTGCAGTACTGAAATCAGTGATCGTCAGATTGCCATCACCAAACTGAAAGTCGCCAGTGAAATCCTCCAGTTTGGTGCCAGCAGCCCATTGCTGGCTAGATCTGCCGCCGCTGCCAAATAGGGCCGCCGCATCACAGAAGGTTTGCTCTATATTAATATCTTGGTAGCTGGGTGACTCAATGTACAGCTGACCTGCACCATTGAGGGATTTTAGAATGCTGTCGATATCGTTGCCGGCACCCTGAATATTGGCTTCCAGCTCAATTGTGCCGCTGAGTCCGGAATAGTCAGCCAGAGCGGGCAGTGCCAGAGCTAAATCAATATTATTAACAGATGGCTGCAGGCTTAAGCTGGGGTTGGCCAGGCGCATATCCAGCTTGGCAATGGCATTGATCTGGCCACCAAAGAGATCTGCATTTAAGGAAGTGATACGCAGCACCCGCTGATTGCCAAAGATATTGCTGTAAAAATTATCCACCGCAAAGCCATCAAGCAGTATCTTACCGATATTTATCTCCACCTGACTCTGTCCCTGCCACAAGGCAAAAGGAATCGCCAATGGTGCAAAAAGAGCGGAATTATCCGCCTCGCTACTGGTTTCCGACATGTAATCGGCAACATTGAGACTGTCCCCGGATATCTTTGTGATTAGCTTGTTGCGCTGCTGGTCGATGCTTAGATTTATGTCAAAGCTCTGATTATCCAACACCATTACAGTGCTGATATCGGACAGGGCCTGTTGATCAATAGCAAAACGGCTTTCAATACTCAGCTCCCTGAGGGCCGAGGGATTGGCAAATTTTGGTGCGCTCATTGTTGGCAGTAGTTTAGAGACCAGCTGTAATTGCTGAGCAAGGTTAAACCGATTGGTCTGCAAATTACCCTGAATAAAATTCATCTGGCTGCTGGCCTCAATATTGCCCGTCACCTTAATCTCATTGACCTCTATGCTCAGGTCCGAGAGATTGATGCGGTCGATAGTGCTATTGACCACCTGAACCGACACATCTGTCTCGACGGCAAACTGCTGTCCGCCAAAGGCCTGAGCTGACGCAGCCAGAGGAAACTCCGAACCATCTAGAGCTACATTGCGGACCCGCAGATCAATATTGTCCAGTTGCACTGGTAGGCTGTTATGGGCCTGATAACGCATCTGGCCGCCGCTAACTTGAACAGAGCCTGATGTCAGCTGACTTGGGTCACCACTGATTGCAAGCAGATCAGTCCAGGCCACGGAAAGGGTTAGTTTGTCTAAGGTACCGGAAACAATATTCTGATCGGAAAAGCCAACATGCCCTATGCTGATGCCGGGCTGGGGAAGAAATGTCCAGGCCAGATCACCCTCAATTGTCAGATCCAAACCCTGCTGGCGAGCCATGGACTCAATATCCGACCTGAAGCTATTAATATCGACAGCGAAGGTGACGTAGATAATTGCGACAGAAAATAAAGTAGCCACTGTTAGAAGGCCAGTAGCGAGCCATTTCAATAATTTTTTCACATTGACCATCAGGATAAGGGTTGCTCTTTGCGGCTTATGTTACATCAAAGAGTACAACCCTTAAACACTGACAAACGGCTGACTAATCAGACCTAGTACTTAGAAAAAGCACCTAAAAAGAGTAACTAGCCCTTATACCCAGATTTCTGCCGGCCATTGGCACTTCATCCTTAACGAATGAGCTGTGGTTTCTGGCCACTTCATCCAGCAGGTTTTTGCCGAACATTGACAGAGTTAAACTGTGCCCTGAGCTAAGTTCAACTGTCTTTGAGACATTCAGGTTCAGCATCTCGAAGCCATTGGTAACAGTTTCATCTTCAGCTGTATCGGTCTGATCTGCTACGTCGGTAAGCGACAGTGCAACCTTTAGCCCATCCCCGGTATAGGACACCTTATATATGTCTCGTTCCGGTGTTATGCGTGGGATATTTCCTCCAGCGGCAAACTCAGCAGAAATCGAATCCCGGGCATAGGATAGAGTCAGGTCGCCACGGGCAAGTTCAAAGGTCTTGCCTATTTCAATTTCATAACCGTCAAACTCGGCATCCTGCTGGACATAATTGGCAAGAATTAATCCCTCATGATGCTCGCCCTCATCGTGCTCACCATGTTCTTCTTCGGTTTCATCCAAAAGGTAAATATAGTTGTCGACATCATTTTGGAAAAAGGTGAGGGCAGCAAAAAATCCATCATTTTGATAATTAAAACTCAGATCGATATTGTTGGATTTCTCAGAGCTCAGGTTGCTATCGCCCACTTCCACTCTGCCTGTTGCCAGGTGAGGAGCATTTATTAACAGCTCTACCGCTGAAGGCGCTCGCTCCACAGCAGACAGCCCTAAACTTATCTCTAGTGACTCATTTACGTCTCTGCTCAAAGTTAGCGCATAGCTGGTATTGTTGATATCCCGAGCAAAATCCTCTAACTCGACTTCATGCTCATCAGCGTGGTCCTCATCATGACCCTCTTCGTGTTCCTCATCATGCTCTTTGTCATGAGAAATAGACCCTTTTTTGGTTATTTGATCATGCCTGATACCAAAGTCGAGATGGAATACATCAAAGTCTTTGCTCAAATAGTAACCAAGGGTTATTTCTTTGCTTTCTGATGGGTTTAGAAAGGCCTCTTCGCCGGTAACAGAGATATGTTCATCAACAAAATTAATAGCAATTTTTTGTGACAGAGATTCACTGTTTAAATCAAAAATTGCACCGTATTCTCTGGCATCATTTTTGAAAGTGGTGGGACCTTCTTCATGATGATTCTCGTCTTCATGCTCTTCATGCTCCTCTTCCTCGGCATGTTGCTCAGTCAACGAATAATCGGAGTCTCCGAAGTGGTAATCGACCTTTTTCAGCCAGCTGTTGCCTACCAGATAGGAGCCTTCGAGATTAAAGGTGCTAGCGTCAGTTGATGAGAAAATGCGCTCACCAGCATGTTCACCTTCGTCCTCATGGCCATCTTCATCCTCATGCCCCTCGTTACCTTCTCCGTGAAAAGGAATACCGTAAAGGTTTTCATTGTCTCTATAGGAGATACCAACGTAGCCCCAATCTCCGGTCTTGGAAATACCCAGCCTTTTGGAGGTAGAGGCGACATCACTATTAGGCAGAGAATCTAACTCATCCTCATGGCCCTCCTCATCGTGATCGTCATGTTCCTCGCCCTCTTCCCCATCATGGTCTTCGTGCTCGTCTTCATGGTGGATAACAGCGCCATGGGGAATTTCAAAGTCATCGAAGTTAGAATCTTTGTAGGCAAGACTGATATTCAAGCCACCAAGATTATTTTGGTAAGAGAAGTCATGGCTATCTCCGTCATTAACCGACTGAGCCTCTAAACCTAGTTTAAACTCAGACTCCAAAATATCCTTTCTGGCAATGGTGTTGTCCACCACATTGACGATTCCGCCGATGGTGCCATTGGAATAAAGCAAAGATGATGGGCCTCTGACAACTTCGATTTGCTGGATATTATTTAAATCAACCTCATTAATGTGATCCGGTCCCAAACCTGAAACATCTCTGACCACTATGCCGTTATTCAGGACTTTCACTCTGCTTCCCGACATGCCTCTAATAATAGGCTGACCAACAGCAGAGCCATAATCACTGGAGGAAACACCCACCAGGCCTTGGAGACTGGCACCTATGCTCTGGCTGGCATCGGCGGCGATAGACTGACCATCGATAACATGCAATGGGTTGGAGATTTCCTCTGCGGAGGCATCGATCAACGATGATGTAATAATAATTTCTTCAATTTCCTGAGCAAAAGCACTGCAGGATAAACTTAAAAGGCTGGCTGCCAGAGGCAACCTGCGAGTAGTTAATTTATTCAAAACTGATTCCTCTAAAAAATAATGTCCACGCCGAATAAACGGCACGAATGTCTTCCAATGAAAAATACAAATTATTTAGAGGTTAAAGGGGGCGCTCTGGCATGCTGGCAACTCCTGATGCGGTTGCTGACAGCCTGATGGTTGTGAATGGTAACAGCTGTAGTGGTTGCTGTTACGAAGGTTGTGCTGTTTTCATCGGTAACTGCTGCTGAGGCATTCTGCAATACAGAGACCGGACAGCTGTTCTCCTGATGATCAGTATGGGTATGAGCGGTTGCCGTCACCGACCCGAGGCCGATAACCAGACTTAAAACAATGGCAAATATTGTGTTGAAACGCTTCATAGCCCAACAGTGTATCGCTTTTTTGTACTGTAGCAACATCTATTTTGCAGTATAATGCCGCCAGAAAATGAACCGCTCGGAGATCCCATGGCAGATCGTACAGCCACAGTTACCCGCAATACCCTCGAATCCCAGATTACCGTCAAGGTTAATCTGGATGGCACTGGGCAGGCCAACCTGCAGACACCGGTACCGTTTCTGAACCATATGCTGGATCAAATTGCCCGGCACGGTTTGGTGGATCTGGATATTCAGGCCACCGGCGACACCGAGATTGATGATCACCACACAGTGGAAGATATCGGCATTACATTGGGAATGGCGATAACCGAAGCCATTGGCGACAAAAAAGGCCTGACCAGATACGGTCATGCCTATGTGCCCCTGGATGAAGCATTGTCTCGCGTGGTGATGGATTTTTCTGGTCGTCCCGGTTTGATTATGAAGGCCGACTTTGTGCGCAGCCATGTGGGCTCCTTTGATGTGGATCTGACTCGTGAATTTTTTCAGGGCTTTGTAAACCACGCTCTGGTCAGCCTGCATATTGATAATCTGCGTGGCGCCAATGCGCACCACCAGGTTGAGACCATCTTTAAAGCCTTTGGCCGCGCCCTGCGCATGGCCGCTTCGGCAGATGAGCGTATGGCTGGTGTTATGCCATCTACAAAGGGTACGTTGTAAGCGTACCCTGTCTTTTAGCACGGTTTAAATTATGAGTGATTTTCGCAGCCATATTGCGGTGATTGATTATGGGATGGGCAACCTCCATTCCGTAGCCAAAGCATTGGAGCATGTCAGCCCCGGTGCCCGTGTAACCATTACCTCAGATCCAGCCCAGGTAGAAGATGCCGACCGAGTGGTGTTTCCCGGTGTCGGTGCTATCCGCGACTGTATGACCGAGATTCAACGCCTGAAGGTGGGCGAGGTGGTCAGCAAAGCTATCAAAACTAAACCAGTGCTGGCGATCTGTGTAGGCATGCAAGCATTGATGGAACACAGCCAAGAAAATGGCGGCGTAGACTGTCTGGGGCTATTGCCCGGGCGGGTCAAATTCTTCGGCGACAATCTCCAAGATATCCAGGGCGCAAAACTCAAGGTCCCCCATATGGGCTGGAACAATGTTCACCAGACCATCGACCACCCCATGTGGCATGGTATCGATCAGAATAGCCGCTTCTACTTTGTGCACAGCTACTATGTAGAGGCTGACAATAATCCCTATGTTGCCGGTACCTGTGACTATGGATCCCCATTTGCCGCCGCACTCAGCCATAAAAACCTTTTCGCTGCCCAGTTCCATCCGGAAAAAAGCGCCGAAGCCGGTCTGCAACTGCTGCGTAATTTCTGCCGCTGGTTGGGTTAATCCGGCAGTTGGCTATGGATTCCATCTCAACCGACCAACAAGAACTTGTCTCTCGGCTCAATGGCGAAACCGCCAAAATTGCCTGGCACGAGCTACAAAAGCACTATGCCTCAGGCAATGTGCTGGCCGTGGCCAAAGGCGCAGACCTGATTAAAGTCGCTATAGCATTACATAGAGACGATAGAGATCAGGTGCAGCAGTGGTTGGGCGACGGTGCTGTGGGGCGGGTGCAAGACCAACAGGCCATGGACTGGTACGACAGCAATAAGCTACTCTGGGCCTTGGTTATCCCGCCCTTTGTCTTGGTTCAGGAACCGGAAGAAGAGCAGGAAACAGAATAAAAAAACAGGAAGAGGTGAAACGTGGATTTAAATAATAAAGTAGCAGTAGTCACTGGTGGCGCATCCGGACTGGGTCGCGCGGCCGCGCAGGAACTCTCGGACCGCGGGGCCACCCTGGTTATTATCGATATGAATGCCGAAGCAGGCACTAGGGCAGTTGAGGAATTGGGTGCGGACAAAACCCACTTTATTTCACTGGATGTGTCCAATGGGCCGGATGTTGAAGCTGCCTTTGATAAAATCACCGCCGATCTTGGCCGGGTGGACGTCTGCGTGAATTGTGCTGGTATAGGCATTGCCGCAAAAACTATCGACCGCGAAGGCAATCCTCACAACCTCGACCACTACCGCAAGGTTATTGAGGTCAATCTGATAGGTACCTTCAATATCTCCCGCTGCGCGGCGGCCGCTATGGCGCGCAATGAGCCCGACGAGAAAACCGAACGGGGTGTAATTATTCATACCGCATCTATCGCCGCCTTTGATGGTCAGATGGGGCAGGTGGCTTACTCAGCGACCAAGGGTGGCATTGTAGGCATGACCTTGCCCATGGCTCGGGATTTGGCGGCCGTTGGTATTCGTATTAATACCATCGCCCCAGGTGTGATGGCCACGCCATTGATGCTCGGAGCACCACAGCAGGTACAGGACGGCATTGTGTCCGGTATTCCTTTCCCCAAACGACTCGGCGAGCCCTCAGAATTTGGCCAGCTAGTTGTGCATATGGTCGAAAATAGCTACCTCAATGGTGAAACTATCCGCCTCGACGGCGCAGTGAGAATGCAGCCCCGTTGATGCAAATCC
>JABJOY010000097.1 GCA_018664075.1 Porticoccaceae bacterium | reverse complement strand
TGCGCGAATAGCATCAATGGATTCCTGGGCCAGAAGAGATTCATCACCGCTGACCACATAGATGGGTAAAAGCTGCTTTTGCAGATGGGCTTGAAGCTGCTCTGCTTTTATTTTCACTGGGGTTCCTGAGCCTCAGGGTTGTCAGTAGCTTCCTCCGGGATCAGGCGTAGGCGATTGAGAATCTGTCGAATAATATCTTCGCGCATACCCTCTAGAGCTAGACGTTCTTCATTCCCCGAGGCGAGCACATCCCGCTCGTTGAATTCATAGACACGCTCTACAGAAGCTGTGGAAAGGGGAATTAACGGATTATCTTCAGCATCCACAATCAAAAAGTCCACCTCTTCATTGAGCTGATACTCTGCCGCTCGAGCACTGGCATTAGTGGAGCCCGTGCGTCTGGTGCGTCTGTAGTCGACAATGACCACAGAGTAGCTCGCCTCGGCAGCACTGGGTACGACCTTGACTCCATAGAGATCGAGAACTCTGGTGAGTTCGGCGACCAGATTGCTGTGGGAATCTTCAGATGAGAGGTGCAGGCTGCCGAGACTGTCGGGAACAATCTGGGCATTGCGCAGTTGCCAGCCGCAAGAGGACAGCAACACAATAACAGTAGCTAGCAGTATATTTCTAAATCTCATATTCAATGCTCTCAGCAATATCTGGTTAGTTAGCGACTATATTGACCAGTCGTCCAGGGACAACAATAATTTTACGGATGCTCACCCCTCCAGTAAAACGCAGTACATTGGCATCTTCAAGGGCCATTTTTTCAACAGCGTCCTTTGAAGCATCGGCACTGACCTGAATTTTGCCCCGTACTTTGCCATTTACCTGCACTACCATTTCAATGCTGCTGCGCACCAGAGCAGTTTCATCCAGCACAGGCCAAGAGGCATTAGCAACCGCATCAGTATTGCCAAGGGCATGCCACAGGCGGTGGCAGATATGGGGTGCAATTGGCGATAACAGCAGCACTGCACTAGTCAGGGCTTCATGGCGCACCGCAATACTCTGGGGTTGCTGATCATTTAGCTTGGCGACTTCGTTTAACAGTTCCATCACTGCGGCAATGGCCGTATTAAAGGTATTGCGGCGACCATAATCGTCGTTCACTTTACTGATGGTTTCATGGGTCTTGCGGCGCAGATTTTTCTGCTCGTCATTGAGGCTGTCTCTGTCGAGGCTGGCTATATCATCCTGTTGCAGATGATTGTTGACCATGGTCCAGAGTTTGCGCAAAAATCTGTGTGCACCGCTGACGCCATCATCGCTCCATTCCAGCGTCTGCTCCGGGGGTGCAGCGAACATGGTAAACAGGCGCACAGTATCGGCGCCATGTTGATCAATCGCGGTTTGCGGGTCGACGCCATTATTTTTTGACTTCGACATCTTGGTAATGCCGCCGCTGTGTACTGTATTGCCCGTGGCAGTTTCAGTGGCGCTGACAGTGCGGCCCTTGTCGTCCCGCTCGACACTGACTTCAGAGGGCGCCAGCCATTGCTTGCGACCATCGGTTTCAGTGTAGAAGGACTCCGCCAACACCATGCCCTGACAGAGCAGGCTTTTAAAAGGTTCGCTGCTCTCTACCAGCCCCTCATCCCGCAGCAGCTTGTGATAAAAGCGCGCGTACAACAGGTGCAAAATCGCATGTTCGATACCGCCGACATATTGGTCCACAGGCAGCCAGTAATTGGCGCGATCCGGATCCAGCATAGCGCTATCCAAATCGGAACAGGTAAAGCGGGCGTGGTACCAGGACGACTCCATAAAGGTGTCGAAGGTATCAGTTTCACGCGCGACAGCCTGTCCATTAATCTCAGCTTTTTTCCAGTCCAGGTCGGCTTTGATGGGTGACTGAATACCATCCATTTCTACATCCGTGGGCAGTATCACCGGCAACCGGTCCAGGGGCACAGGGATCTCACCGCCCTCTGCCAGGTTGTACATGGGAATAGGCGATCCCCAGTAGCGCTGGCGGCTCACGCCCCAGTCGCGCAGGCGATAATTGGTGGTGACAGAGCCATGGTCAGCGGCTTCAAGTGCGCCAGCTATGGCATCAAAAGCGGCGTTGAAGTCGAGACCATCATAGTTGCCAGAATTGATCAGCAGGCCCTTGGCAGTAAAGGCCTCTGTGTTTAAATCCCAGGGTTCATTATTGGCTGGTGCTATTACCTGCTTGATTTCCAGCTGATACTTTTTGGCAAACTCATAGTCGCGCTGATCATGGGCCGGAACAGCCATCACTGCGCCAGAGCCATAGTCCATCAGTACATAGTTGCCGACCCAGACAGGCACAGTTTCTCCGGTCAATGGGTGCACCGCACTGATACCTGTATCCATGCCACGTTTTTCCATCGTGGCCATCTCGGCCTCTGATACCTGCTGAGTCTGGCAGTCAGCGATAAAGGCGGCCAGCTCAGGATTATTTTGTGCCACTTCAAGAGCAATCGGATGCTGGGTGGCCAGGGTTAAATAGGTCACGCCCATCAATGTATCTGGTCTGGTAGTGTAGACATCAAAGCTCTGGTGTTGGCCAACGGCTGCGGACAGATCAAAGGTCATATTGACACCGCTGCTCTTGCCAATCCAGTTGCGCTGCATGGTTTTGACCTGCTCGGGCCAGTGCTCTAGATCGTCCAGATCGTCGAGCAGTTGATCAGCATAATCGGTGATACGAATAAACCACTGGGGAATTTCTTTGCGCTCTACCGGGCTGTCGCAGCGCCAGCAGCAGCCATCAATAACCTGCTCATTGGCCAGTACGGTGGCGTCATTGGGGCACCAGTTAACCGCACTGGTCTTTTTATAGACCATGCCTTTTTCATACAACTTTGTAAAAAACCACTGCTCCCATTTGTAGTAATCGGGCTCACAGGTAGCCAGCTCACGGGACCAGTCGATACCAAAGCCCAGAGATTTCAGCTGAGCTTTCATATAGGCAATATTTTCATGGGTCCATTTGGCAGGGGCAGTCTTGTTTTGAATCGCCGCATTCTCTGCGGGCAGACCAAAGGCATCCCAGCCCATGGGGTGCAAAACATTCTTACCCTGCATGCGCTGATAGCGAGCGATTACATCGGTAATGGTGTAGTTGCGCACATGGCCCATATGCAGCTTGCCGCTTGGGTAGGGGAACATGGCCAGGCAATAAAACTTCTCTTTGCTGGGATCTTCGGTGACTTCGAACGTCCGGTTTTTAGTCCAGTATTGCTGCGCGTCGCGCTCAAGTTCGGCGGGATTATAATGCTGTTCAATGGTCATCGAGATTCACTGCTTATTGATTTAAAAATAGGCGTGAATTATAGGGGAACTGCGGCCTATCTAACAGCAGTTAGACAGGCATTTAAGCAGATGCTTAGCTCGCCTGTCTGGCAGGGATTCCCAGTTCTTCAAGCTTGGCAGCCATATCTTGTGCCGAGGTCGCTGCGTTGATCTTGCGATCGATAAACAGAACCTTGCCATCTTTGCCGATATATAGAGTATGGCGTTTAGGGAAGCCATAAAAAGCCAGCACATCATAGGCCCTGGCGACCTCTTTTGTCGGGTCACTCAGAAGAGGAAAGTCGGCTTCATTCTCCTCGGCAAACTTCTGGTTGCTCTCCAATGGGTCAACACTAGCCATAAAGTAGGTGACATCCAGACGCTTTAACAGGTGACCATTCTGAGCCAGTGATTTACATTCGATTGTGCAGCCGCTGGTGAAAGCTTTTGGATACCAGGCTATAACAATCGCCTGTTTGTCATGGAACTGTTCCAGGCTATAGGTTTTGCCATCTGTGGCCTGAAGGGAAAACGCTGGGGCCTGATCGCCCACTTCAAGGGCGTTCGCGGTAAGGGATACTGTTGCTAACAGGCAGAGTATTAGATTGTTTAGCTGTTTCATATTACGTCCTCTCCGTTTTGGTCAGTAATCTGCGGGCTACAAGACCGAGACAAATCAGCAGTGACAGCACCACCGTCGGCCAACTGCCAAACCGGTTAAAAAATGTCTGTCCTACTCTGGGCACAACAGTGCCGCTCAGTTCACTTGCGCTGTACTGCTCAAGCTGCTGGTAGATCTTGCCCTGATGGTCGACCAGTGCAGTTACGCCATTATTAGTACCGCGCATTAATGGTTTGCGATTTTCAATAGCTCGCATGCGCGCCATTTGCATATGTTGTCTGGGCGCCATTGAACGGCCAAACCAGGCATCATTGCTGACGGTCATAAGGATACTGGCACCCGCCGCTCTGTCCGCTACCAAGCTGGGGTAGGCAATTTCATAGCAAATCGCTGTGGCTATGGGTTGCCCCTTGGCCGTCAGCAGAGACTGATTGGGGGCTCCCAGAGAGAAGGACGACATAGGTAGATCAAAAAACCTATTTAAACCCCGGAGAATATTTTCCAGTGGAACATATTCACCAAAGGGAACCAGTCTGGTTTTGTCGTATTGCCCTCTGGAATCACCCAGCGCCAGCATTGAATTGTAATAGCGGCGATTGCGTGGATCCTGTGTAGGTATACCGGTCAACAGTGCTGTTTGGTTCACTTTTGCCCGATTATCCACCTCAATCAGATAGTCCATAATCTGCCTCGGCAGAGCTGGAATAGCACCCTCAGGCCAGATAATAATATCTGCACCCCAGTGGGCCTCGGTCTGGTTGGCCAGCTGTTGCAAAATGCCATCCTGTTCAACCAGGGACCATTTGTCCTCTTGGTCTACATTGGGCTGAATTAGCACCACGGACAGCTCAGTCTCAGTAGATTCTGTCCAGTTAATGCTTTGCAGGCCATAGCCGCCAACCCATAGTGCCGTGACTATGGCGGCCATCATCGGTGCTCTGGGGTTTTTTAGTAGTTGAACCAGTGCTGCTGCCGCCAGGGCATTGATAAAACTTAGCCACAGTACCCCACCTATGGGTGCCCAGCCATTGAGCCAGGTGTCGGTGTGGGCATAACCCGCATAGAGCCAGGGAAAGCCGGTAAATATCCAACCCCGTATCCACTCGCTGATAACCCAGATAGCCGGTAGCCCAAAGCCCAGTGCAAGCGGGGTTTGCGGAATAACGGCGCCAAGGGCAAAGGGGGTGGCAAATATCAGCGCCAGAAACAGGCAGAATAGTACTGTCCCGGCGAAGGCCACAGGTGCGGAGATAAAACCATGGTCGTGAATGCTGATATAGACCCAGCTCACGCCGGCGAAGAACAGGCCAAAGCCAAATACTGAGGCCTTTACCAGAGCTTGCTTCAGTGTCTGGTTTTGCAATGTCCAGAATAGCAGGGCAGTACTTGAGATGGCGATGGGCCAGAGGGACAATGGTGCCAGGGCCAGAGGCATAAGGGCGCCAGAGGCAAACAGCGCAAGAAATGTCTGTGCGCGGCTAAGAGCCATCAGATGGCGTACATCATGGGTTATTTTTACTCACTTCCAGCATAGTGATTTTGCGGTTGTCGCCATCAATCACTTTAAAGTCGAAGTTTTCAATGCTCGTGCTTTCGCCGATGTCTGGCAAGCGGCCGAAGGTATGCACCACCAGTCCGCCAACGGTATCGAATTCATCGTCGGAAAACCCAATATCAAAGAATTCATTAAAGTCTTCGATCTCGGTAATGGCTTCAACCTGGAAGAGATTGTCGCTGACCTTGCTGATCTGCACAGCTTCATGCTCATCGGTTTCGTCTTCAATCTCACCGACAATTTCTTCAAGCACATCTTCAATGGTCAACAGTCCGGATACACCGCCATACTCATCCACCACCATGGCCATATGGTAGCGATTCTCGCGGAATTCCTGCAGCAGGATATTTAAGCGCTTGCTTTCGGGGATAATAGTTGCCGGGCGCAGCAGGCTTTTCAGGTCAAAGGATTCTTTGCCGGAAAGCACCAGCGGCAAAAGCTCTTTGGCCAGCAAGATACCCAATACATCATCTGCAGATTCTCCCACCACGGGAAAGCGCGAGTGCTGGGACTGGATAACCAGCTCCAGTATTTGCTCCAGACTGAAGTCCTCTTCAATCACATTCATCTGTGATCTGGGAATCATGATTTCCCGGGCCTGCAGGTCGGAGACCTTCAGTGCGCCCTCCATAATCTGCAGAGCACTGGCATCAATGATTGACTCATTTTCAGCGCTGCGCAGCATATCGGCCACTTCATCACTGTTGCTGGGGTTGGGTGAAAAAACCTTACCGATCTTTTTGAGCAAGGAGTTATCCTGGCTGCTGTTTGATGTTTCGTCGTTCATGTTTATCTCAATAAACTCTCAGGAGCTCGCTATTCTTGTTCTTCAGAATAAGGGGCTGGAAAACCCATATCCAGTAAAATTGTTGTTTCCAATGCTTCCATTACCTCGGCATCACTGTCTCCAGCATGGTCATAGCCGAGCAGGTGCAGTACACCATGTACGCACATATGGGCCCAGTGGGCTTCTGCGGGTTTGTTCTGCTGTTGTGCCTCGCGGATCACCACAGGGGCACAGATTACCAGATCGCCCAAAATAGGCAGTGGTTCCGGGGTTACGGCATCAAAGGGGAAGGACAGGACATTAGTGGGGCCAGATTTTCCGCGGTATTGTTGGTTCAGCGCCGCGCTCTCTTGTTCATCGACAATTCGCACACTGAGCTCGGCAGTCTCACGCTCGTTGCGCAGAGCTGCTGTGGCCCAGCGCCGCATACTGTCCTCGTCTGGTGCCTCATCAGATGAGCAGGCCATCTGTATATCCATGGAAATATTCATGGCTTACTGGTCGGCATCTTTTTCAAAGGCATCGTAGGCATCGACAATGCTTTGCACAATCGGATGGCGCACCACATCTCTTGATTCGAAGTGGGTGAAGCTGATTTCATCAACATGCTGCAGTACATCGCAGGCATGCACCAGCCCGGAGCTAACGCCCCGGGGCAGGTCAATCTGTGACATATCGCCAGTGATCACCGCTGTAGAGCCAAAACCAATCCTGGTTAGGAACATTTTCATTTGCTCCCGGGTGGTGTTCTGGCTCTCGTCGAGAATAATATAGGCGCCATTCAAGGTGCGGCCGCGCATATAGGCCAGTGGCGCGATTTCAATAACATTGCGCTCCTGCAGTTTGGCCACAGTTTCAAAGCCAAGCATTTCATGCAGTGCGTCATAGAGTGGGCGCAGGTAAGGGTCTACTTTTTGTGCCAGGTCGCCGGGCAGAAAGCCCAGTCTTTCGCCGGCTTCTACAGCTGGTCTGACCAGTAAAATACGTTCAACTTCATCGCGCAGCAGAGCTTCCACGGCACAGGCGACGGCCAGATAGGTCTTGCCTGTACCAGCGGGGCCAATACCAAAATTAATGTCATGGGTCTGAATTGAGCGCACATAGCGCTGTTGGTTCAAGCCCCGGGGTTTGATATTGCCTTTTTTCGTGCGTATTACCGAAAAGCTTTCAACATTGTCGGCAGATTGCAGGTTGCTGGCAGATGGGGTCATAGGCTTCTCTCTCTCGCATTGGCGAAGGTGGAGGTGGACTTCTTCAGCAGCCAGCTCGGCATAATGAGCTGTCTCCTGATACAGGTTGTAAATAATATCGGCGGCACACTGTGAATCATCAGCATCACCGTAGACAGCAAAAAAATTATCCCGCGAGCGAATGTCAACGTTTAACCGCTGTTCGATCAGGCGAAGGTTTTCATCAAATTGACCGCAGAGTGAGGCGAGACGACGAGCGTCGTTAGGCTCGAGAGTGATGCTGTAGGCTGATGGTTGAGTATCCAATCGTTTCAATAGGTGCTTTAAAGCCTTTCCATAATTGACATATTTGTAGCATAGCGCGAACTGGAGAAGAGGGTAAACATTTTTTATTACGTAAATATTATAAGAAATGGCTGCTATATAAGTAGATTTTGAGTTCAGGCAAGAGTACCCCGAAGGCTGTTAGGCAGGGCCTCAGTGATGTCAGCCTCGGCAAACTGACCAATCAGGCTGTGATCGTCGCAACGGAAGTTGACCACGCGGTTATTTTCAGTGCGCCCCTGCAGCTGCCCCGGGTCCTTTTTGGAGATCCCGGTGACCAGCAATCTGGCGCGGGTGCCAACCATGCGGCGGCCGATTGCAGCGGCGTTTTGGCTGATGCGATCCTGGAGAATCTTAAGGCGCTGTTTCTTGGTGGCTTCGCTGGTGTTATCCGGCAGATCTGCAGCCGGGGTACCAGGGCGGGCACTGTAAATAAAGCTGAAGGAGGTATCAAAACCCACTTCTTCAATTAATTTCATGGTGGCAGCGAAGTCATCCTCGGTTTCACCGGGAAATCCGATAATAAAGTCGGAAGAAATACTGATATCCGGGCGCAATGCGCGCAAACGACGAATTTTAGACTTGTATTCAATGGCGGTATGACCCCGCTTCATGGCCATCAGAATACGGTCCGAACCACTCTGAACCGGCAGATGCAGGTGACTGACCAGTTCCGGCACCCGGTCGTAGACCTCGATCAGTGCGTCGGAAAACTCTACCGGGTGGCTGGTGGTGTAGCGAATGCGGTCTATACCTTCGATATCGGCTACATAGGGAATCAGTTCGGCAAAGTCGCACACCGAACCATCCAGCATATCGCCGCGGTAGGCATTAACATTTTGGCCGAGCAAATTGACCTCGCGAACACCCTGGGCGGCTAACTCAGCGACCTCGGCCAGCACGTCGGCCATGGGTCGACTGACTTCTTCGCCTCTGGTGTAGGGCACTACGCAAAATGTGCAGTATTTGGAGCAGCCTTCCATAATCGAGACAAAGGCGCTGGCGCCGTCGACTTCAGGCGTCGGCAGGCGGTCAAATTTTTCAATTTCCGGAAAACTGATATCGACCACAACTTTGCCATCTGTTTTGCGGGTTTCCATCATTTCCGGCAGGCGATGCAATGTTTGCGGACCAAAGATCACATCGACAAAGGGCGCGCGCTTGGCAATTGCCTCGCCTTCCTGGCTGGCTACGCAGCCGCCCACACCAATCACCAGTTCTGGTTTAGCTTCTTTAAGGTGTTTCCAGCGGCCAAGCTGATGAAAGACCTTTTCCTGGGCCTTTTCGCGAATTGAGCAGGTGTTGAGCAGAATAACATCGGCATCAGCTGCATTATCCGTGGGCACCATGTCGTGGCTGTCACCGAGCAAATCCTGCATACGCGAGGAATCGTACTCATTCATCTGGCAGCCATGGGTCACGATATGAAGCTTTTTAGCCGTTTTTGCAGTCATTTAGCTGGTTATTCTTTGATCAAATATAGAGGGACGGCATTATAGCTGTGCGCGGCCAATTCGCAACATTTAAGCATCGAACTCAATGGCGGTTGTGCTATTATCGCCGCCCCAAAACAACGTCAAAATTGTGCAGACTATCCATGGCAAGTGAACCCATTTATCGCATCACCTTTTTCAATCAGGGGCAGGTCTATGAAATCTATGCCAGGCATGTGTTTCAGAGCGATCTCTGGGGGTTTCTGGAAGTTGAAGAATTTATATTTGGTGAGCGTTCTCAGATGATTGTGGATCCAGCGGAAGAGAAGCTCAAAAACGAGTTTTCCAGCATCAAGCGCAGCTTTATTCCCATGCAGTCAATCGTGCGCATTGACGAGGTTGAAAAAGAGGGCGCCGGTAAAATTACAGAGGCCCCCAGTGGTGGCAATATCAGCCCTTTTCCATTCCCCAGCATGGCCGGGGGCAAGCCCAAGGCTGATTAGGCCGACAGCTGCAGGCCTATTCCGATCAGCCCGGCAATCACCAGGCCAATATTGCTCAAGAAACTCAGAAACATGCCCGGGCCTCGGCTGGCGGGGTCCTTCAAATATAAGCCGGAATAGAGCTGGCGGCCCAGAATAAACAGAATCCCTGGCAGCAATGCCCAGGTTTCGCTCACATACATGGTGAAAATTACCATTCCCGGAATAAAAATCACCAGCTGCTCTAGAGTATTCTGCTGAATACGAAATAGCCGCTCCCAGATCTCATTGCCTGTGGTTCTGGGGGCCTGGACATTGTACTTGTTGCGACTAAGCCCAACCCGGATAACAAACAAAATATACTGCAGGAGCGCGATTGAAATAATGACGGCAGTGATTTCCATTGTTGTGGTCCTTATTAAATTAATTTAGTTGAGTCTGGTATAGGACCGCGGCAAAGACCAATGGAATAATGAATTTACTTTGCTTTCAGACAGGCTGGAAGGCCCTCAAACTGCGACGTAATAATAGCTAAACAATTCAAGACTAAACTGCGAATGTGGTAAAGTTCACAGTTACAGTTACAGTTGCTCCAGCGACGCACTGGGGTAAATAGCGTGCTAAATACAAGCTTGAAGAGGCAGGAAATGGTGCAGCAAACATTGGAATTACTCCCTTACGAGTTTGCCCGGCTCAATCGAGTATTATTGCAGGCTGATCTGGGTAATTTAATGCTCGCCCCTGGTGCTCCTGACTGGGCTATTGCCGAAGTCAGCCGGGCTGCGGGCTCTCGGCTAACGGTAAGTCGCGTGGGTGACGAAGACTTTGATGCCATGCTCAGCCAGGTCTACAGTGGTCGTCAGGGTTCTTCAGAATCAGTGATGGAAGATATTAAGGACTTTGTTGATCTGGAGTCGGCCGCAGCGGAGATTGAAGAGGCTGGAGACCTGCTTGATGCGGAAAATGATGCTCCTATCGTCCGCCTGCTCAATGCCATTCTGGCCGAATCCCTTAAGGAAAATGCATCTGATATTCACATTGAGCCCTATGAGAAAGAGGCGCTAGTGCGTTTTCGCCTCGATGGTGTTCTAAGAACTGTACTCAGTCCCTCCATTCAAATTGCTCCCTTGCTTATTTCCCGTATCAAAGTGATGTCCAAGCTGGATATTGCCGAGCGTCGACTGCCCCAGGATGGTCGAATGAGCGTGCGCCTAGGGGGTCGAAGTATTGATCTGCGTATCTCAACCATGCCCTCCAGTCACGGTGAGCGCGTGGTGATGCGCCTGCTGGATAAAGATGCTGGCAAATTGCAGACCGATGATCTGGGTATGCCTGCACAGACCAAGGCGCAGCTGGAACAGCTGGTGTCCAGACCCCATGGCATTATTTTGGTCACTGGCCCTACAGGCTCAGGCAAGACCACCACGCTCTATGCCGCGCTGCAGCAGATGGATCGCCAGGAGCGTAATATTATGACAGTTGAGGATCCTGTGGAATACGACCTGCCCGGTATCAGCCAGACCCAGATTAACCTGCGCGCCGGGATGACCTTTGCCCGCGGTCTGAGAGCTATTTTGCGACAGGATCCAGATGTTATTTTGATCGGTGAAATCCGTGATGGGGAAACCGCTGAAATTGCCACCCAGGCCAGCTTAACCGGCCATCTGGTGCTATCCACCCTGCACACCAACACTGCCGCTGGCGCCATTACCAGGCTCCAGGATCTGGGGGTCGACAGCTTTTTGCTGGCATCTACAGTGCGCGGGATTATATCTCAGCGGCTAATGCGCAAGCTGTGCCACCATTGCTGCGAGCCTGCCGAGGTCAATGAGTTTAACCGCAACCTTTTGGGGCTTGAGGACGGCGCAACTGTGTTCCAGTCCAAAGGCTGCGCCAAATGCAACAACACTGGTTTTTCAGGCCGTCAGGCGCTCTTTGAGCTGGTTACTGTGGACGCGCCTCTGCAGTCGCTTATCCATGAAAATGCCGGTGAGATTGAGCTGGAAGAGTCGATTCGCCGCAATGTGCCGAGCATTCGCGAGGCTGGGTTTGAGTTGGTGCGCCAGGGTGTCACTACCATCGAAGAAGTTCTTCGTGTCACCAGTGTTTAACGCCTATGCCTGCCTTTGATTACTCCGCTTACAATGACTCCGGGAAACTGGTCGAAGGTCTGATTTCGGCAGATTCCGAGCGTCATGCCCGGCGTTTGTTAAAAGACAGGAGCCTGTTGCCCGCCAGTCTTAAAGAAGTTGGCCAAAGTGCCAAAGCTGGTGCACGCAAAGGTCGTGAGGCCGGGGTAAATAATTTTGATCTGTCATTGCTGCTGCAGCAGCAGGCGATTTTAATCCAGTCTGGACTGCCCCTTGAAGACGCCTTGCGCATGACTATTGAGCAGGCCGAAACCGATAAGCAGCGACGCATGGTCGAGAGTTGGCGCTCTGAGATTGTTGAGGGGCGTAGTTTTTCTGAGGCGCTGCGGCGTTCGCCCTATAAAATTCCCGAGTCGGTTATTGCCGGTGTCGGTGTTGGTGAAGAAGCCGGTCATTTGGATCGGGTTCTGATGCGTCTTGCAGTGGATCTGGAGAGCAGTGCAGAAAACCGCAAAACTGTTACCAGAGCACTGATTTATCCGGCCACTCTGATCAGCACCTCAATTATTGTGGTGGCCATTATGATGGTCTGGGTGGTGCCGAAAATTACTGCGATTTTTGTTAGCTCCAACCGCGAACTGCCACTGATTACCCGCATTGTGATTGGTCTGAGCGATTTTACTCAGCATTATGGGATCTATCTGTTGCTGGTAATTGTCGCTGGGGCTCTGGTATTTATCAGGCTGATGCGCGACCCGGTGCGCAAACAGCGTTGGCACGCCATTATTTTAAATATGCCAGGGCTGGGGCGCTGGACATTGATGGCCAATATTGCCGATTGGTCGCGTAGTCTGGGGGTGCTTCTCAATAATGGCGTCCCGGCGCTGGCGGCACTAAAAATATCCTCGGCGGTGGTCAATAACTTGCACCTGCGCAGCAAGATGGAGCTAGTCACAGAAAGCATGCGCCGCGGCAGCAGCTTACAGAAAGCCCTTGAGGAAAATAAGGTAGGCAGCGGCTTTTTGATTCATATGGTGGGCAGTGGTGAGGCTTCCAGTGAGCTGGATAAAATGCTTATAAGGGTGGCCGATTATTACTCTCTGCGTCTGGCCAATGCGATTGAAGTATTTCTCAAGTTAATCAACCCAATACTGATTATTTTTATGGGGATGATTATTCTTTCAGTGGTGGCAGCGGTGATGTTGCCAATTATGGATATGAATAATATGGTCTGATTGCAGGCTGTTGCCGGCAACACAGGCCATTTGAATAAATCACTTTTTAGGTATCAGGAAATGAAAAGAAATAATAAGCAGGCGGGTTTTACTCTGATTGAAATGATGGTTGTAGTGGTGGTAATTGCGCTGCTTGGCGCCATGATTGGGCCGACATTATTCAAAAAGGTACAGCAGGCAGAAGAGACCAGAGTTGCTCAAGATATTAGAACCGTGGTCGGTGCACTTAAATTTTATCGCCTGGATAACTATCGCTATCCACAGCAGAGTCAGGGCCTTGAAGCTCTGGTAACAGCGCCAGCTGGCGCCGAGTCAAAGTGGAACGGACCCTATCTTGAATCTCTGCCCAAGGATCCCTGGGGTGCTGCCTACCAGTATCAAAATCCTGGTACCCATGGCAAAGAGATCGAAGTCTTTAGTTTGGGTGCCGATGGACAAGTGGGTGGTGAAGGGTCTAATCAGGATCTGGGTAACTGGAATATCCAATGAGCAGGCATTTGAATCTGTAGGTTCAAACCATGACTACCTACAGACAGCAGCAGGGCTTCACACTGATCGAAATGCTGGTGGTGGTTATGATTGTGGCCACTATTTCAGCGATGAGTGTGCTGGCTATTAATCAGGCCTTTGGCCGGCGCTATGTCGCCGAGGCTGATCGACTGCTAATCTGGCTCCAGCAACTGAGCGAAAACGCTGCACTGCAGGGCTCCGCCTATGGAGTGATTAGCGATGAAATGGAGTCTGGCTCGCAATTGCGCGCGGTGATTTATTACCGCAATCGCTGGGTCGCAGTGACTGCCCCGGCTCCTTTCCCTCTCAGTGATGATGCTGTGTTGAATTGGTTGGTGGCGTTCGATGAAGATGAACAGCTGCTACCCCAGCAACAGGAGGACAGTTCGCTGGCTAACTCCGGTGAGCTGGATGAAGACAAATTGCTGTTACCTGAAATTGCCTTTCTCCCCGATGGTTATATAGAGCCCCAGGGTACTATAGAGTTGAGCTTCACAAATTCTGAGGAAACCTTCGTCTATCGCTGGGGGGGCGAGGATCAGATTGACTCGACCCTTTTCCTTGCCCGAGAGTCTGGAGCGCCATAGCAATGATTAGCTCCCACCGCAGCCAGGGTTTTACGCTAATCGAAGTCGCAGTAGCGCTGGCGATTCTCAGTCTGGTGTTGGGTGGTGCTCTGTCTGTTGTCAGTCAATACAGCGACGAGCGTCTGCGCCTGCGGGAGCGGACTTTTGCCACTCAGGTATCGTGGAATCGGCTGATGGAGCGCTACCAGTTTGCGCAGAACTGGATTCCGGCTACCGAGCGCAGCAATCTGCAGAGCAAAGGTTTTGATGAGCAGTACGGTCAGGAATGGCGCTGGCAAGTCAATATTGAAGAAGCTATGGGCCAGGACCTTTTCCGCTATGAGGTTCAGGCTGGTCCGGCACAGGGCAAAAAAATGACTGGTGCTCTTGCCATGTACCTTGTGGTTGACGAAAGATGAGTCAGCTCTCCCCTATAAAGCAGGCCAGAGGCTTTACCCTGATTGAAACTCTGGTTGCCATGTTGCTGCTGGCGATCATGTCCATGATGTCATATCAAGCCATTGAGGCAGTGCTGCTGATCAATGATCGCAGCCAGCAGAGTCTCGCTGAAGAGGCCCGATTGCAGCGTGCCTGGCAGATTATTGGCCGAGATATTATTCACTTGCGGCCGCGAACCTTTGTCGATGGCCTCGGTACCATTGAGCCAGCCTATATTACCGACCCCAGTGAATTTGGTGTGCGCTTTAGCCGCGGCGGTGGTCCTATGGTGCGCTCAAACCCCAGTGGCCTGCGGCGAGTGGAATATTTTATCAATGAAAATCAGCAGCTGGTGCGTCAATCCTGGGCCATTACGGAATCTCCACGCTTAAGTGATGGCAGTAGCATGGCGCTGATCAATGATGTCACTGAGGTGCGTTTTGAACATCTCACCAGGTCTTATTTTTACAGCGAAGACTGGCCGCCAATTAATGAACAGCACAGCCCCACCAGCCTGCCAAAAATGATTCGTGTGATTATTGAGCTGGATGGGGAGCGGGAGACATCAAAGTTGTTTCCTGGGCTGTCAGTGGAATGAATAGTCGGTCACCCAAATATCAGTCCGGCGTCGCTCTGTTAGCGGCACTAATTCTGATGCTTGCCGTCGTTGTGATACTGAGCAATATTTTTTATAGGCATCAAATTGACATTACTCAGGCCACAGCATCAATGCACGGAGATCAGGCTCTGCTTTTGGCCATGAGCGGCGAGGGCTGGGCGCGGCAGCTGCTGTCAGATAAAGAGGATGACCGTGGGGTGGACAGTTTTGAAGACGACTGGGCCCAGGCCCTGCCAATGCTGCCTGTCGATGGTGGGCTGATTACTGGCTGTATTTCCGACCTACAGGGGCGAGTCAATCTAAACAGCTTTCTCGGTTATACCGACCAGAGTCTGCAAAACGAGATCAACTCTGAGAATATGGGCATAGCCAAGCTATGGCTGCAGCTATTAACCGATCTGCAGCTGCCAGCTGACTTGTCCCGCACCGCCCGAATTATTGATTGGCTCGATGCAGATTCAAGCCTGATCAATAGCTGGGGTGCAGAGCAACCTGATTACGACGGCCTGGCGGTGCCCAGAGTCCCGGCCAACACTATGGTTACCGATATTACTGAGCTGGCAGCGGTTATGGGTTATGAAGTTGCCGAGGTGCAGCTGCTTGCGCCCTGGCTAAGTGCGCTGCCGCGGTCGACATCGATCAATATCAATACAGCTTCAGAGCAGTTGTTAATGGCAATGAGCGGCACTATGGGCGCGGACTTTGTCAGTCTGGTAATGGAGGAACGGCCCTTTGATTCAATCAATGAATTTTATCGGACGATCGTACAAAATATGCAGCTTGAAATGCCAGTGGTAGAACAGCGCTGGCCAACATCATTGCTGTCCGTGAAGTCCGACTATTTCGAGCTTTATCTGGAAGTTATATTGGGGGAGGCACGGATCGAAGTAAAAAGTATAATGGATCGCACTGGCAGGGATGAACCGGTTATTATTGCGCGGCAGCTCACGGTGGTGCCAGCAAGTTTGCCAAAAGCGGATACATCGGCAGTAGAAAAGCTGTTTGACAGCATAACTGACACAGACATAACTCAGGATACAGACTTTGATGAGTCTGCGGAGACCAACCAAGTGCAATCAGCCTGCCTAATGATTGGGGAAAATAACTGATGATATCAGTTGACCATATTCACAATCTTGACCGTCGCATCACTAATGAAGGCTCGGCCTTTGAGTCCGTTGCCGGTTCAAATCAGGCGCCAATGCAGCTTTGGGTGCCTTCCGAGCGTGTCGGTTTACACCTTATTGATGTGCCCACAGCACCAGAGCGCAAGTGGCCTGAGCTGATCCCCTGGCTGCTCGAAGATAGAATTTTACAGCCAGTAGATGATATGCATTTTGTGATTGCAGGCCGCAGTGATGGCGGGCAGTTACAGATCCTGGCTGTCAGCCATGAAGATATGCGAGATTGGCAGCGAATCGCAGATAATGCCGGGGTTGCCGCTCAATCCATGGTGCCTGATTATCTGGTGCTGCCATGGGAGCAGGGTCGTATCAATGTGGGCTGGCGCGATGGTCTCTGCCTGGTGCGCACAGGGCCGGAGCAGGGGTTCGCCGCCAGCGCAGACGTTGCCTGGACCATGATTGAAAGCCTGTTGGACAGTGCTGAGATTAGCCCCAGATTGTCAATTTCAATACCGGACCATGCATTGGTGCCCGAGCACCTGCGCGAGCAGGCCGATATTAATAATTCGGTTATCGACTGGGAATTTGCCGATATCCCCGGGACCCCAAATTTACTGTCCGGACAGCATCGTCCCTCAGTCAGTCAACTGCCCTCAGCCGCATGGCTGCCAACTGCAGGGCTGGCAGCACTGGCGCTGGTGATGTTGGTGTCTTATCTGCAGATCGCCAGCAGTCATTTGCAGGGTCAGGTGGAGGGACTGGAAAGGCAGCTGACCAGCGATTATGCAAAATTATTCCCCTCCACCAAAAGAGCCACTGGCGATATTAGAGCTGCAACAGAAGCTCGCCTGAATGACCGCTTTGCCCAGCAGCGAGCGCTAAACACTGGATCTGTGGCCGGATTGGTTGCACTGGACAGTTTGATGCAGTCCTGTGAATGTGATCTAGTTAGTCTGCTAGCTGAGCAAGACAGCATAGAATTGACTATCAATAATGGCGCCCAATTAAAAACCAGAGCGTTAAATATTCCCGGTTATCAGCTAGCTATTACCCAGTCGCCGAACACAGCAGCGGGCTTGCCAGCAGACATGATAGTACTGATGATTAATCCCAGGATGGGAGATCGCCCATGAATAGTTTGCTAAAACGGCTGCAAGACGCCTTTGCCGACCTGCAACCCCGAGAGCGGTTATTTGTCAATGTCGGTGCAATATTGATTGTGGCTGCCATGCTCTATCTTATCCTCTTACCCCAGTGGGAAAAATACAATGAGCTGTCGGCTCAGCAGTCGCAGCTGCACTCAGATCTGCAATGGCTGTATCAACAGCGGGACCTGATTGCTCGGCTGGGCAATAGCTGCCCGCTCTCAGTGGTGTCCAAAGGCTCCAAAACCAAGAGGTTGACCCGCTTGCTGCGCCGCAATCAGTTAAAACTGATCGATATGCGAGAAGCCAACAATGCCATCAGCCTTAGCTTCACTGGCACAGATGCCAATGAGATGGTGCGGCTGGCCCACGAGATAGCCTGTGATGGCTTTGTGGTTGAGAGCTTCGAGATTGTTAAATCCCCCGAGGAGAACAACAGACTCGCCGCCATGATGGAGGTATCGTCCGTTGAATAGTCTAATGCGCCGCGACCCAAAAACATTGCTGCGGCAGGCCCTGATGGCCATGTTGCTTTTGGTCTCATTGTTTTTTGCTTTATTGATCCTGTTACAGCTCACCCAGAGCAACGAAGATTCTGGTAAAGAGTTACAGCGCCTTCCCAGCACCAAACTGATGTCCTGGAATTGGTTTTCCGGTGATAGTGCTGTTGTTGAGGCGACAGACAAAGATCATGGTGAGCTCCCGGAAGCTAATATCAATGCGGTTCTTCTGGGTGTCATGATTGCCGGTGATAATTCCTTTGCCACATTAAAATTTAATGGCAAGCCTGAGGCTGTGTATCATAGAGGGGACGACCTTAATTCCGGTTATCAGCTGGTGGATATTGAGCCCTACCGTATTGTGGTGCGCAAAAACGGTCTCAACCAGCAAGTGTTGATGAAAAAGCCCGACAGTATTATTGAGACTCAGCAGGTCCCTGATGAGCAGGCGGCGCAACAGCCTACAGAGGGCTTTGCGCTGGCCAATATGTTTGGAGCAGTGCCGGTGGCTGCAGCCGGTGGTTCAGGTTTAAAATTAAATAATCTGTCCAGCGAAATTACCTCTATCGCCGATCTGCAAGAGGGGGATGTGGTGATAAAGGTAGATGGTGCCTCGGTGCAGGAGTTGATGGCTAATCCTGGGCAATGGGCAAACTACAGTGGTAACAGCAACTTGCCGGTCACTGTAATGCGTCAGGGACAGGAACAAACGATTTATGTTAATGCTGCCAGCCTGGCGGCAAAAATGTTACCGAATATTGGATTGAGTCGATAAAATGAAAACCATAACAAAGCGAAGTACGACTATGACCACTGGCTACCGCAGTACTGTGCAGTTCTTCAGCGCCCTGTTTTTGTCCTTTGCCCTGATGGCTGAGGCCTGGGCCGCTGAACAGGTGCGCATTAATTTTCGTGATGCGGATATTCGCAGTGTTATTGAAAGTGTCGCAGAGATCACCGGCAAGTCATTTGTTCTGGATC
Organism: Porticoccaceae bacterium; assembly: GCA_018664075.1. Lineage (GTDB taxonomy): Bacteria > Pseudomonadota > Gammaproteobacteria > Pseudomonadales > Porticoccaceae > HTCC2207. The sequence continues at coordinate 32,600 of JABJOY010000097.1, read as the reverse complement.
CAAGAGTAAAAGGCAAGGTCACTATTATTGCCCCGGAAGCGATTGATTCATCGCTGCTCTATGAAGCTGTGTTGTCAGCTATTCAGGTACAGGGTTTTCAAGCCATTGAAGATGGTGCGGTAACCAGAATTGTGCCTTTTAATCAGGCTTTTAGCTTTGCTGGTGGCAGTGGTAAAAATCAACTGCAGACCGAGCTGTTGAAAATTAACTATGTCCAGGCAGCGACACTGGTGCCAGTGCTCAAGCCAATGATGAGTAATGGCGCAAGGTTGCAGGCGTTCAACCAGAGCAACTATCTGGTTGTTTCCGATGTGCGCACCAATGTTGACCGGATTAAGCGATTGATTGCCGAGATGGACGATCCGGAACAGAGCCGGGTTGAAGTGATTAACCTTGAACATATTTCCGCCGCAGAAGCTGTGCATATTGCCGGGCAGCTCAAGGAGCTGCAAAAGCAGAATCTATCCCTGGTGGAAGATGGACTCAACAACCGGGTTATTGTCAGCGGGCCGAGTATGGCCAGAATAGCATTTAAAACCATGCTCAAGACCCTGGATCTGCCCTCAACGAAAAAAGGCAGTGTTGAAGTTATCTATCTGAATTACTCCAGGGCGGCGGAGATGAAGCCCATTGTTGAGGGAATGCTACAGTCCGATATCTTTTTGCGCCTGGCCGGTGAGGCTGGATCCAAAGCCCAGGGCGGCAAGACCAGAAACGCCTATAAAATTGAGATCGATGAACTTAATAATGCTCTGATCATTGCAGCTCCCTCAGCTGTGATACGGGAAATTAAAAATGTGGTGAGCAAGCTCGATCTGTCCAGGCCACAGGTGTTGATTGAGGCAGTGATTGCAGAGCTATCCGAGTCCCAGGCCAAAACCCTGAGTACAGAACTGGCCTATGCCAGTAAAGAGCGCGGTGGTTATCTGACTAATTTTGATTCGCTGCTATCTTCATTGCTGGGCGTAGCTGCAGATGGTGAGGTTGATGAGGCCGCACTGACTAATATTGTTAGTGGTTTGCCAAAGTCTGCCGTTGGTATCGCTGGTGATTTTGATCAGAATACCGGCAAAGGTATGGGTATTCTGATTCAGGCCCTGAAGACCGATGGCGCTACCAATATTCTATCCACACCCTCGGTGGTCACTCTAGACAATGAAGAGGCAACCTTGAGTGTGGGTGAGGAAGTTCCTTTTGTCACGGGCAGTTTTTCCAGCATCAACAACAATACTTCCAGCGGCAATCCGTTCACCACTGTCAATCGTGAAGAGGTGGGGGTGATGCTAAAAGTGAAGCCCCAGATCAGTAAGGGCAATGGCGTGCGTCTGGAGATTGAACAGGAATCTTCCAAGGTTAAAAGCGGTGAGCCAGGCTTGCAAACCACCTCAAAAAGCACCATGCAAACCAATGTCATGATTCAGGACGGCGAGCTGCTGATTCTGGGTGGTCTTATTGAAGATCAAACCAACAACAGCGCCTCAAAAGTACCGTTGCTGGGTGATATCCCATTGTTGGGGCGGCTGTTTCGCTCCTCTAATAAAGGAGAGAGCAAGACCGTACTGATGATGTTTATTCGCCCCACCATTATTCGTACCGCAGAAGACGCGCGAAAATTGTCGCGCAAGAAGTTTGATCATCTGATCACCAGGGATCTGAATGGCAGAGCCGAAGGGGCAATCACCCAACAGCTGGAGCAATTTCGGCCGCAGGAGCAGGCAACCGAGTAAACTGTCGCTATGAGTATATATCTCAAGCATTTTGGGCTCGCGCGGGAGCCTTTTTCCATTGTTCCCGATCCTGGGTTTCTATATCCCAGTAACCATCATCGTCAGGCTGTTGCCCATTTAAAATACGGCCTTGATCGCGAGGGTGGGTTTATTCTGCTCACCGGTGAGGTGGGCACAGGCAAGACTACATTGACCCGCACCATGCTTAAGCGGTTGCCCGCCCATGTGCGCGTAGCCTATGTGCTCAACAGCAAACTCAAGGTCACAGATGCCCTGGCCAGTATCTGTCATGAGCTGGGGGTTGAGTTGCCCAGCACTCGCGGCCTGTCCTTTTCCAAGATCTGTATCGATGCCCTCAATCAAGATTTATTGCAGGCCCATGCTGAAGGTAAAAAGACATTAATTGTTATTGAAGAGGCGCAAAACCTCAGTGCAGAGGTGCTAGAAACTTTGCGCCTGTTGAGCAATTTGGAAACCCATACCCACAAGCTGCTGCATATATTATTGGTCGGCCAGCCGGAGTTGCTGGAGATTCTGGCGCAGAAAGAATTGCGGCAGCTCAACCAGCGAGTGGTATCGCGGTTTCACCTGTTGCCCCTAGTTAAAGATGACCTCGCCAACTATGTTAATCACCGCCTGCACAGAGCTGGCGCCAAGCGCCCCATTTTTGATCGTGCCTGTATGGCGACTTTGTTTAAATTGACCAATGGTGTTCCAAGGCTGATTAATCTGGTCTGTCAGCATTCATTGCTGGCCGCTTACTCAATCGAAGCCAAGCAGGTGACGCCCAGGTTGGTTAAACAGGCCGCTGTGGAAATTTTGGGCCGCAGTAATACCTTGCATCCAATTGTGCAGCAATGGCGCTATTGGGTTTTGCCTTTGGTGCTAATTGCAGCGGCAGGACTGTTCTATGCTGTGCAACTCTCGGCTCCTGCAGTTGAGAATCCAGTAACGCAAAGCCCAGTAACGAAAAGCTCTGCGTCCCTAGCTGCAGCAAAGGTTGCCGATACCGCCCCCACAAACCCCTATTCTGCACTCTTTGATCTCTGGTCAGTGGAAGTGGGCGAGATCTATTCCGAGGAGGAGGCAGAGGCTCTGGCTAGCCGCAATGGTTTGCGTGTCGAGCTAATTAAAAACGCCAGTCTGGCGGATCTGCAAGCCATTAATCGTCCGGGGATTATTCGTCTTAAAGACCACAATGGCTATTTAAAAAGTGCACTGCTCAGCCAGATAAATCCGTTTGGCGTTATTGTCCAGGGTCAGGATTTTGAGCCGCTGGATACCCAGAGCTTTGTCGATAACTGGTCCGGTACTTTTGTCTATCTATGGCGGCCGCCACAGCAGATAGACAGCCTAAAGCTTGGGGATACCGACCCCCAGGCAGTGGCCTGGTTGCAGTCAAAACTGGCTGCGGTGGATAAAGATGTAGAGGTTATTATCAGTGCCGGGCGCTACAGTCAGGCGATTGCAGACCAGGTGCTCAACTTTCAGCGCCAACAAAATATTAATGCCGATGGTGTAGTGGGTCGCGAGACTCTGCTGCGGCTAAATCAGCTGACTGAGCAGGGCATTCCCCTGCTTATGAAGGGGTCTGGCTAATGTCTTATATTCTTGATGCACTAAAAAAAGCCGAGCGGGATCGTCTACGGGAGGACCCCAAAGAACTGGATGATTTTGCCAGCTCCAACTGGGATCCCTATCAACAGCCGTCCAAGTCTGATCTGCCAAGGTATCTTTTTTTTCTAGCAGTTTTGCTTCTGGTGCTGGGTGGATTATTTATTTATTCGCGCATGCTTAATTTGCCGCAGCCTTCAGTTGATACGGTGCCTGTGAAGCAGGATCTAGTTAGTGCCCAGTTGGCACCGCCGGCTGCAGTGCCAGCCTCAGCGGAGAAACCTCTGCGCCTGCCGCAGCTGCAGATCTCCGGACATATGTATATTGATGAAGGTTCGGCATCGAATCGCCTGTTTGCCAATGGCCGTAGCTTTCGCCAGGGAGACAAAATAGATGAGCACTGGACATTGATCAATATAGGTGTCGAGGGGATTGAAATTAACGCTGCAGAGCGCAGTGAGGTATTACCTTACCGTTAAGGAGTCTATGCCCTTAATAGATAGATTTCCGCCCTAGTCAGAAAAAACTTCAAGCACGGAATCTTTGCCCCGATCAAAACGCTTGGCTCTTCGGTAAGGGAATACATCCACTACATAGCCATTGCGAATCTGTTCCTGCAGGCCAGTCCAGAAACTCACGTCGTAGAGTTCAGCATGTATCTCTTCAAACATTTTTCTGGCTTTTATATTACCAGAGAAGAACAGGGGAAATTCCTCCGGGAAAATATCATCAGGTGCCACCGTGTACCAGGTGCCGGATTGCATCTCTTCCTGCTCATTGCGGGGCTGAGGAATCTTGCGGAAATTGCAGTCCGTCAAAGTAGCGATCTCATCATAATCATAAAACACCACGCGGCCATGACGGGTAACACCAAAGTTCTTCAGTGGCATATCCCCGGGGAAAATATTGGCCGCAGCCAACTGCTTGATACAGTTGCCATATTCTTCCATGGCACTACGAATCTGTTCATCTGAGGCGCTTTCGAGGTAGATATTTAGCGGTGTCATATAGCGCTCTGTATACAGGTGCTTGATCACCAGCTTATCTCCCCGTATTTCAATCGAAGACTGGGCTACCTTTTGCAACTCTTCAATCAATTCGTCGGAGAAGCGATCCAGAGGAAATACCAGATTATCAAATTCCTGGGTATCCGCCATGCGGCCAATGCGGTCATGGCGAGATACTAGGCGGTATTTCTCGCGCACAATCTGATGGGTCACTTCCTTGGGTGGCGCAAATTTGTCTTTAATAATCTTAAACACAATATTGTAAGAGGGCAGCGTAAATACAGTCATCACCATGCCTTTAATGCCAGGGGCAACAATAAACTGATCGGAAGAATTTTCCAGATGACCTACCAGCTGCCGATAAAATTCAGTTTTGGCATGCTTGGGGAAGCCTAGTGAATTGTAGACTTCATAGTCCAGCTTGCGGGGCATTAATGTCTTCAGAAAATGGGCATATTGGTAGGGAAGGGGCGCATCCACCATAAAATGGTTGCGGGTAAAGCTGAATACCACACTAAGATCATCGTCGTTAAATAGCGCCGTATCCACATACAGATTGCCTTTCTCGGTATTGAGAAATACCAGAGCCATGGGGAAAGTCTGATCCCCATCCACAACACGACCCACCATATAGGCAGCCTTGCTGCGATAAAAAGTGGATTCCAGAATATCGAATTTAATCTGTTCAGCAGAGCCTTTAAGTTGGGGCACTATCTCTTGATTAAACACCGCCATAATGCAGTCGAGATCCAGCTCAATATCCTCACCGGGCAGGCTGAATTCCGACTCTTTCAAAATGCGCCTGAAGGTGTCGCGAAAGCCCTCACCCTCGTAGCGCACAAAAATACTGTACTCCGCTTCCGGGGCCTCAATCAGCTGTGATGACAGCACATAGATAATATCGTCATTGATCTTGTCATGGTCGTGAATATCGCTAAACACCGAGTTAAAAAATGTCTCGGCAATTTCAAAATTGGGAAAATTAAACACCAGCTGGGTGTAGGCTCGCTTGGCTTCGCTCCACAGTTCAAGGTTGGCAATATCTTTATTTGTCACCATTTCCAGATACTGAACCGTCTGAGCTACCTTGTCTTTATATAGTTCAAGCCGATCCACATTCGCCTGCTGCACCCCATGCCAATCAGCTTTTTCAAAGCGCGCCTTGGCACTAAGTGTAGAGTTTAGATAGTCGGCAAAATAGCTGCGAAAGCCATTCAATATGGTCTTCGCCATACGCCGGGCAGTGGAATTATGGGTTAATAGTTGTCCAGCCATAGTCAGCGGTTAGTCTAGTAGCTGCTTGAGCCGGTCCAGCTGCTCAAGATTATGCGCTTGGCTGGCGGCCACCTGAGGAGTTTCAGGCAGCGCCTGAGGCGGTTCAATGCTGAACTCTTGCCCTATCACGACAAGATCACAGTACTGCTGATAGATCTCGGTAAAGGCGGGCAGTGCTCTGGATTCAATTTCATTGGCCAGTAGATGCCAGCCGCAGTCGCGGCCAGCCAGGTAGACTATGGCATGGGACCATTGCTGCTCAGCCTTGGGGCTAGGTTTATTGCAGGCCTCTTGATAGGCCTTGCGTGGATTGGGCAGACCCGCAGGCATGCCCGCAGAGCGGCAGGCATTCAACATTTTGTGCAATGTTGGTAGGTACTCACTGTCGGCGATAATCTTCTCAGCAGCGGACAAAATAATTGCAGGGGCAAAATGCTCCAGCTTTGACAGCCACAGTTTTTTCGCCAGATTTTCCGATTTGGTATTATCGCCAAAGGCGGCGTAGTACTGATTGTGATAGTTAACCTGAAACAGCGCAAAAATCTGATTGATCGCATCAATCAGTTCAGGGCTGGCTGGAACTGGTTTAGCTTGCCCAGCTGCGGTCGGAGAGTGCGTCGATGATGCTGCGATCTCTGAGGCGACCTTCTGGATGAGATCCGTGCTGTTTGCCATGATTACTGCTCGCTGACTGAGGTTGATTGTGCCGCGCCCACTGACGCTTTACATACTGCAAAAACTTGGTGCTCCATGAAACCTGAGGGGTTCCATTCTCCTGCCAGTAGAGCACAAATTCGGGAATAATCTGCTGGGCAAACTGGCGATCAATATTGGCCATTTGCAAAACATCATAGACAGATTCTTTGGGCTGCCACTGGGCAGGGATAGAACGAGGCATTGAGTCCTGGTCCATCATACCAGTATAAAACTGCCACTGACGGCGCACATGTTGAATAAACTTTGAATCCCACGTGCTAGACACATCACCGCGATCGCGCCAGTAGAGAATAAACTCCGGCACCGCATCTTCAATAAAGTTAGGGTTGATGCCGCCCTGCTTAACCAGAATATCCATGGCATCCGCCGAGGGTCGCCATTCGCCGGTTACCGAGACTTCACGGCGGCGGCGATGATTGGTGCTCTCCGCCTGCTGCCATTGGCGCCACACTTCTTTGATATATTTTGATTCCCAACTGTGCCGCGGCACATTGCGCTCACGCCAGTAGGCAACAAACTGCGGAATCTGCTGCTGGGCAAACTCCCGGGTCACACCCAGCTGAGCCAGCTGACGCAGTGCGTCCTCGCTGGGCTGCCAGCTGCCACAAATGGTTTTGGCGGAATGGGGGCTGCTGAACTGATTAATCTGTGGGCTGGGCTGATGCGCGGTCTGGGATGGCACCTGAGCTGAGCTGGCTCCTTCGTTAAAGGCAAAGCGGAAATCCTCTTGGGCGGAAAAAGGCGCGCCGCCAATTAACAGCAACCCCTTCTCATGAAGGCTAGCAGTCAGGCGACGAATATCATCTTCACGCCAAAATGGTGCGAGCCCCAGAAGCCGCTGGCCAGAGACGGTCACCCAGCTAAAACCACTGCTCTGCACAGCATCGCCATGGGCCAGGCACTCCTGCAGCAATTGCAGCAATACCGTCTCCTCCAGACCGATAGTAGCGGCCAGAGTGGGCGAGATAGCAATAGGGTTTTCGGGAATTAGCGACATCCGAATACTGTATCAGAAAGCCAACTGATGGACGAGATAAACCTTAAACAGCCCAGCCCCCACTCACAGGAAACACCTGTCCGACAAAGCAATCTGCCGCATCAGAGCAGAGATAGGCCGCAAACTGGGCATCTTCACGCATTGATACCAGCCGTCCCAGTGGCACCTCCCGTTTGAGCCTGTCCTGGAATGCTGGATTGGCTTTGGTCTCTTCCGGGAAGTATGTAGGGTTGTCGACAAAGTTCTGGGCTATGGCATTGATCTGAATACCATGGGGAGCCATCTCTACACCGGCGGCCTGCACATAGGCCAGCTGCGCGCCGCGGGCTGCGCTATAGGTGGATGCTCGCTTCATGCCGCGCAGGGCAGAGGCGCTGCCCATCACCAGAATTTTGCCGGACTGGCGTTCAATCATCTGAGGCAGTACTGCGCTGACCAGCCTGGGCATTGGGTCAACCACTGCACTAAACACTGACTGCCACTCGTTGTCCTCAACTTTTTCCAGCTTGGTAAACGGGGCGGGAACGGCCAGATTAATCACCAGAACATCAATAGTGCCTGCAGCTTCAATAATCCTGGCGGGCAGTGCTGGATCAGTCAGCAGCTGATTGTCGCCGATGACCTCAGCGCCCATTTCGGTAAAGACTTCACAGAGCGTGGGTCCCATAAAAGTATCTGCCTGGGTGACTAGAATCCGTTTGCTATTTAGGTCATTGCTGCTCATGGTTGATCCTTTGCTGAATAATGGCTGGCAAGTTTGCCAAGTGCTTCACCGGTTACCCGGTTAACGGTCCAGTCATCCATGGGTTCGGCCCCCAGAGACTGGTAAAAATCTTTAGCTGGCTGATTCCAGTCTAGTACCCACCATTCCAGTCTGCCACAGTTGCGCTCCAGAGCCAGGTTGGCCAGATAGGCCAACAAGGTTTTGCCAAAGCCTTTACCGCGCATCTCTGGCTGAATATAGAGATCCTCAAGATACAGACCTGGCCGCCCCAGAAAGGTGGAGTAATTATGGAAGAACAGGGCAAACCCAACTGGCTGACCCTGATACTGGGCAATCACTACCTCAGCGTAGGGTTTATACCCAAATAGTGATTCTTCCAGCGTGCCGATATCGGCCACCACCTCGTGAAGGAGTTTTTCATAATTTGCCAGCTCTCTGATAAATTTTAGAATAAGCGGGCAGTCTTCTACTGTGGCCTGACGGATAATTAATGACATAGTTCAAAATTATTTTTATGGGTTTGCCGGAGGCTTATCTTAGCTCTCGGTTATAATTTTTATTACTGTACATAACAACAGTAATGGGATTAAATAACTGTAGATAAAAGGAGAGTACTTTGGCCACAAAATCCAAATCCGCCTATGTGTGCAATGACTGCGGCGCTGACTACCGTAAATGGCAGGGTCAGTGCGGCGAATGCAGCGCATGGAATACTCTGTCTGAAGTGCGTCTGGGCCCGGCAGCCCGCGGTGGCAAAGTGCTACGGCCCGGTTTTGCTGGGGCTGTGGATGGCGCGGTAAAAACCCTCGCGGATATAGCGCTGGATGAAATCCCCCGCATCAGCACAGGAACCGGCGAGCTAGATCTGGTGCTCGGTGGAGGCCTAGTGCCAGGTTCCGCTATTTTGGTGGGTGGTGAACCCGGGGCCGGCAAGAGCACCTTGCTGTTGCAGACATTGTGCAAACTGGCGGAAAACAATACTGCTTTGTATGTCACTGGCGAGGAGTCTCCCCAGCAAGTGGCCATGCGCGCCAAGCGCCTGGATCTGCCCGCGGATAAATTGGAAATTATGGCGGAGACATCGGTAGAGACTGTCTGCGCAATTGCCGAGCAGAAGCGGCCTAAAATTCTGGTGGTGGACTCCATTCAAGTGATGCATATGGAAGATGTGGCCTCGGCTCCCGGCAGTGTATCCCAGGTGCGCGAGAGCGCCTCCATGCTGGTGCAGTTTGCCAAGCAGACTGGCACTGTATTGATTCTGGTGGGCCATGTAACCAAAGATGGTTCTCTGGCAGGACCCAAAGTACTGGAGCATATGATCGACTGCTCGCTGATGCTCGAGGGTTCCAGCGATTCCCATTTTCGCACCTTGCGCAGCAATAAAAACCGCTTTGGAGCGGTTAATGAGCTTGGGGTTTTTGCCATGACCGATAAAGGCCTCAAAGAAGTGGCCAACCCCTCGGCAATTTTTCTCCAGCGCGGCGAAGAGGTTTCCTCTGGTTCTGTGGTAATGGTGGTGTGGGAGGGCACCCGGCCTCTGCTGGTTGAGTTGCAGGCACTGGTGGATGATAGCCATCTGGGCAACCCCCGGCGGGTTACTGTGGGTCTGGATCACAACCGTCTTTCGATGTTACTGGCGGTGTTGCATCGTCATGGCGGTATTGCTGTGGGCGATCAGGATGTGTTTGTAAATGTGGTGGGTGGGGTCAAAGTATTGGAGACCAGTGCAGATCTGGCACTGATCTTGGCGGTGATCTCCAGCTTCCGTGATAAGTCTCTGCCCCAGAATCTGGTGGTATTTGGCGAGGTGGGATTGGCCGGTGAGATTCGTCCGGTGGCCAATGGTCAGGAGCGTCTGAGAGAGGCGGCCAAACATGGGTTTACCCGCGCGATTGTACCTGCGGGCAATGCGCCAAAGCAGCCAATCAAAGGTATGACTGTGATACCGGTGCGCAGGGTTACTGAGGCGCTCGACGCACTGTCTTAATCCTGCTTCGAGTCGATTAACAGGTTTGCTGCATACTTTTATTATTGGCTGCTCGCCAATGATGGGTCGGTCGGTTGCCTGCGCCGCCAGAAAATCAAAAAGATTCCGGTAGCAAGCTGCCATGCACCATAGAGCAACATGGTAAATAGCGCCATATCTGCCACCGGGTTGCTCTGTCCTGCGACCGTTGGGAACAGTGATACCTTGAGTAGAAAGCCCAGATTGACATTTCTCACCACCACTTCCATTTCGATGGCTCTATTATCTTCTGAAGCCAGCCCAAAGCCTTTGGTCATCCATACGCCCACTAGGGTTAGACTAATAATAAAGGCAGAGAGCATGGCAATATCATCGCCTGATGTATTGGCAAAGTTGAGTCTGCCAGCACCTAGAGAGCCGATCACAATAATGCCAATGCCGGTGAGTGAGCCCTTAACACAGAGATCCGAAAAATCTTTGGCATAGTTAGGGAAGCGTTTTAAAAAAGCCATGCCTGTGGCAAGGGGCAGCAGCAGGCAAAGACCAATTTCAATAGCGACTTTTTGTACCGGCATCACAAAGCTATCGGTCATATAGTCGGAGATAAGAAAATCTAAAATCATCGGCGTAGTGACAAGACAGGCTACTGATGTGAGGGCAGTGATGCTGATCGAAAGGGGCACATTGCCCCGCGCCATAAAGGTAAAGATATTGGAAACCGTGCCACCGGGGATAGCAGCCACTATGGCAATACCAATTACCATGCCGGCAGGCAGGTCAGTCAGTATAATAAAGCTCAGTGCAATCAGAGGCACAACCACCAACTGCATTAACAGGCCAACGGTCGCGGCTTTGGGTTGCAGAACCACCTTCTTAAAATCAGCGATTTGCAGGCCTGCGCCCATACCCAGCATTGCCAGTACCAGCTGTACTGCCGCCACCCAGTATTCATACTCGATATACAGCCCAATCATGATGTCTCCCCGTTACCTGTTTTAATTGTCGGTGATTTTTGAATGAGAGTTATCAGCAGGCATAACCAATGTTTTCGCGCTGACCAGATGGCCAAAGTCCTGATTTAACCAGCGCACCAGAGAAACGCAGAGCAAAATCATAATAGGCACCAATGGCACAGAGCTGAGCACGGTCATAGACATGACTGTATCCAGTGCCCCGGACTGCAGTATTCCGGCAGTTATAAGGGCCAGCAAAACAGCCCAAGCCAGACGATTCCAGCGCTTGGGTTCAGCATCTGCAGGCAGGTTTCTGGCACAGATACTGGACAGCACATAGGCCGCTGAATCAATGCTGGTGGCATAGAAGATAATCGACAGCAATGTAAACACTGCCAACGTAAATTTCCCCAGAGGCATACTTTGAATAACCAGTGCATTAACAAACGACATACCCTGAGTAGAGAGAATCTCCTGCACTGCCAAGCTGCCGGTAGTCTGCAGGTGCAGAGAATAGCCGCCCATTACCGCCATAAATAGCCAGGTTCCCAGACAGCCCCAGCCGATCACTCCCAGCACCATCTGGCGAATGGTGCGGCCGCGGGAAATGCGCGCAAAAAACAGCCCGATCATGCCCGTATAGGCCAGCCACCAGGCCCAGTAAAATCCGGTCCAGTCTTCCGGGAAAGAGCCATTCGCAATGGGGTCAGTCCAGGTGGCGGCGCTAATAAAGTTGCCAAACATCAAGCCAATGCTATTGACGGTCAGGTCCAAAATAAAAATTCCGGGCCCGGCCAATAGAACAAAGACAATAGCCACCAGGGCCAGAGCAATATTGATATCCGCCAGCACCTTGATGCCCGACTTGAGCCCCCGGTAGACACTGGCACCAAACAATAAGGTCCACACACAGAGCACCGCCATTTTGATCAGCATACTGTCGGGAATATCAAACAGGGTGGCGAGCATGGCTGATAAAAGCGGCACACCGAGCCCCAATGAGGTGGCGACACCGCCGACAATACCTAGCACAATAAAGATATCGATCAGGGTTTTAATTTGGCTGCGGCCCTTTGCTGGCAGCACGCCATCGCAGGCGCTGCTAATACGCAGGGTGCGATAACGCTTTACATAGAGCATATAAGCGATGGGCACAGCGGGCACCGCATAGATCGCCCAACCCATAACGCCCCAGTGGAACAATGGGTACATATGAGCCCATTCAAAAGACTTGGGCGAGCCTGGCTCAATGCCCATGGGCGGTGTTTGCAGGTAATAAATTGGCTCGGCAAAGCCCCAGGCTATTACTCCAGCACCAATGGCCGCAGTAAACATCATGGCTACCCAATGGGCATCAGAATACTCTGGGGGTTCATCAGCGGCACCCAGTTTTACATGGGCATAGGGACCAAAAGCCAGCCACAGACAAAACATTACAGCGGCGATGGCCACCGATAGATATAGCCACAGGAAGTTACTCATAATGGCTTTGCGCCCATCGACCAGCAATTGGGCTGCGCTGTCGGGAAAAAGCATTAATGGTATGGCGCAGACAAGAACAATGATTACTGCTGGAACAAAGATTGCCCAATCAACTTCGGGCTGGTTGTTTTTTTTGCTGGCTTGGACACTCATAGATGTTTATTGTTATTAGTATCACAGCAGGGTAACACAATGTCGGGCCTTACTTCTTAAAGGCAGGGCAAAACACTGGGCTATTGTTATGTTAGATTCGATACAGACTCAACGGATTGATCTAGCCGCGGCGTTCAGGTGGGCGGTGCGCTTGAAGTACCATGAAGGGGTGGCTAACCATTTTTCTGTTGCAGTAAATACCGATGGCAGTCAGTTTTTGATCAACCCCAACCAGCGGCATTTTTCGTTGATCAAGGCCAGTGAGCTGCTTCTGTTGGACGCCAACAATCCGGACACCATGTCCCAGCCTGATGCCCCTGACCCCACAGCCTGGGGGCTGCATGGTGCGATCCATCGCTTCTGCCCCCATGCTCGTTGCGTGCTGCATACCCATTCAATGTTTGCCACAGTCTTGGCTTGTCTGGAGGATCCCAGATTGCCAGCCATCGATCAAAATACGGCCCAGTTTCATAACCGGCTGGTACTGGATAAGGAATTTGACGGCATGGCATTTGCTGACCAGGGTGAACGCTGTGCTGCAATGCTTGATGATCCGGATAAAAAGGTCATGCTGATGGGCAATCATGGGGTATTGGTTTTAGGCTCTTCGGTAGCGGATGCTTTTAACCGATTATTTTATTTTGAGCGTTCGGCGGAAACCTATATTCGGGCTTTGCAGACAGGCATGCCGCTCAATATTTTATCTGAGGTTGTGGCTGAGAAAACTGCTGTGCAGTGGGAACAGTATGGGGATAGTGCCAGACGTCATTTTGAGCAGTTGAAGCTGATTCTGGATCAGTCTGAGTCGGATTACCGGCTTTAGCTATCTATTGGGATGTTGGGTGTTTTTTTGGATTGTGGCGGTCAGAGCTGGAGAGGGCCGCCCCAACCCTAAACAGCACAGCCTCTCCCAATCCAAAACACCACCATCTCCAAACCAAACAAAAGAAGGCCACCCTTTTAGGCAGCCTATTTAAGAGCTATCTATCTAAATTATCCCCAGCATTCAAAAAACCATTTCCGGAACATTGTCCGGAATAACCAACTCCCCACTAGTCAGGTTAGCGATCTCTTCAACACTGACCCCCGGCGCCCGCTCACGCAAAATAAACTTACCGCCCTCTATATCCAGCAATGCCAGATCAGTGAGCACTCGTTTGATGCAGCCCTTACCAGTGAGCGGCAATGTGCATTCCGATAGCAGTTTGGAGGCACCTGACTTGGATGCATGGGTCATGGTGACAATAATATTATCAGCGCCAGCCACCAGATCCATGGCCCCACCCATGCCTTTAATCAGTTTGCCCGGGATCATGTAGGAGGCGATATTGCCCTGGCAATCCACCTCAAAGGCACCCAGAACAGTTAAATCTACATGACCGCCACGAATCATGGCGAAAGACTCGGCAGAAGAGAATAGAGAGGCACCTTTAACCATGGTGACTGTCTGCTTGCCAGCATTGATTAGGTCAGCATCCACCTCTTCATCCAGAGGGAAAGGCCCCATTCCCAACAGACCATTTTCAGATTGCAACATGACCTCCATATCATCGGGGATAAAATTAGCTGCCAATGTTGGGATACCTATTCCAAGGTTGACGTAGTAGCCGTCTTCAAATTCCTGGGCGACCCTTTTAGCCAGTTGATCTCGAGTTAAAGCCATATCCAATTCTCCTTATGCGCTGCGCACGGTGCGCTGTTCAATGGTTTTCTCAAATGTTCCTTTAATCAGGCGGTTGACATAGATGCCTGGCAGATGGATCTCATCCGGATCCAGCTCGCCGACCTCGACAATTTCCTCCACCTCAACCACAGCAATTTTGCCAGCTGTAATTGCTGAGGGGTTAAAGTTACGAGCTGTCTTGCGGAACATCAGATTGCCATGGCGATCAGCTTTCCATGCTTTACCAATGGAAAAGTCACCGCTCAGGGCCTCCTCGAGAATATAATGACGGCCATTAAATTCACGCACTTCCTTGCCTTCGCCCACAGGTGTGCCGTAGCCGGTGGCAGTGTAAAAAGCTGGAATACCGGCACCGCCAGCACGCATTTTTTCGGCTAGGGTGCCCTGGGGTGTGAGTTCGACTTCCAGCTCCCCACTCATCAGCTGATTTTCAAATAGAGCATTTTCGCCGACATAGGATGAGATCATCTTTTTGATCTGCTTGTCTTCCAGTAGCAGGCCCAGCCCATGGCCGTCTGTACCGGCATTATTGGAAGCAATGGTCAATCCTTTGGTGCCTTTGCGTTTAATTTCTTTGATCAGGTTTTCCGGTATCCCGCACAGGCCGAAACCTCCGGAAATAATTGTCATATTGTCTTCGAGGCCTTCCAGAGCCTCTTCATAACTGGTTACCACCTTGTCAAATCCGGACACAGTAATCTCCTGCTGCTTAGTTTGGTTTTGAGTAAGAATTGCACAGAGTGCAAGAAATCTTTATATTTAACAAATTGTAAATTTAAAACAATTAATAAAAGTAAACTATTAATGTCTATACCGATTAATCAGGTAATTGCCTTTAGTACTGTGGCTCGAACAGGCAGTTTTGCCGAGGCCGCTATCCAGTTACATCTGTCCCAGCCAGCGCTCAGTATTGCGATTAAAAACCTTGAGCAAGGCCTGGGTGGCAAATTGCTGGCTCGCACCACCAGGTCGGTGTCGCTGACACCGGAGGGCAAAGCCTTTTATCCAGTGGCACGGCGACTGCTCGCCGATTGGGAGCAATCACTGCAGGATGTGCGCAACCACTTTGCGCTGCGGCGTGGCAAACTGGATATAGCGGCGATGCCGACCTACACCACCAACCTGTTACCTAAAATACTAGCTGGTTTTCATCGCCAATATCCGGATATTCATGTGACTGTGCATGATGTGGTTGCTGAAAATGTGGTTGAAATGGTCAGGGAGGAGCGCTGTGAACTTGGTATTACCTTTGATCCGGGAGATGCCCCGGATCTGCACTTTCAGCCATTATTCCGAGATCGCTTTATTGCTATTTTGCCCGCCAGCCACAGTCTGCTGACTCAGGACAAGCTGAGCTGGGCCGATATGCTGGCCTACCCCCATATCAGTCTGCAGCGGCCAGCGGGCACCAGAGCATTGATTGATCAGGCTCTGGCGGAAGACGGGTTGGTGCTGACACCGGCTTTTGAATCTCACCAGCTGGTTAGTATTGGGCGCATGGTGAGCGAAGGGTTGGGGTTAAGTGTGGTGCCAAGCACCAGCCGTGGGCAAATGGAGGAGATGGGTTTGCACTGTCGCCCTGTAGTTGCACCGGTTATTACCCATGAGTTGGGCGTTATTACTCGCCGACAGCAGGAGCTGTCTGTGGCAGCCAAGGCAATGGAGGAGCTGATCAACGCTGCCAGTGGGCAGCCCTGACCCCAGTGCTTTACCTTATAAAAGGTCCTGCAGCGCTTCCATCACTTTGTCACCAAACTCGGTGGTGCTTAGCAGAGTAATATCCGACCCTGCCTGTGATAGATCACCGGTCGAGAAACCAGCTTCAAATACGCTCTGCATTGCTTGCCAAACAGCCTTGGCTTCCGCGGCCATGCCAAAGCTCATATCTAGCATCAGGGCGACAGAGCCAATCATGGAATAGGGGTTGGCCAGGTTTTTACCTGCGATATCTGGCGCAGATCCATGGGAGGGTTCGTAATAGGCTTTATCGGGGCCCATGCAAGCAGATGGCATCAGGCCCAGCGAGCCCAAAATACCCCCACCCTGGTCACTGAGAATATCGCCAAACATATTTTCCATCACCATCACATCAAACTGGCAGGGGTTCAGGCACAGATGGGTGGCTGCGGCATCGACCAGCATATGAATAACTTTTACTTCAGGGTAGTCGACCGCGACCTCTTCAAGTACTTCATTCCACAGTACCGAGGAGATCAATACATTGCTTTTGTGAATATTGTGCAGCACTTTTTTGCGTTTCATGGCCTCTTGAAAAGCGATTACCATTATTTGACGAATCTGCTGCTCGTCGTACTCAAGAGTCTCTTTAACATAACGCAGGCCTTCAGCTGTCTCGCCGCGCTCTTTGCCGCCAAAATACAGTCCCCCAACCAGCTCGCGCACCAGCAGAATATCAATGCCTTCACCCACAACCTCTGCTTTTAGCGGAGAAAAATGGGCCATTCCTTTGGGTAGGGAAATAGGGCGAAAGTTGGCATAGGTATTTAGTCGACGACGCATGGGTAGCAGCGCGCCGCGCTCCGGGCGTTCTTCAACCGGAATTTTTTCGGATTCTTCATGGCTCAGGCCGATCGGGCCTTTTAAAATTGCATCGGCTTCGTCACAGGCTTTCTTGGTGGCGTCGGGAAATGATTTTCCTGTGGAAAAATAAGCACTGGCGCCGAACTCTGCCTCTTGGCAGTCGAAATGCACATCGCGTTTTTCCTCAACCAGTTTCAATACACGCAGTGCCTGCTGAGTAATTTCGGGGCCGATGCCATCACCTGCCAGTACTGCAATTTTGTATGTCTGTGCCATGCCTAGAATCTCAGATATTGTTAGCGGCGCGTATTGTAAGAAGCGGCTTGGTCTATAGCAAATTTGCGAGCAAAAAAACTTATGTCTGCCTTAATTCGTCTACGGACAGACTTGGGCATTATCAATGTATTATCTTTATTCATTACCAAGTAATATAGAAAAAGCACTGATATAAAAGAGTTTCCAGAATTTTGATTATTAGCGAATATTAATATGGCCAGCTTAAAACAGCAGTCGTCTATTGCCCTTGGAATGTTGGTTGTCGCCCTGGTAATCAGCGTTTTATTGTATTGGAGCCGTCCATCCGCGGAGCTGGCTGCGCCCGAATATAGTCCTGTGTCTGTGGATGCGGCTCTGGTAATCAGGGAGAATCTGCGCATACCGGTCGAGGCTCAGGGTACCGTCGCGCCGTTGCGGGCCACCTCAATACAGGCAGAGGTGTCCGGGCGCATTGTTGAAACCGCGGAGACATTTCTGGTGGGTGGGTTTGTTGCCGCTGGTGATGTGATATTGCGTATTGATCCTCGCGACTATAAGACCCGTCTGTTGCGTGCCCAGGCGGCGCTCAAATCCGCCGCCAGCAGTCTGGTTCAGGAGCAGGGCCGCGCCGAGGTGGCTCTGCGGGAATGGAAAAAGCTACCCCCGGGCAGCCAGCGCAGTCAGGCCGCCAGTGATCTCTACTTGCGCAAACCACAGCTGGAGCAGGCAGAGGCTCAGCTATTGGCAGCGGAGGCGGATTTGAATACCGCCCGGGATAATCTGGAGCGCAGTATTATCAGGGCCCCCTATGATGCATTGATCCGCGACAAGCACAGTGAGTTGGGTCAGTTTGTTGGACCGGGAACGCCCCTGGCGCAGATATTCTCCGTTGACCAGGCGGAGGTTAGGCTGCCGATACCCCAGAGCACCATCAATTATCTGGACCTGCCTAAAGGTGTAGAGCAGTATCAGGGCGGCCCGGATGTTGAGCTTTATACCGAAATAGGCGGCAAAACCAGTCGCTGGACCGCCCAGGCTCATCGCACTGAAGGTGTTTTTGATGAGCGCTCGCGGGTGATGTATCTGGTGGTGCGTATTGAAGATCCCTATGGGCTTGCTCACACTGGTCTTCACCCTGGCGCAGAACCATTGCGCATGGGCAGTTTTGTCAATGCCCGGATTCAGGGCCGTGAAATACAAAACCTGGTGGCGCTGCCGCGCTATATATTGCGCGCCGGAAACCTGCTCTGGGTGATAGATAAAGACAATATTCTGCGTAATCGACAGGTGGAAATGTTGCGTACTGGTGGAGATCAGATCTATGTCACCGCCGGTTTGGATGAGGGGGATCTGGTGTGCCTCACACTGATGGATCCTTCATTCACTGGGGCCGCCGTTGCCGTGCAGTCAACCACTTCCACTGACCAGCTTATTCAGGCCAAGGCAGTCTCGGAATGAATCACAGGGTTCAGTCGGGCATTATCGCCTGGTTTGCTCGCAATCCGGTGGCGGCCAATTTACTGATGCTGGTGATTTTCGCTGTGGGCATTGGCTCAGCTTTTAGTTTGCAGCGGGCTATGATGCCGGCTTTTGAGATTAACCGGATTGTTATTAATGTGCCCTATCCCGGTGCCGCGCCGGAGGAGGTTGAGCTGGGCGTTATTCTTAAGATCGAGGAGGCCATCAATGATCTGGATGGCATCAAGCGCATAGAGGCAGATGCTTTTGAGTCCTATGGCCGGATGATTATTGAGCCGGATAAAGATGTCGATGTTACCAAGCTAACGGCGGATATTAGAGGCCGCATTGATGGTATTGCCCATTTCCCCGGAGAGGCTGAGCGGCCTATTGTCAGTCAGCCGGAGATATTAATGCCGGCTCTGACCATCCAGATCTCCGGAGATCTGGATGAGCGTAGCATGAAATCACTGGCCGACCAGATTCGCAGGGACCTGCTCACCTATGAAGAAGTCTCTGCCGCTGAAGTGGTGGGCGCCCGAGACTATGAAATAGCCATTGAAATTTCTGAGCAGCTATTGCGGGAATATCACCTGACCCTCGGCGATGTGGCTCGGCGTATTTCTGCCTCCTCATTGGACTTGCCCGGGGGCTCGGTGCAGACCCGCAATGGCGATATTATGTTGCGCACTGTTGGCCAGGCCTATGTGCAACAGGATTTCGAGCAGATTATTCTCAAGACCTGGCCCGATGGTACCCGCCTGTTGTTGGGTGATATCGCCAGCATTGACGATGGCTTTGTCGATGCAAAGGGATTCTCCATGTTTAACGGCCAGTACTCCCTTGGGGTGAACGTTTTTGCCATGGGGCGACAAGACCTCATTGAGACCGCAGACGTAGCCAAGGCCTATGTAGAGGAAAAACAGGCGCGGCTGCCAGCCGGAGTGTCTTTGGTTATCTGGGCAGACACTACCTATTATCTGGAGGGCCGCCTGAATATGATGATCAAGAACCTCGCCGTAGGTGCGCTACTGGTATTTGTCACCCTGACATTGTTCCTTGAAATTAAGCTGGCGTTTTGGGTGATGGTGGGAATTCCGGTCTGCTTTCTTGGTGCTATGGCGTTTCTCAATACACCCTATGTTGATACTAGCCTGAATATGATCAGTATCTTTGGTTTTATTTTGGTGCTGGGCATTGTGGTGGATGATGCCATTATTATTGGTGAAAGTGCCTACAGCGAGCAGGAGCTACAGGGGCACAGCGTTGAGAATATTATTAATGGTGTCTATCAGGTATCCACGCCAGCGACTTTTGGCGTACTGACAACCATTGTTGCCTTTGCACCAACTCTTTTTGTGGATGGCATGATAGGGCCTTTTCCCCGAGCCTGCGGTTGGGTGGTTATTCTGTGCCTGATATTTTCCCTGATTGAATCAAAGTGGATATTGCCGGCCCACCTTGCCCACAGCAAACCGACCCGCAATCCGCTGCTACTAAAGATCAATGGCATACAGGAAAGGGTCAATGATCGGCTGCGGCAATTTGTCGCTAACCATTACATTCCAATGGTCAAACGCTGCATAGATTATCGCTATGCCACCTTGGCATTTTTTCTGGCGCTGTTTATTCTTGCCTCGGGCCTGCTTGCCGGCGGTGTTGTGCGTACCGTTCTGTCTCCAGAGATTCCCGGTGAATTTATCAGTGTTGAGCTGCGCATGTCGGAGGGCTCTCCCGAAGAGGGTACCAGGCAGGCGGTCGCTGATATTGTCAGTGCGCTGCAGGACGTTGACCGCGATTACCGGCAGGCTAACGAAAATGGCGCCGGTCTTGTCACTCACATCAATGCCTATGGCAAAGACCGCATCAATGGCTGGGTTATGGTGGAACTGACTAAGGAAGACCAGCGAGATATTTCAGCGGTTCAGGTTCAGCAACTCTGGCGAGAGCAACTGGGTGCTGTTCATGGTGCCGAGGTGCTGTCTTTCCAGATGGAAGATGGGCCGCGCTTTGGCCCCAATATCGCCTTTGACCTTATGCACAGCGATTTTGATATTTTGCGTCAGGCATCCGCCGAGTTGGAAGAGAAGCTTACCCATTACGCTGGTCTCAATGATATTCGCAATGGTGCCAGCGACACTGCCGATGAGTTTCATCTGGATATTCTGCCGGTGGGAGAGGCCATGGGGCTGACCAGATACGATCTGGGTACCCAGGTGCGCCATGCCTTTTACGGTGCCGAAGCTCAGCGAGTGCAGCGGGGTATTGATGAGATCAAGGTTATGGTGCGCTACCCCCGCGCCGATCGAGAGAGTGTTGGCAGCCTGAATAACATGTTTATCCGCACCCCTGTAGGTGATGAACTTCCCTTTGATACTGTCGCCAGTTTGCAGGTCAAACAGGGCCTGCTCAAGGCCACGCGAATTAACTTTGAACGGGCCTCTGAAATCACAGCGGAAGGGGACGCCAGCATAGTTGAGCCGGCAAAGGTTATGGCCGATGTTGAGGAGCGCATTATTCCTCAATTGCTGGCCAAGTATCCCGGTCTGCGCTGGGGCGTGTCCGGCATGGCTAAGGAAGAGGAAAAAATGGCTGTGAGTATGGCGGTGGGATTTGCTTTGGCGCTGTTTGGTATTTACGCGCTGCTGGCCATCCCGACTCGCTCCTATCTTCAACCGCTGATTATTATGGGTGTTATTCCCTTTGGTTGTATTGGCGCTATTGTCGGCCATTGGATAACAGGTTACTCCATGAGCATGATGTCGGTGATGGGGATTATTGCCCTGAGCGGGGTCGTGGTAAATGACAGCTTGATTCTGGTGGATTTTGCCAACAAACGGGCAGGGGCGACAAAGGATAGAGTGCTTGCCATTACCCAGGCTGGCAGCAGGCGATTCAGAGCCATCCTGCTGACCTCCATGACCACCTTTCTGGGGCTGGCGCCCATGCTGCTGGAACAGAGTGCCCAGGCTAAGTTTATCGTTCCTATGGCCATTTCACTGGCCTTTGGTATTGTCTTTGCGACGGTTATTACATTGCTGCTGGTGCCTTGCCTGTATTTGATTCTCGGGGATCTGGATCAATGGTGGAATGGCAGTAAGACGGAGGCAGCGTAGGGACTGCCAACAGACAATATTATTTTCAAATTGGTCAGCTGGCTTGCTCTATCCCATGGGTTAACGTAGCCTGTCCCCGACAAAAATAATAACGACTACCATCAGGGTAGAAATAAGCGGGCTTCTATGACAGATCAAAAAACACCAAGTAAAAACTATCGCACCATGGTTCTGGTACTGCTGACGATAGTGTACGGCTTTAACTTTATCGACCGCCAGATTGTGGGTATTTTGGCACCGTTTATCCAGGAGGATCTGGGTCTGACGAATACCCAGTTAGGGCTGTTAATTGGTCTGGCCTTCGCGACTTTCTACACATTGGTGGCAATTCCCATCGCCTGGTTAGCCGACCGCTATAATCGGGTTAATATTCTGTCCATAGCTCTGGCTACCTGGAGTGGCTTTACCGCATTGACGGGAATGGCTGGCAACTTTTTGCAGATAGGTCTGGCGCGAATGGGCGTAGGCATAGGCGAGGCTGGTGGCAGCCCTCCATCCCATTCAATTATTTCCGATCTATACCCCAAAGAAGAGCGTGCCGGAGCTCTGGGTGTCTATTCCATGGGTATTCCCCTGGGTATTATGGCGGCTTATTTTGCCACCGCTTCGCTGATGGGTTCCTCCGGAGAAGATGTGAATTGGCGGCGTATCTTTATCTTTCTCGGCGTTACAGGTGTAGCTCTGGCGGTCGTTGTGCGGCTGGTCCTGCGAGAGCCTGTGCGCGGTGCCATGGAGTTTGGTGGTCGTCAGGATATTGTCCAGCCGCCTTTTAGAGAATCCCTCAATAGCCTGCTTAAAATTCCGGCTTGGTGGGCAATGTGTTTTGGTATCGCTTTTGGTTCCTTTGTGTCCTATGCAACCTCGGCGTTCCAGACCAAGTATCTAGTTCTGCTCGACCCCAGCTTTGATTTTAAAACCCTGGTGATTGTGCTCGGTGTTATTAATGGCACGACCTATGCCGGGGGCGCTTTTTTTGGTGCCCGACTTGCAGATAGATGGGGGGCGAAAAATATCCGCGCTTACGGCTGGCTGCCCGCCATAGCAATAAGCTTATGCCTGCCCATCGGTATCGGCAGCTTTTGGGTGTCCACTGTGTGGGCCCACCTCGCCTTCACCACAGTATTTTTGCTATTTTTGGGTATTTATCTGGGACCTAGTTTTGCGATAGCCCAGACTTTAGCGCCGATTAATATGCGCGCCATGTCGACAGCGCTGTTCTTCTTTATCCTCAATATGATTGCTTTGGGCGGAGGTCCAACCTTCACTGGCTGGATTATTGATGTGTTCAAGGAGAGCAATGGGGATCTTATGTCCATGCGCTATGCAATGACGGTTACCTCCTGCATGTTTATTCCGTCTATTATCAGTTTTATGGTGGTTGCGCGTGTGTTGCCCAAAGACTGGGCTGCAGCTGAAAAACGCAACCAGGAATTAGCTGAAAGCTAAGGCGGGAAAATGATCAGAGCGAGTGCTGAATTTTTTAGTCGCATTATGCAGCGCTGGCTGCCAGACACCTTTGTTATCGCGATTATTTTGACGGCTGTCGTGTTTCTGGCCGGCATGGTTACTCAGGGTCAGGGCATCGGCGCTATGGCCGATCACTGGGGCAATGGGGTATGGAAGTTGCTGGGGTTCTCCATGCAGATGGTACTTATTCTGGTACTGGGCACTGTGCTGGCGATGAGCAGGCCAGTTAAAGCAGCATTGCGCGCCATTGCCCGGGTGGCCAGCACACCGTCCCAGGGGATTATTTTGGTCACATTGACTTCTATGATGGCCCTGTGGGTCAACTGGGGGTTTGGACTGGTGGTTGGCGCATTGCTGGCCCGGGAAGTCGCCAGCCATGTTAAAAATAGCCATTTTCCATTGCTGATTGCCGCAGCCTACAGCGGCCTGTTGGTCTGGCACAGTGGCCTGTCAGGATCAATCCCGTTAAAGATTGCCTCCACTGGTGATGATGCTTTAAGTCAGTTACTTAATGGCCAGACAGTTCCTCTGCTGGAGACTATTTTCGCCTGGCAGAATATTGCCATTATTATTGCTCTGGCGATTTCCCTGCCTATCTTGAATATCCTGATGATGCCGGATAAAAATAACCGACTTGGTTTGGCCGCTGAAGAAGAACCGGAACCAGCTGTTGATCTGACAGCTATGAGTCCGGCTGAAAAATTAGAACATTATCCGATTATTAATTATCTGTTGGTGGCCATAGGTGCTGTTTACCTGTTTGGTTCTTTCTCTTCCGGTCGCAGCATCAGCCTCAACGAAATTAATCTGTGCCTGCTGCTGGCTGGTCTGGCCCTGCACATCAACCCGCGCAACTATCTCAATGCAATGAACAGTGCCATTGGCACCAGCAGTGGCATTATTCTGCAATTTCCCCTCTATGCTGGCGTGATGGGAATGATGGTAGGGTCAGGCCTTGCCGGTGCCATGTCTCAGTGGTTTGTGGATATATCTAGCGCGCAAAGTTTTCCGGTTATTACATTTTTAAGCGCTGGGGTGGTTAACTTTTTTGTGCCCTCTGGCGGCGGCCAATGGGCAGTGCAGGCCCCTATTGTGGTGCCTGCAGCGGCTGAGTTGGGTGTGCCTGTGAGCAAGGCGGCGATGGCGGTTGCCTGGGGCGACGCCTGGACTAATATGATTCAGCCGTTTTGGGCTCTGCCGCTGCTGGCATTATCCGGGCTTAATTTGCGTCAGATTATGGGTTATTGCGTTGTCATATTGCTTTGGTCTGGCGCTCTGATATGCAGCATGATTTATTCGTTCTATTAGAGAGATTTACCAAGTAGCCAAGAAAGCCTGGATACACAGACTATTGGCAGGTTAGTTATTGGGGAGACAATATGGGACCTCTTGCAGGTATAAAAATAATAGAAATGAAGGGCATTGGCCCTGGCCCCTATGCGGGCCAGCTGATGGCTGATCTGGGTGCCGAGGTAATTGTTGTTGAGCGCGCCTCTAAGCCTAATTCCATTGCACCACCCTCCGCCCTGGATGTGAATTCCCGCGGCAAAAAAAGCATTGCTCTGGATCTGCGCAAGTCAGAGGGCCTGCAAGTTCTGTTGCAGCTGGTAGAAACGGCGGATGTTATCTTTGAAGGTAATCGCCCAGGGGTTGCCGAGCGTTTGGGCTTTGGCCCGGATATCTGCCTGCAACATAACCCAAAAATTATCTATGGCCGCATGACTGGCTGGGGCCAGAGCGGTCCCCTGGCCCATTCTGCCGGCCACGACTACAACTATATTTCCCTGACCGGAGCCGCTGCAGCTATTGGCACCGAGGAGCAACCGCTACCGCCACTGAATCTGGTGGGCGATTATGCTGGTGGCAGCATGTTTCTGGTAGTGGGTATTTTATCGGCGCTGCTGGAGGTGCAGAAGTCTGGCCAGGGCCAGGTGATAGATACTGCCATAACCGATGGCTCGGCGCATCTGATGAGTATGTTTTATACCATGAGCCAATTGGGCGCCTATAGCCCTGCTCGTCAAACTAACTTGCTGGATGCTGGCGCGCCCTATTATGGTGCCTATGCAACGGCCGACGGCAAGCATATTTCCGTCGGGCCTATTGAACCGCAATTTTTCGCCCAGATGATTCGGCTAGCGGGTATGCCGGAACATATTATTGAAGAGCAGAATAATCCACAGAAATGGCCGCAGATAAAAACCATCTTTGCGGACAGGTTCAAGTCTAAAACCCGAGATCAGTGGGTAGAGATTTTTGAAGGCACAGATGCCTGTGTTGCCGGTATTTTAAATATTCAGGAGGCCGTGGATCACCCTCACAATCGAGCTCGGCAGACCTATATTGAAATCAATGGCCAGCCTCAGCCAGCCCCAGCCCCCAGGTTCAGTCGCAGCCAATGTGATACTCCAACAGCACCCTCAGCCGAAGGAGCAGATACCAAGGCTGTGCTGGCCGACTGGGGCTTTGATCAAGCTGCTATCGATGCCCTAGAGCAGCAGGGCATATTAACCTAGCTCAACTCAATAGCACTGAGGCAGTTGCCAGCGCTTAAAAGATAGCGATAGGATTTAGCGGTGAGCCGGTTGCACCCTCTACTTTTAGCGGAGCGGCCACCAGCATAAAGGTCGAGCGCTGGTGCTGACGAGCAAGTTCACTCACAGCTCTGAGATCCATGTTGTCAAAAATAGGCATGCCCATGCCTACCATCACAAGCTCATGCAGCGGATTAAAGCGGTTTTCCACGCCAGAGGGCATAACATCGGATACGCCATCACAGCCAATAACTGCTACATCCCGCTCCTTTAGGAAACTGGCTACAGTGGAATGGAGACCGGCCGCCTTGGCAACAAAGTTCCATTGCCCCAGTTTTTCCACAGCCAGCCACCGACCGGTTTTAATAAACAGCGCATCCCCTGAACCAATTTTAATACCGGATTTTTTCTCCCAGGCCAGCAGATCTTCGGTAGTGATAGCTTGACCTGGTGTTACATAGTCGACGCCAAAAAACTCTGGCAGATCTACCAGTACTCCGCGAGTGATAATGCCGGACTCTGCAATATTCTCGATACCCAGTTTATCAAAGCCTCCGGCACCCAATTCAAAGGGAAAGCCGTTATACATTTTGCCTTTGTAGGCAAAGTGAGAGACAGCATCCAGATGGGAATGGGCAAAGCCATGGTAGGCCACAGAGAAGTTATCTCCCGCTGCTTCAGGATGCACCTCTGCAGGTATTTCCGGACTGGCGGGAAAGATAAAGGGTTCATGAATAAAGGGGTCTTGGTTCACAGCGTCTTTGGTTTTATTGAGGGGCAGTGCCAATGAGGCTACCTGACCAGTCTTTACCAGTTTTGAGGCAGCCACCCGTTTGTCGGCAGTGATCAGATTTAAAGTCCCCAGCTGATCCTTATCTCCCCAGCGGCCCCAATTTGATACCTCCTCTAACAGGGTTTCAAAACCTGCGGTATCCATAAACTCCGGCTGGTTATGTTCGTCAGACTGGTGGTGGTCGGCAGCGGCATTTAGGCACAGCATGCCCAGGGCAGCAATAATGTATTTCATAGTAAAACTCCTTTTTGTTTAATAATGGTCTGACTTTTTATAGGCTTTTCTCTGGGTGGACACCATCGACATACCCCATAAATGCCTCGTGGATACTGTAGCCAATCAGCTCACGGACACGCTTGGGCAGAGTGCGAACAATATCAGGGGGAATAGCCAGCGCCATATTTTCAAGCTGGCGAGCCCAGCCAGTGCAATACTGTGGCGTCACAATTAAGCGCGAGGCATCGGACAGGTTTGCGCCGCCTCTATGATAGACATTACTTTTGATCAGCAGCAATGAGCCACTGGTCATAGGGATTTTAAAAGTATCGGATCTGGGTTGGGGGTCATGTTTTGGATCCCGCCCTCTTGGATCCAGCAGTTCTTCAATATCGCCCAGAGAGATAGCCTTATCTTCAGTCCAGCGGTGGCTGCCAGTGATAAATTCCGTGGCGCCATTTAATTCGGTGGTGTCATCAATCGCCCAAAAAGCACTGACTCCAAAGGCTTTGCGGGGGCGCGGAATATTGACCTGGGAATCGTCACAGTGCCAGCCCTGCACCGTCTCCCCTGGGTGT
The DNA here is from genome assembly GCA_018664075.1 of Porticoccaceae bacterium. GTDB lineage: Bacteria > Pseudomonadota > Gammaproteobacteria > Pseudomonadales > Porticoccaceae > HTCC2207. The sequence goes on along the minus strand of JABJOY010000097.1, from coordinate 5,343 downwards.
AAATTAATTGCCAGCAGAGCTGACAGCAGACAGGATTCACCCAGTTCGCGCTCGGCAAATGCCAGGGCCAGAGGATGGGTGACCATCTCAGAAAACACCTCCGGGGCTTTGGCGAGTAAGCTGTAGACTCGGTTGGTTTTAAAACCCTCGAAGTCATTGCGTCCGGTGGCGGTTAAAAACGGCGCCAGCGCATCCCGCACCTGTTGCACGGTGGCAGCATCCATTACATCTTGAAATAGAATATAGCCCTGGTCTTCGTACTGCTGGTAGGCCTGATCAAAAGTTAGTCCACCCAGCCACTGATCCAGGCTCTGGATATCAACGCTGTTGCTGGTTGATGGGGCATTTTTGCTGAGCTGGCTAACAGAATTGTTCAATGATTATCTCCGCGAAGGAACATTTGATAATGGGCCAGCACATCTTGGGGAGCCTCTACCTGAGGATAATGGCCGATCGTTGGCAGCTCGGCGCAATAGTCCAGTCGGCAATCCAGCTCTTTGTAGCGGGCTACCATATGGCTGCCGGACACCGGATCCACCGAACCATTAATTAAGGCCAGGGGTATACTGGATGTTTGCAGGGCCGATACCCAGCGCTCCCGGTGCTGGATACGATCGCTCATGTAGGTAATCAGATTGTGAAAAAGATGTTTGCCATTATTGAAATTAATCAGCCACCAAAAATCCTGTAACTCTTGCTCTGAGGGCTGGGTATCTGCACCAAATACCGAGCTAAAATTGCGACTGAATTTAGCATAGCCTGTGAAAAAGTTAAGCAATCCGCCTACAGGGCTGAGCAACAGTTTTTGAGTCAGCAGGGCGCGATGGGTCTCGGGAAATAATCCGCCATTTAAAAAACAGCAGGACAGCCACTTCCCGCAACCGCTGCCATCCAGTTGTCGCGCCAAAAGCTCCTGGGCTACGGTGTCGCCATAGTCATGGGCCAGTACATGAAAACTCTCAAGCCTTTTTGAGGCAACCAGTGCCTCGACGATATCAGCTTGACCATGGATGCTGTAGTTGCGGTTATTGGGTTTGTCAGAAAAGCCAAAGCCCAGCATATCCAGTGCAATGACTCGATAATCTTTTACTAGGTCATCCCAGATTGGCAGCCAGTCCCAGCTTGAGGTGGGAAAGCCATGGAGCAGTAGTAAGCTGGGTTGTTGGGCGTTGGGTGACTGATTCCCGCCGCTATCCATACAGAATATCTGATGCCCCAGAAGAGTTTGATATGCCCCCTGTGCGCGCCATAGCTCTGGGCTGAAACCGGGTTTGTCGGCAGTTGATTCCATAGTGGTTTTATTTTTATAAAATGGAGGTTCTCTATATTGGCGTAAAACGACCCGTGAGTCCATTTACAACCTTGAGTCCGATTAATCTTGGTGCAATACTCTGAATCAAAGGGCTGATAGTCAGTTTTTAACCTCAGTCCGTATAGGTGAAATAATAAACATTAAGAGAAAAGTGATGACTCAAGCTCAGTCTCAACCGTTTGATACCCTAATCAAAAATGCCAAAGTTTTTAATCGGGGCGAACAGCCTGTTATTGAAGATGTTGCCGTCGCTGATGGCCGAATTGTGGCCCGCGGGCAGCAGTTGGATTCATCTCAGGCCGGTCGGGTAATTGATGCCGAGGGTCTTTGGTTGATGCCCGGACTCTTTGATATTCACACCCATTATGATCTGGAGCTGGAGGTAGCACCTGGCCTGCCAGAGTCTACCCGCCACGGCACCACCTCTGTGGTGATTGCCAACTGCAGCCTGGGTCTGGCTTTTGGCGCTCAGCGGGATGGCACCAATGATCCTATTGTGAGCTGCTATGCCCGAGTCGAAAATATTCCCAAACATGTTCTGCGCAACTGTGCCGATAATGTCAGCTGGGAAACCCCCGGTGACTATCTGGACCATCTGGAAAAGCTTAATCTGGGTCCCAATGTGGTGGCGCTGTTTCCTCACTCAATGCTGCGTATCGAGAAAATGGGTTTTGAAAACAGCATTACCCGCGACCCCACCAGCGATGAGCTGGAGCAGATGAAAGATTCGCTGCGTGAAGGTTTGCAGCAGGGCTATGCGGGCTTTTCGACCGATGCATTGCCATTCCATTATCTGGCGGCACAGCCCCATTGCGAAAAAACTATTCCCACTCAGTTTTCCAAGTTCCCCGAGCTAAAAGCGTTGGCTGGGGTGGTGCGAGAGCAGGGTGCCCTGTGGCAGGCGACACCGCCAAAAGATACTGTGATAGGCACATTGAAAACCTTTTTGCTTACCAGTGGCCGCCTCTATGGCAAGCCATTGCGGACCACAGTGGTTGCGGCACTGGATATTACCAATAACTGGCGTCTGGCTCGCCTGACCAAGATATTGGCGCGCATGTTGAACTCCTGGCTGGTCAAAGGAGACTTTCATATGCAGGCTCTGGGCGCTCCGTTCAAAACCTGGGGTGATGGTGCAGTGACGCCTCTGGCCGAAGAGATTCCTGAATTGCGTCGCCTCAATGAGACGGATCTGGAGGACCGCGCTGGTCGCCAGGCAATTCTCAATGATCCGGACTATGCCAAGGCCTTTAAAGCCATGTGGATGAAGGGCAAGCAGGGCTGGAGCCTGGCTCGTCTAAAGCGCAAGATCAATCTTGAGGACTATGCCTTCCACCGCACCCTTGCGGATATGCACCTGGAGCGCTGTCCCCAAACCAGCTGGCAGGGCATGGATTTTCAGGCGGTGTTTGACCGGATAAATGCTATTAATGCAGGTCAGTGGCTGGCAGATACCAGTGAAGATGAGCTTGCAACAGTGCAGGCAGACTTTACCTGGATTGAAGACGAGGGGGACTTTATGCTGCAGATGCTACGCTCCTTTGACAATGATTTGACCTGGAGCACCATTACCGCCAACCGCGACCTGGAGACAGTGCGCGAGCTGCTAATGAACCCGCTGCTGCTGCCAGGCTTCAATGATAGCGGTGCCCACCTGACCAATATGGCATTTTATGATGTCAATCTGCGCAGCCTTAAGCTGGCCGCTCTGGGGGGTGATCAGGATGTCAGCTATATGGTTAAGCGCCTGACCAAAGATGCCGCCGATGTATTTGGTGTTGAGGGTGGCACCATTGATATGGGCGATGTGGCCGATCTGATTTTGATCGACCCTAAAAAGCTCGCGGAATACGATGGCGAGACCAGTGCCGAGCGTATTCATCGTGAAGAATTTAGCCATGAGCAGCTGGTCAACCGATCTGACGGCGTGGTTGAGCTAGTGATGATTGGTGGCCACAGTGCCTGGGAAAATACCCAGTTTGCTGCTGATCTGGGGGAGAAGCCTATGGGCCGGTTACTGCGAGCAGTTCACGCAGCCTAGTCAAGCTGGGCTAGCTTTGACGGGGGCAAAGGCCTCAAGCGACCCTTACTCAGGCCCTTTGCTGATAAATGAACCCACCCCAAGATAATCAATCTTGCCTATGGAGACGCCATTGTGCCGCAGGATGTTGTAAGCGGTGGTGATATGAAAATACATATTGGGCAGCACCCATAGATGCAAATATTCGGTGCCGGTAAAAGTCAGTTCATAGGGCCCGGCGGGCATGACAATGGTTTTGTCTCCGGCGCCGTTAATAGCCCCCTCCGGCAGGCTGAGCAAAAATGCTTTGGTCTTTGCTATCCTGTCTTGCAGTTCGGCAAAACTAACCTCTGTATCCTCATCGTTGTCAGCTTCAACTCCAGCCAGTCTAGCTCCGCCGCGCTTTACCATATCGCAGGCGATCTGTACCTGCTTTACCAGTGGATGCATATTGGGGAACAGTCGGGCGCTGGCCAATACGGCTTCGTCGACCTCTTGATCATGGGCATAGCTCAAGCCGGTCGCCAACAGTCCTGAGAGATTATCCAGATGGCGAACAAAAACCGGAATTGAAGATTGATACAGGGTCACTGACATGGGTATTTTCCTTGCTTAAATGGTTCAACTAAAGATTGGTAATTAAAATCGCCGGGTTTCGCCAATATCTAAAACCCAGCTATTGTCGACACCTAAGCTGCTGTTTTCAGCTGCAGCTTTAAATCTCAGGGGCGGTTCGGTAAGAGGTTCATCCGAGAGGTTGAAGGTGCCAAAATGCATGGCCACGGCCCGTTCAGCCTTTATATCCATCGCTGCCTGCACTGCTTCCTCTGGATTCATATGGGAAACCTTCATCATGGCATTGGGCTCGTAGGCGCCAATGGGTACAGCGGCTAAATCGAAAGGCCCCAGTTTCTCCCCAATCTCCTTAAAACCCTCGAAATAACCAGTGTCTCCGGCAAAGTAAAAGCGGCGCTGGGGCCCGGTTACCGCCCAGGAAGACCAGAGTGCTTTTCTGGTATCGGTCAGGCTGCGCTTGCTCCAGTGCTGGGTCGGCAGGCAGTGGATGGTTGCGCCTTTAATACTGGCTGTCTCACCCCAGTCCAGCTCCCGAACCTGCTCGATACCTTTTTTGCGCAGCAGCTTGCCATTGCCCACAGGCACAAAAAAGATAGTATCCGGGCTGCGTTTGGCCAGCTTGCGCAATGTTGGTACATCCAGATGGTCATAATGATTGTGAGAGATCATTACAAAGTCGATAGGGGGCAGGTCTTCGATAGCGATGCCGGGTTTGACATAGCGATTGGGGCCAGCAAAGGGCACTGGGCTAGGTCGGTTTGACCAGATGGGGTCAGTGAGAAAAGTCAGATGTTCCATCTGCACCAATAATGTCGCATGGCCTACCCAGGTTACTGTGGGCTCACTGTGTCTGGCGTTTTCTCGCAGAAATACACCGTCGTTGACAGTGCGCTGTGGCGCGCCGTCGCGACTTTTAAAGGCAGTGAGCACACGCCGGGCAAAAAACGGTGCGGTCACCTTGATGGATACGCCCGGGAGATTCCTGTCGAGGTTGATATAGCGGCCTTTGCTATCCTGTTCTGCTGGCGCAAAGCTGCGCTCGGTCTCGCTCTTAACCTGCATGGCAAGGCCCAATAGACAGATTAGGCCGACGGCCATAAATTGCGGTGAGAACTTTTTTTTTATCATTATTAGGCTCCGAACTAAAACCCCGAATTTAAACCCAGTCTAGCGGAAATAAAATAGAATATCTCTGGATGGCCAGATAGTTGCTGCCGTCTTCCTGAACCATTGGTCATAAGTAAGTTTGAATAGTTGCCGAGCTGTTAATACAGTGGAGATAAGCGAGAATAATTAAAACAACAAAAGCGCTCTACACAGTGCTGTAACTGAATGGAGCTTTTCAAACAAAGGTAACTATTATGACCGAAGCATGGATTATCGACGCCTGTCGCACACCCCGTGGTATTGGCAAGCCGGGCCGCGGCGCGCTCAC
>JABJOY010000096.1 GCA_018664075.1 Porticoccaceae bacterium | reverse complement strand
TATCTTGTTTCCATGGCCATGCCAGAGATAGAAATTTCCTTGTCTGGTTTAGTGAATTACTATCACTGAGCTACTCCCTTTTTTTGATGATTGGAGAATCAATCAAAGTCCAACCCTTTAGACAAATAGAGATTTACCGGTATATCAGCGAATTATCAGGCTGTATAATCTTCAGTCTCGCAGAGTTAATTTCTTACAAAAGTTATACTGCTGTTTTTAATGGGTCTACAGCCCCCCAATATAAGGTTATTTTCGTTGGCACAATACGTTTACACAATGAATCGGGTGAGCAAAATTGTTCCCCCAAAGCGCGAAATTCTGAAAGACGTGTCCCTGTCTTTTTTCCCAGGAGCCAAGATTGGTGTTTTAGGTCTCAATGGCGCTGGTAAATCCACATTGCTAAAAATTATGGCAGCACTGGACACCGATATTCAGGGTGAAGCCCGCCCTATGCCCGGCATCAAAATTGGTTATCTGGCACAGGAACCGCAACTGGATCCGGCTAAGGATGTGCGCGGCAATGTAGAGGACGGTATGCGCGAAGCAGTCGACGCGCTGAAGGGACTGGATCAGGTGTATCTGGACTATGCAGAGCCAGATGCAGACTTTGATGCACTAGCCAAGAAACAGGGCGAGCTCGAAGCGGTTATTGAAGCCTGGGATGCCCACAATCTCGATCATTCATTGGATATAGCTGCAGATGCCCTGCGCCTGCCACCCTGGGATGCAGATGTCACATCATTGTCCGGTGGTGAGAAGCGCCGGGTAGCCCTGTGCCGACTGTTGCTGTCGCGCCCGGATATGTTGCTGCTGGACGAACCCACCAACCACCTAGATGCAGAGTCAGTGTTCTGGCTGGAAAAATTCCTCGAGGAATTCGCTGGCACTGTGGTAGCTGTTACTCACGATCGCTACTTCCTCGACAATGTCGCTGGCTGGATTCTGGAGCTAGATCGCGGCCGTGGTATTCCCTACGAAGGCAATTACTCTACATGGCTAGAGGCTAAGGGCAAACGACTGGAGACAGAATCCAAGCAGGAAATCAGTCGTCAGCGCGCCATTAAACAGGAACTGGAATGGGTGCGGCAGAACCCCAAAGGGCGGCAGGCAAAGAACAAAGCGCGTCTGGCCCGCTTTGATGAGCTTAATTCCCAAGAGTTTCAGTCGCGCAATGAAACCAATGAAATCTATATTGCCCCGGGCGAGCGCCTCGGCGACAAGGTTATTGTGCTGGACAAGGTCAGTAAAGGTTTTGGCAATGAGCTGCTAATCGAGAATCTCTCCCTGTCCATACCAAAGGCTTCAGTGGTGGGTATTATCGGCGGCAATGGTGCTGGTAAATCAACATTATTCCGCATGATTGCAGGCACAGAACAACCGGATAGCGGCAGTATTACCCTTGGCGAAACCGTTAAAGTGGCCTATGTGGAACAGAGCAGAGATGCCCTGAACGACAACCACAGTGTTTGGGAAGCTATTTCTGGCGGCCATGATATTCTCAGAATCGGCAACTATGAGGTCTCTTCCAGAGCCTACGCCGGGCGCTTTAACTTTAAGGGCAATGACCAACAGAAGCGTGTTGGCGAGCTGTCCGGTGGTGAGCGCGGTCGCCTGCACCTGGCCAACACCTTAAAACAGGGTGCCAATGTTCTGTTGCTGGATGAACCCTCCAATGACCTGGATATTGAAACCCTGCGCGCACTGGAGGAAGCAGTCCTTTCTTTCCCCGGCTGCGTACTAGTTATATCCCACGACCGCTGGTTTCTGGATCGTATTGCCACCCATATTCTGGCCTACGAAGACAATAGCGAAGTGGTGTTTTTTGAGGGTAACTACAGCGAGTATCACGATGACTTTATCGCCCGCAAAGGCGAAGATGCCCAGCCCACAAGAGTGAAACATAAGCGCCTTAAAACACAATAAGAAAGGATAGATTATGGCCAGCATTTGGCACCGCAGACCAGATATAGAGCTTTGCAACGGGCAGATGAACAATGACACCATTGTTGATCACCTGGGTATTGAAATCACTGAGGTAGGAGATGATTTTATTACCGGCACCATGCCAGCTGACCATCGCACTTTCCAGCCCTATCGAGTGGTTCATGGAGGAGCCAATGTGGTGCTGGCAGAGAGCCTGGGTAGCATCGCCGGGGCCCATGTTATAGATATGAGCAAGTTCAAATGCCTAGGTCAGGAAGTCAGTGCCACCCATTTGCGGCCGGTTTCATCCGGCCTGGTAACGGGCACAGCACGGCCAATACATTTAGGCCGCCGCTCCCATGTGTGGGAGATACGCCTGGAGAACGACGAAGGCAAGCTAACCTGCCTGGCAAAACTTATTCTGGCGATTATTCCGGCTTAGACAGCCTCGGCACCGATGCTGGTTTCAGCATTGGTTTCCGCCTGCCACTGAAAAATATTCATCTCAATAAAGACGAAGGCCACCAGCCACAAAAAGGCATCCCAGAAATCAAGGAAGTCACCCAACAGGCCCCAGTACACAGCTGCAGCAAACAATATTGCGTAAAGAACCACCTTGATCAGCTGACTAATGCTGACAAAGCGCCCCTCAAGGCGACCGCGCAACTGCAGCCAGACATCCACTTCCAAAATAACCACAACCGCAATCCAGGCCAGAGAATTAATCACATCTACCCAGGCCAGCCACTGGATAGCACTCCAGTCAGTGGCGCTGCCAATCACCCGCTGCCCGTCGAGCCGATAGAGCTCTTGGTTAGCCAGAGTAGCGCAACTTTGGGCATCCAATGGCGGGTACTCATCAATGGTTACAATACTGCTGAACCCCTGGCCCAGCTGGTTACAGAGGTCGGCTATGGCCAGCGGAGAAATATTGTGCAACAGCAGCATCTTTGAAATGTAGCCATAGGAGGCATAGAGGATAAAGCCATAGCAAAAGGTGCGCAGGGCAATAAAAAAAGCCTGCACTCTGGGTTGGCGCAGGGTTTGATCATCCAGAATCGAGGTCTCAAATTCAAACAGGAGCAGCAACAGTACCCAGGCCGCTGTATCTATAGTGGATGCAAACCCCTGAATAATATCCACCAGATTGATACCCTGACTAAAGGTCTGGGCGGTAGCCAGCGCCTCCTCCTGAAAGAATAAAAATATATTGATCGTTACCAGAAGGTAAACAGCATATTTAAAAGCGCGAAAAATATGCTGCGGATTAATAAAACTGCCGATTCTCAAGATCACGAACTCCCCAGTGCAATAGAATAGTTTTTATAGTGGTAGCTCAAGCCGCGCCAACAATGTCTGCATCAACTCTTCCAGCCCCTGCTGGTCGACATAGTCAAAGCGATCAACCACAGGACTGTCGATATCCAATAGTCCCAGCAACTGGCCATCGCGCCACAGAGGCACAACAATTTCCGACTTGCTGGCCAGATCGCAGGCGATATGCCCGGGAAATTGATGCACATCGGCAACCACTATGGTTCTGCCCATGACTGCTGCAGTGCCGCACACCCCCTCTCCCACTGGTATTCGAGAGCAGGCCGGTTTGCCCTGAAACGGCCCCAGCACCAACTGCTCTTGCTTAAGCAGATAAAACCCCACCCAGTTAATCTTTGGCAGTTCCTGCCACAGTAGTGCTGCGGCATTGGCCAGATTTGCAATAGCATCAGTCTCATTGTCGATCAGACCCTGGAGTTGCTGGTTGAGGAGTCCGTAGTTGAGGTTGCCATCCGGCCCGACACTGGTGCTGTTACCAGTGGCAAAGGCATTTAACCTGGCGTCTGTATTAGCTTCAGTCGACCGCGGCATCAGCGAGAGACCTCATAGAGCGAACCCAATAGCTGATGGTTAAATTCTGGGCCGCAGCCTCTGCTTCATTGCGCGTGGGGTAGTGGCCCAGCAAAATAACCGAAAACGCCCTACCCTGGGAAATAATCTCTCTCACTTCAAGCGTGCCGCTAAGCACCATATCAGCTGCAGCTTCCTCAGCCTGCTGGCGACTGAGATAGGCTCCCAGTTGCAGGCTGTAGCCTGTGGTTGGAAGGCTTTTGGTTGGCAGGCTCTGCTCTGTCTTTGCAGGAGCTGCCTCCGCAACCGGGCTCGGCACGGACTCAACAATAGGCGCGGACTCTTTAACAGGCTCTTGAGTAGGCTCTTGAGAAGACTGGGCTACCGGAGCTGCAGCCGGCGGCGGCGCAGCAGCGGTGACAACTTTGCCATCTTTTAAGGTTTTCTGTTCACAGCGCCAATCGCTCTCAGAGGTAATATCCCCCGAGCAATGCCAGCCAATATATTCGCCATTGGGCCCTACTTTGGCCGGGACAACTGTGGATGAGCAGCCTGCCAAGGTGCCCAGCAAGACTGCTGTGGTGAAAAGAATTCTAATCAAGAAAAACCGCCTGCTAATTGTTATGGTTACAGCATTAAATAGTAGGATATTAAATCCCCATTTTAGTCAGTATGTCCAGTACTTGACGCATCAGATAGGCCAATTCTGGATGATCGACCTCATAACTGGAGGCCTTGGACTGCAGTAGCTCGCGAAAGCTTTGCTCTGACATATCCTCCTGCTGATCATCACTGTCGTCCCCCTGAGTCATATCAGTAATCAAACTACTTAGCAGATCTCGTTCGGCACTGCTGATTGTTGAAGCTTTCTGCAATCTCTCGCGCAGCAACTCCAGTGCAGCAGTTAGTTCACTATTATCAACCATGGGCTCCTCCTTGGTGCATAGCCTGATAATAAAAGTATAGACAGTGGGATGGCCTCGGGTTTTATTCCCCCAAGCACCTCTATGGTGCCTGCAGAACCACCTATGAAATAAATTAGTGCATAGATGATTTTTAATGGCACAAAAATTGCTGTTCAATTGCTATAAGGCAGCATTTCGAGCTTTTTAGCGGGATTTATGTTCGATTATGGTGCGTTTTGATTGGGCGAATATTTTTTACGCACTTATTTAGTGCTTTTTATCAGGGGAACATAATGCTAACCAACAACAAATACCTCAATCGCGGTGTTCTTGCGATTATTTTAACCGCGCTATCGACTCAGGCATTTGCCGACGAATTAAATGGTGCCAACACTGCATGGATTTTAACCTCAACCGCGCTGGTTCTGTTTATGACCATTCCCGGTCTGTCACTGTTTTACGGCGGCCTGGTTCGCTCTAAAAATGTACTCTCGGTTTTGATGCAGTGCTTTGCCATTACCTGCATGGCCTCATTGATCTGGTTTGCTTTTGGCTACAGCCTCGCCTTTGGCGACGGTGGCTCCATGAATGCCTGGATCGGCAATCTGGATAACCTGCTGATGGGCAACATTACTGAAGACTCAATGGCCGGTGATATCCCCGAGTCTGTGTTTGCTATGTTCCAGATGACATTTGCTGTTATTACCCCAGCCCTTATTGTCGGTGCCTTTGCCGAGCGTATGCGCTTTAGCGCCATGCTGCTGTTCAGTGCCCTGTGGCTGATTGTTGTCTACGCACCTGTTACCCACTGGGTATGGGGTGGTGGCTGGCTTGGCACCATGGGGCTGCTAGATTTTGCCGGTGGTACCGTTGTACATATTACTGCTGGTGTTGGCGCTCTGGTTGCGGCACTGGTTCTGGGCAACCGTAAAGGTTTCTCCAAACAGGCAATGCCTCCCCACAATATGACCATGACCATCACTGGCGCAGGTATGCTCTGGGTTGGTTGGTTTGGCTTTAATGCCGGCTCAGCACTGGCGGCTAACGGTGACGCAGGTATGGCGATGCTGGTGACTCATATCTCAGCCGCAGCCGGCTCCATGGCCTGGATGATGATGGAATGGATCAAACATGGTAAGCCTTCTGTACTGGGTATTGTGACTGGTATGGTTGCTGGCTTGGGCACTATTACGCCGGCTTCTGGCTTTGTAGGCCCCGGCGGCGCACTGGTTATTGGCTTTACTGCCGGTGTTATCTGCTATTACGCCACTCAGGCGATCAAGCAGCGCTTTAAAATTGATGATTCTCTGGATGTATTTCCGGTGCACGGTGTTGGCGGCATGCTGGGTACATTCTACGCAGGTATCTTTGCCTCCGATGCACTGGGTGTATTCAGCGGGCAGGGTTACAACGAAGGTATGACCATGGCCTCTCAGACCTATGTTCAGATTGTGGGTATTGCCTCTACGTTCGTCTATACAGGTATAGTGACATTTATACTGTTGAAACTTGTCGACAAACTGTTAGTATTACGAGTCGACGAAGAAGACGAGACCAGAGGTCTAGATCTCACTGAGCATGATGAGAGGGGGTATGACCTATAATAAGAAGATTAGGGGAATAAACTAAAATCGTCCGAACGCTACTGTTGTACATAGATGTGACAGAGTGAAAAAAAGGGACACTTAAAGCCGCTAACGCTGTTAGCGGCTTTTTTATGTCTGGGCTTTTGCTTCGGGAGCGGCTGCGGATATGGCCGGGAGGTTAGCAGCTTGTTAGGTTGGGACAGTCTGCCTTAGTTTATGGCTGTTCTGGCGCTATCTAGGTAATCACACATCATTTGGGCGCCATCCAGAATACGCACCGAGTGGCGCTGCATCAGGTCTGCGGGAATCAGGTAGATCTGCTTATGCTGCACGGCGGAGATACCGGTCCACTGTTGCCAGCTGCTGAACCAACCCGGTTGCTCTTCCTGACTGCCACCAGCAATAATCACCTGGGGATCTGCTGCCACTATGGATTCAATATTCACATAGGGCACCAGAGGCACTGCGTCAGCAAAAATATTAATCCCGCCACAGAGCTCAATCACATCACTGACCATATGTTTGCCATTTAGCGTAATCAGTGGCTGATCCCATATTTGATAAAAAGTTCTGACCACAGACTTGCCTGTCTGGGCATCTCCCAACAGCTGCAAACGCTGGGTAAATTCCTCTATGCGCTGCTGCGCAAGATCATTGTTACCGCTGAGCTGACCAAAGCGCCGAAACAGATTGGGAATACGCTCAATCTGATGGGTTTCCACTACAAAAACCGGAATACCCAATTTGCGCAGCGGATTAATAATCTTATCGCCATTGCCCGACTGCCAGGCAATCACCAAATCTGGCTTGAGGGAGAGAATCAACTCATAATTGGCGGCCGCATGGTTGTTTACCCGCAGTATCTGCTTTGCCGCCTCCGGATAATTGCTATATTCATCCGCACCCACAATCTGATCCCCGGCACCAATGTGAAACAGTACCTCGGTAATATTGGGGGCCAGACTGATAATCCGCTGAGCAGGTACTGCCAGCCGCACCTCATCACCATTGTCATCCACCACTCTGACCTCGGCCATTACCGAGAGAGAACAGCAGACCAACAAAATGCTGAGTAGGCGCATCAGACAATCACCAGTGGTCGCTTGGTGACAGGGTGCTGGGAAATAATGGACTTGACGCCAAATACCTTGTCGATTAGCTGTTCGCTAAGAATATCTTTTGGCTTGCCCTGAGCGGCGATAACACCACCGTCAAAGACCACCAGATTATCCGCACAGCGGGCCGCCAGATTAAGGTCATGGACCACCATAAGCACACCAACGCCCCTCTCTGCCAGCTGGCGAACAATATCCAGAGTCAGCTGCTGATGGGATAGATCAAAGGCCGAGGTGGGCTCGTCCAGCACCAGAAACTGCTCACCATGATCACTGGGCTGCCAAATCTGCGCCAGCACTCTGGCCAACTGCACCCGCTGTTTTTCGCCCCCGGACATCTGGGTATAAAAACGCTTTTGCAGATAACTGGCATCCACCAGATCCAGGGCCTGAGCAATAATTTGATTATCTTTAGTCACGCCCGTCTGATGGGGGATACGACCCAGACCCACCACTTCATCGGCAGTAAAAGGGAAGTTTAGCAATGTGTGCTGGGGCAGTACTGCGAGCATCTGTGCCCGATCCAGCAGCGGCCAATGAGTTAGCTCGCGCTGGTTGAGATACACATCGCCCCTGGTTGCTGTTACCTCTCCAGTGAGCACTTTAAGCAAGCTGGACTTGCCAGCTCCATTGGGGCCAACAATGGCGGTCACCGCACCAGCCTCAACCTCAAGGCTGATATTGCGCAACAGATCAAAGCCCGAAAGGTGCAGAGAGATATTGTCGGCAAACATGGTCACGGGCTACACATCCTTGCGCTGCTGAAGCAACAGTGCGACAAAGAATGGGGCACCCAGCAGAGCGGTAAGAATGCCTGTAGGCAGCTCGGCGGGAATCACTACAATACGCGCCAGACTATCGGCAATCACCAGCAAAGTAGCTCCAGCCAATGCCGAGCCAGGCACCAGCCAGCGGTGATCCGGGCCTATAGCCAAGCGCACTATATGGGGCATTATCAGACCCACAAAGCCGACCAGACCAGCCAGAGCAACAGAGACACCCACCCCCAGCGCAGTCAGGACGATCAGGCGACGCTTAACCCGCTGCACATCAATACCCAGGTGGCGGGCCTCGGACTCCCCCAGCAACAATGCATTAAGAGCTTTGCTCTCCCGGGGAAACAGCAGCATTAAAAAAATCGCCACTGCCCCCATAATGCTGACCTTTAACCAGCTGGCACCGCTGAGATTGCCCATTTGCCACAGACTTATCTGGCGCAACATATCATTGTCAGAGAAATAACTAAGCAAGCTATTCAGAGCACCGGCCAGCGCACCTATGGCAATACCGGCCAACAGCATGGTGGTAACTGATGTGCCAATTCCTGAAGTCGCCAGTCGATAAACCAGTAATGTGGCGGCAAAACCACCGACAAAAGCACCCACGGCAACCAGAGACAATCCAACCAGAGCACCGCTCTGAATAAAGCCACCGGCGGTGACAATCATTAGACTGGCTCCCACTGAAGCGCCGCTGGAAACACCAATTAAGGAAGGGTCGGCCAATGGATTGCGAAACAGCCCCTGCATAACGGCACCAGTACTGGCTAAAACAGCACCGACAAAAATCGCCAGCAGTATTCGCGGCAGGCGAATATCGAAAAGAATAGTATCAGTTTGCTGATTGACAGAATTGCCTGCCACTGCGCTCAGAGCATCGGCCAGAGAAATATTGACTGTGCCCACGGTCATGGAAACCAGCGCGGCCACTGGCAACAGAATTGCCAGCGCCCAGATTAAGCTTTGCGCGGAGACACGGCGCAATTAATAGTCCACGCCCTTGCGGGCCATCACGCCAGAATTATAGGCGTGCTTCACTTCTTTAATTTCAGAGACCGTATCGGCCATATCCGCCAGTGCTGAACCGCCACCGCGTCCGGTAACGACCACCGACTGATTTGCCGGACGATTTTTAAGGGCACGCAGAATCATATCCTGATCCAGATATTTGAAGCTCAGCATATAAGTAAGCTCATCGAGCACCACCAGATGATAGCTTTCATCCTCAAGCATTTTCTCCGCCACAGCCCAGCTGGTTTCTGCCGCCGCTATGTCCCCGGAGCGATCCTGAGTATCCCAGGTAAAGCCGGTACCCATCTGTTGAAAAGTCACCTGGGGGCAATGGTCCCGCACATACATCTCTTCGCCGGACAACTGAGCCCCTTTAATAAACTGCACCACGCCAACCTTATAGCCGTAACCCAGGGCGCGCATCACCATACCAAAAGCAGAGCTGGATTTACCCTTGCCATTGCCGGTCAGCAAAATCATCACCCCGCGCTCGGTATCTGCGGCTGCAATGGAAGAATCCACATTCTCCTTAAGCTTCTGCATTTTGGTTTTGTGACTACTTTCTTTTTTCGCCTTGTCGTCTGTCATGGGACTAAACCTTATTCAATAATTGTTATGGCCTCGGGCAATCCCGGGGGCAATAAATGAGTATTGGGATGCAGTGCATGGGCCATGATTTCCAGAGCATCCACCAACCTTGGACCGGGCCTGCTAAAGTACGCATTGCCATCCACCAGAAATATTTTTGGTCCGCAGGCCGCTTTGAGTTGGGCATAGCCCTCAGTGGCTAAAAACGCCTCAATATCCTGCATTGACCGCTCCACATTAAAGCCGCACAGGGCAATAAAAATGCAGTCCGGGCGAGCTTCAATAAGCTGGTCCCACTCCCGTCGCTGGGAAGGTTCCTGCTTGGCACCAAAGCAGGGCTCACCGCCAGCCAGATCAATAATTTCCGGACTCCAGTGTCCCCCATCAAACAATGGGTCAAGCCAATCCAACAGCGCCACTTTGGGTCTGTCGATCAATGTTTTTGAGCGTTCGGCAACAGCATCAATTCTGCCTTGAAGCTCTGCTCTGTAACGCACACCCTGCTCCACACAGTCCGCAGCCTGAGCCAGCATATCGACAGTATCCAGCACATCGTTGAGGCAGATAGGTTCCAGATTTACCACCTGGGGGTCACCGGGCAGACTGCCAATAGCTTTGGCAACATCATTGCCAGATACAGCGCAGACATCACACAGGGCTTGAGTGACAATCAAATCCGGCTGCAACTCTGTCAGAGGCTCCATTACCAGATCATACAGAGCCTCATCATTTTTAAGCTGGTCGGTAACCAGGCGATCAATCTCGCCGCTGTCCAGCCCTTCGGGAATTCGCGAGCTGGTGAGCACCGGCAGGCCAACTACAGAAGCGGGGTAATCACATTCATGGGATACACCCACCAACTGATCACGCAGGCCGAGGCCGCAGACCAACTCGGTGGCACTGGGCAGTAATGAGACTATTTTCATGGGCTTTCCTCCAACAGCAAATCAGCATAGACAAAACCATCCCGATTAACCACTTCGCCAGCCATCACCGGAATGGGCTGTTTAAACATGGGGCCATCCCAGGCAAAGGTGTGGAATTCACCATTTTCTCCACAGGGGTCCACAGATCCCGGGAGCTGCTCCAATAGTTCGGGGCCAAACTGATATCCAGCCAAATGCTCTGGCATAACACTGGGGTCAAGGCAGGTAATGGCGGCTTTGAGGCCGCCATCAATCATTTGCTGTGCCAGCTGGTCGGTAGGAATCTGCCACAGGGGAAAGACCAACTCCAAACCAGTGCCGGCCATCTGCTGCTCCCTGTAGTTGCGGATATCTTCCAGATACAGATCGCCAAAGGCCACCGCATCCATCTGCAACTGAGCCCGGGCATCATCCACAGCTTTGCCCATAATAGCTTCATACTGCTTATTACTGCAGGGCCAGGGTAGAGGGATTTCGATTAGTGGTAAGTCCGCCGCCTGTGCCTGCAGGCGCAGCAACTGTTGACGCACGCCATGAATGGCCGAACGTTTAAACTGACTGTTAAAGGTGGTGAGCAAACCCACCACCTCAACCGTTGGATCCTGTTGCAGTTGATACAGAGTCCAGGCCGAGTCTTTGCCACTGCTCCAGGAGAGCAACACTCGCTTTTTTCCTGTATCAACTGAACTAGTCATGATCTCTGCCTTAGAGGCTAAAGCGCAGACCAAGACTGGCACCAAAACCCAATGTCTGATAACCAAATACTTCTTCGTAGTCATCATCCAGCAGGTTATCCAGGCGCAGATAAATATCCAACCTGTCTGTTGCACTAAAGTTAGCGTTTACATTTATCAAGGTGTAGTCATTCAGGGTGACGATCTGTGAAGGCGCCGGCAAGGGCGGGAAAAATTCATCGCTCTGACTGCCGCTGTACTGAACATTGGTAGTTAGCTGCAGCAGATCCGTCGCCTGCCAGGCCAGATTCAGATTGGCCGTGTGGCGGGCACGGCGCACTTCATCCTCATAGCCACCAGCACCATCCGACTGAACAGAGTCGGTGTAGGTATAGGCAGCACTAATGGCCAGGCTTTCATCCAAATCCACTGAGGCTGTGAGTTCAACGCCCTGACGCTCGCTAACCTCTTCGTTATTGACAGCAGTAAAGCCCATATTCACCGCATCATAAGCAAAACCGTTAATTTCATTCTCCAACTCAGAATCAAACAGCGTTGCAGACAGACTGAAATCACCTAACTGCTGATCGATCCCCAACTCCCAGCTGGTTGACTCTTCAGGCTTAAGCTCGGGATTACCAATAAAGTTTGTGTAGAAGCCAAAGCGTTCAGAGAAAGTTGGATTTTTAACCGCTGTGCCGTAAGCGCTGCGCAATCTGGTGTCGTCCCTTAACTGATAAACCGCTTCCATTCGGTAGGTATTGGCGCTGTCGAACTCAGAATTATCATCGTAGCGACTGCTCAGTGCCAGACTGAGGCGATCAGAGATATCGTTGCGATATTCAATAGCAAAGCTATTCGTATCACGCTCACGATCCTGATTAGGATCTAAGCCCCAGCTCAGCGGGCCGCGCTGTCGATAGTCTTCCTCCTCACGCTCGGCAAGAACAGAAATACGCTGGCTGGAATCATCCCAAAACATCGAACCAATATATTGATACTGATCCTTGGTCGAGGCAGTCACATTACCCAATACATCATCGGCAAAAGCTTCATTGTCATGTTTTGATTGAGCAATAACCAATTTATGTTGCCAACGGCCATCTGCTGAAACATAGTCAGCCTGCAACCCCATAGTGCTGTTACGGAATTCAGATACTCGATCCTGGTCTTCCACAAAGCCGTCAAAGTCACCATCGGCATCAAACTCATTCATGCCGTCAGACTGGCGGGCAGAAAAAGACAGCTTAAACTCTTCGTTTACGGTAAAACCAGCCTTTAGGTTAATGCTGGTATTTTCATAGCCGTCCTTCTCATCGCCAGTACGGGAAATATTGTCACCGTCAGTCTTAGTATCGCTAACACCCAGGCGAACATTAAAGTCACCCTGTTTGGTACCAATATGAAATCCATGGCGTGTGGTGGAAAAACTACCCGCTTCAGTAAACAGCTTGGCACTAAAGGCCTGCTCGGCACTGCGGGTCACAATATTTACTACGCCAGCCATGGCATCGCTGCCGCGCATAGAGCTCTGTGGGCCGCGAATAACTTCGATCCGTTCAATATCATCGGCAGATAGCGTACCCCAGTTTAGCTCATCGCTCTGGGAGGGATCATTGGCTTCGACGCCATCGATTAGTACCAAAAGATGATTGGCCTCGGCACCGCGAGCACGGATTTGAGTCTGAGAACCCTGCACACCACTGCGGCTAACCGCCAGACCAGGCACATCCCGCAGCAAATCACCAACAGTCAAAGCCGCGCGATTTCTCAGCTGCTCACTATCAATAACCGTAATTGCATTGGCCGACCGGCTGGCAGCAATAGGTACCAGTGAAGCACTGACCAGGATTTCATTAATTTCGGTTTCAGCAGAAATAGCCATCTGGGATAGAATGGGGGCTGCGGACAACGCTATCGCTGTCCCAAGAAAAGATATTTTTTTCATAATTTCCTCTATCGCTCACACCCGAGCGAATAATAAATATAAGCAGGGGCGTACAGGCAGAGAGACAGAGACTGTCGATCAGCACAAGACCGCACCCCGCGGTTTGTCTGCATAGCGATAGGCCGGTCTCCGGACTCATAAGTGAGCGACTTGCCAACAAGCCACTTTGTTTGACTACCTTCCCATGCGTTTTAGCACAGTGGTCATACAGCCAAACAACCTTATTTACCGTTGCGGGGGCAGTATCGGAATTGCTATTTGATCAATCTATGATCAAGCGCACCGATTTCCCGTTTCACTCTTATTCAGCCGGACATCTGATTGGCCAAACTTGAGAACCTATTGCCGAAGCAAGAGCAGTTAATCTACTCTTGCGCGGATTTGATGTCAATCTGGATCACTAACTCTTTTAGACCTCAGGCTTGGGCAACCGCCGGATAGCTAGCCATTGTTTGGTCGGCAAGCTGTTGCGCATAACCATTGGCCTTAATCACATCACCCATCATTAGTAAGGCAGGCGACGGCAGTGGCATGGATTTTAGGCGCTCGGCAATATCACTAATAGTACCCAGCACCACCTGCTGATTATTCGAAGTTCCCTGAGCCACCACGGCAAAGGGTTTGTCGGCGGGACAGCCGCGCTGTAATAACTGACTGGTGATCTCGTCAAGATTTGAAAGCCCCATATAGAACACCACAGTGCTGTCTTTTTGTAGGGCCAGATCCCAGTTTATATACATCTGACCATTTTGCCGATGGCCGGTAATAAAGGTCACGGCATGGGCATGATCTCGGTGAGTGAGGGGTATTTGTGTGGCGGCAGCACAACCAATGGCTGCGGTAATGCCTGGTACTAC
Source organism: Porticoccaceae bacterium (assembly GCA_018664075.1). Taxonomy (GTDB): domain Bacteria; phylum Pseudomonadota; class Gammaproteobacteria; order Pseudomonadales; family Porticoccaceae; genus HTCC2207. The sequence continues at coordinate 8,644 of JABJOY010000096.1, read as the reverse complement.
GGAGCATTCCACGCCCTGCTTGTTTAGGTGATCTACCTCCTCACCCCCACGGCCAAAGATAAAGTTATCACCGCCTTTGAGGCGCACCACATTTTTACCGCAGCGTGCCAGCACTGCCAGCAACTCACAGATCTGCTCCTGAGGCAGACTGTGCTGATCTTTTTTCTTACCCACATAGATTAAATCACAGCGCTCTCTGGCATATTCCAAAAGCTCGGGATTAGCTAGACGATCATAAACAATCGCATCCGCCTCTTGCAGCAGACGCATGGCTTTTACCGTAATTAACTCCGCATCTCCGGGCCCTGCGCCCACAAGATGAACCTGACCAAATAATGCCTTATCTACGGGCTTGAGACTTGCGGCATCAGGATTAGTGGTTTTAACCAGTGTCAGAATATTGTTGTTCATCATTTTTCCATGGTTGGGTGAGGCTCGTCTAAGCCAGACTAAGATTTTTAGTAATAAGGTTATTAAGCTCCGGAACACAGGAGCCACAGTTGGTGCCACACTGAAGTTGCTGGCCCAGCTCTTGAGCTGAACAGGCACCCTCTTCAATGGCATCGGTAATGGTTTTTTCGCTGACTTTAAAACAAGAACAGATTAGCTTGCCTTGATCCGGTTCCGCGCTGCTAGCAATCAATGACCAGTAGTTGCCATCGACCTGTTCGACAAATAGTCTCTGTAGCCAGGCTCTGCCGGGTAGCTGACTTTTGTCGGCATGGGTAAAAACAGCCATTTCAATCTGTTGATCGCTGTAGCAAATAAAGCGCTGGTCACTGACTGATTCATCAGCATAGTGCTCATAGGCTTGCGCCGGGCCCTGGTCAATTAATCGTTTCAGGGCAATAAAATCCTGCCAGTTAAAATGCTCCGTCACAGCCACCTGATAGAGATAACCCTGATTATTCTCTAACGGTGACAGGCTCCAGTTAATAAATGACTCACAGCTGAGCTTGGTGCGACTGACCAAGACTGCCCAGCAGGGGACGTTGATTCGGGCGATAGTAGCTGGGGTAAATTTAAATTCTGGCTGTCCGGAGACCCCATCAATAATCGGCGCCACCAAACTATCAACACGGGCACTTTTGGCAAATTGGTTATTCCAGTGGATCGGAATAAATAGCTGGTTGGGTTTTAAGCCCGCGTCTGTAACAACAGACAACTCTACATTGCCCTGGGCGGTAGTGACTTTGGCGAGATCATGCTCTGTAAGCTGATAGGCCCGTGCAGTATCTGGATGAATAGCGACAAAAGGCTGTTCAATATGATCCAGCAATCTGGAGGCGCGGCCGGTGCGGGTCATGGTATGCCACTGATCACGGATACGGCCGCTATTCAGGGCCAGGGGAAACTTATCACTAAGCCTCTGCCCGGGTAACTCAGCCTCAGTGCTAACAAACTGCGCCTTGCCACTGGGAGTTGGAAACTGCCCATCCATAAACAGGCGCTTGGTACCCGAAGGGCTGGCTGCTGTGACCGGCCACTGAACCGGTTCTAACTGATCGTATTCCAACTCCGACAATGTACTCAGCGAGCCTATATTAAATAGTCTGTTGCCAGTATTTTTAAATTCAGAGAGCGCCGCATGCTCAACAAAAATATCTCTTGGGCTGTTGTAAGCAAAGCCCTCTTGATAGCCCATGGCCTGCGCCACCTGAGCCATAATCCACCAGTCATGGCGGGCCTCTCCCAGAGGTTCTATCAGGGCCCGCTGGCGGGAAATACGCCGTTCGGAATTAGTCACCGTGCCCTGTTTTTCACCCCAGCCGGTGGCCGGCAATAAAATATCTGCTGTGGCTGTGGTATCTGTTTGGGCAATACAGTCAGAGACAATAACCGTGTCGCAACTTTCCAGTGCAGCCTTAACTTTGTCGGCATTGGGCATGCTCACCACTGGGTTGGTGCCCATAATCCAAATGGCTTTGATACGGCCATCGGCGACAGCATCAAATAGATCAACGGCTTTTAATCCGGGCTCCTGGCTGATGCTGTCAGCGCCCCAAAACTCTGCCACTGTGGCAATATTTTCCGGGCTGTAATCCATATGGGCGGCCAGCATATTGGCCAGGCCACCCACCTCGCGGCCACCCATGGCATTGGGCTGACCGGTAATTGAGAAAGGTCCGGCGCCAACCTTACCCAGTTTTCCCGTGGCCAGATGGCAGTTGATAATGGCATTGCACTTATTGGTGCCGGTGGCGGACTGGTTAATACCCTGGGAGTAAAAGGTAATAGCCTTGTCAGTCTCGGCAAACCATTGGTAGAAGGTTTTTAGCTGATTGCTGTCAACGCCGGCCGGCCCTGCGACATTATCAAGGGTTGCAGTGCTGGCATTGGCAATGGCTTCCCCAAAGCCCTGGGTATGCTTATCAATATATTGGCTGTCAGTAAATCCATTGCTGGCAAGATAATGTAACAAACCAGTAAAGATAAACTGATCGGACCCCGGGGCAATGGCGAGATGAAGGTCGGCCAGATCACAGGTCGCAGTGCGTCGCGGGTCGATAACAACAATTTTTAAGTTGGGGTTGGCGGCTTTGGCCTCTGCCATACGCCGATAGAGAACTGGGTGAGTCCAGGCGGCATTGGAGCCGGTTAATATCAGCAGATCAGATTGTTCCAGATCTTCATAGTTACAGGGCACCGCATCAGTGCCAAAGGCGCGCTTGTAACCAGCCACCGCGGATGACATACAGAGTCTTGAATTGGTATCCACATGGCCTGTACCAATAAACCCCTTGGCCAGTTTATTGGCCACATAATAGTCTTCGGTCAGTAGTTGGCCAGAGAGATAGAACGCAATGGCACCGGGACCATGCTGGTCGCGAACTTGAGTCAGTCGGTCGGCAACAGTTTGTATTGCCGTTGGCCAATCTGTTTGCTGCCCTGCCAGTCTGGGATATAAAAGCCGCCCGGCATCACCATTGGTTTCGTGCAGTGCAGACCCTTTAACGCAAAGCTTGCCTAAATTTGCCGGGTGCGAAGCATCCCCGGACACAGCAATAATATTGTTGTTGTCCACGCTCGCTTCTACGCCACAGCCAACCCCGCAATAGGGGCAGGTGGTTTTTATTTGGCAGGCCGCTGTCATAAATGTTTACAGGGTCAAAATAACTTTATTGGCCGTCAGTTCGACGCTGTATACCGGCACGCCGTGCTCGTCGTCTTCCAGACATTCACCGGTCTGCAAATCAAAATGCTGCTTGTACAGAGGCGAGGCCACAACCAGACGCTCGTTGATATCACCGACCATGCCACGGGACAGCACATTGGCCTTGCCGATGGGGTCCCAGTTGCCTATAGCATAGATCTGGGGTGTTTCCTCGGGCAGATAGAACAGGGCTATTTGCCGGCCATCAACCATGGCGCAGACACCGGAGTTGGCAACGAGATCTTTTTGTTCACAAATAGTAACTTGGCTCATAGCTTTTCCTTAGGCGGTTTCTGCCAGTAGTTTGATGCGCTCTTCTTCTGTCGCCGGTCTTGGCTGACCCCGTTCCTGCACAAAGACAATCTGGTCATCTTCAGCATCAGCATTCACAAATTGCTCAAAGCGCTTCATGCGCTCGGGATTCTCAATAGTGGTTTTCCATTCACATTGATAGGTGCCCACAATATTGTCCATCTGTGCGTCGAGTTCGGCGGCGATACCCAGAGAATCTTCAATCACTACCTGCTGGAGATATTCCAGGCCTCCTTCCAGATTGCTCATCCAAACCGAGGTGCGCTGCAATCTGTCGGCGGTGCGCACATAGAACATCAAAAAGCGATCGATATATTTGATCAGGGTTTCATCATCCAGATCTGTGGCAAACAATTCAGCGTGGCGAGGCTTCATGCCACCATTGCCACCGACAAATAAATTCCAGCCATTTTCCGTGGCTATCACACCGAAGTCTTTAGACTGGGCTTCAGCACATTCTCTGGTGCAACCGGATACGGCAGATTTAAATTTATGTGGCGCGCGCAACCCTTTGTAGCGGTTCTCGATATAGAGGGCCATGGCCACACTGTCTTGCACACCGTATCTGCACCAGGTGCTACCGACACAGGATTTAACCGTTCGCAATGCTTTGCCGTAGGCATGACCTGTTTCAAAGCCTGCCTCAACTAACTCTTTCCAGATAGCCGGCAGGTGTTGCACTCGAGCACCAAATAAATCAATGCGCTGGCCACCAGTAATCTTGGTATAGAGATTGTATTTTTTGGCCACCTCACCCAGCACAATCAGTTTGTCTGGTGTGATCTCACCACCTGCAACCCGAGGCACTACTGAGTAGGTGCCGTTCTTTTGCATATTAGCCAGGAAGGTGTCGTTGGTGTCCTGAAGGCCCACATGTTTTTCATCCAGTACATAGTCATTCCACAATGAGGCCAAAATAGAACCGGCGGCAGGCTTACAGATATCACAGCCACGACCCTTACCATGTTTTTCTAGCAACTCATCAAAGGTTTTAATACTGCCTACCTTAATAAGGTGAAATAATTCCTGACGGGTATAGGCAAAGTGCTCGCAGATAGACTTGTCTACTTCCAGCCCACGGGTCTCTAGCTGGTCATCGACAATATTTTTCAGCAGCGCGGCGCAGCCACCACAGCCGGTGCTGGCTTTGGTTTCTCCTTTGATATCGCCAAGAGAGTAAAATCCGGCATCCATGGCATCAACAATATCTCCTTTGGTGACATTGTGGCAGGAGCAAATAGTTGCTGTGGCAGGCAGTGCAGCTGCACCCAGTGCAGGTGCTTCGCCAGCGTTGTAGGGCAGAATTAATGTTTCCGGATCGGCGGGCAGATCAATGCCATTTAAGTAGTACTGCAGCAATGTATCGTAATCAGAACAGTCGCCTACCAGCACAGCACCAAGCAGCTTCTTGCCATCGGCACTGACAATCAGCCGTTTGTAGACGTCAATGCGCTCATCACTAAAGGTATAGGCAATGGAACCCTCTTCCTGACCATGAGCATCGCCAATGGAACCCACATCAACCCCGAGCAATTTAAGCTTGGTGCTCATATCTGCGCCCTGGAAAGACTGTTTATCATTAGTCAACTGACTGACGGCGGCCTCGGCCATACGATAGCCCGGGGCTACCAGACCAAAGATGCGGCCACCAAACAGAGCGCATTCGCCAATGGCAAAAATATCCGAGTCACTGGTTTTGCAATGGTAGTCAACTTCAATACCACCGCGCTCTCCGACCTTAATATCTGCATCACGGGCCAGTTGGTCGTAGGGGCGAATACCGGCACTAAAGACAATCATATCTGTAGCCAGTGAACCACCATCGGCAAACTTCATTAGCAGGCGACTGTCAGCGCCCTCAGTAGATTCAATAACTTCCGTGGCTTTGCTGGTATGGACTTTTACACCCAGAGCTTCAATTTTGCGCCGCAACATGCCACTGCCGCCGGCATCCAGCTGGACGCCCATCAGGCCCGGAGCGAATTCAACCACATGGGTTTGAAGCCCCAAATTCTGTACTGCATTGGCCGCCTCCAATCCTAGAAGACCACCACCTACAACTACACCCACCTTGGCATTGTCAGCCTGAGCTTTAATATTGCCCAGATCGTCAATGGTGCGATAGACCACACAGGGATCCTGATCATTGCCTGGCACTGGTGGTACAAAGGGATAGGAGCCAGTGGCCAGGACTAATTTATCGTAGGCAAAACTGCGGCCATTTTCAGTGATCACTGTTTTGCTGTCGCGATCAATTTTTGCCACTGGATCGCCGAAATGGGCATCAACACCAATCTCGACATAATGCTCTCTGGTAGTCAGAGCCAGATCTTCCGGAGTGCGGCCGGCAAAGTATTCAGATAGGTGGACCCGGTCGTAGGCTGGTCTGGTCTCGCCGCCAATCACAGTAATATGGGCTTCAACTGATGAGGCCGTTAACTGCTCTACGTAATGGTGGCCAACCATGCCGTTACCGACTACAACAACTTTTAACATTTTTAAATTTCCTTAAATGAGATTTATATTTATGCCGCTTTAGCAGCCGGATTTTTCTGCTTTTCGTAAAGGAAGCGCAGCACCTGTTGGCGATAATTATTAAAATCCGGGTCATCGGCCAGCACCACCCGATCCCGTGGACGGGGCAAGTTAATGGACAGCACCTCACCGATTGAAGCGGCTGGGCCATTGGTCATCATGACAATGCGGTCCGACAGCAAGACAGCTTCGTCGACATCATGGGTAATCATGATTACGGTATTACCCAGCTGCTGCTGGATATCCATAAGAGAGTCTTGCAGGTGAGCGCGAGTCAGAGCATCAAGCGCGCCAAAGGGTTCGTCCATCAGCAATACTTTGGGCTGCATAGCCAGACAGCGGGCAATACCCACTCGCTGCTTCATACCGCCGGATAGCTCGCCAGGGAGCTTATTCAGGGCGTGATCCATATGTACCAGAGAGAGATTGTGCTCAATCCAGTCACGCATCTCGGCTTTGCTTTTAGTCTTCTTAAAGACACATTTAACTGCCAGCTCAACATTTTGATAGACCGTCAGCCAGGGCAACAATGCATGATTCTGAAATACAACGGCGCGGTCCGGGCCCGGTTCATTGACCTCGCGACCCTCGAGAATCACACCACCTTCGGTAGCCTCGTAGAGACCTGCAACAATATTTAGCACAGTTGACTTGCCACAGCCCGAGTGACCAATCAGAGAGATAAACTGGCCTTTGCCAATTGTCAGATTGACATTTTGCAGGGCTCTGAACGGCTCGCTGTCAGTGGGGAACTCGATGCCTACTTGGCTTATCTCTAGGTAATTATTTTTCATGGTTATGTCCGCCCTGTTAACGAAGTATTGCTTGCTTGTCCCATGACACGCGCTTCTGCACGGCCAGCATCAAGCTGTCTAAAATAAATCCAATGACGCCGATCACCAGCACTGCGACCATAATGCGGCCCAGGGAATTGGAAGAGCCGTTCTGGAACTCATCCCAGATAAATTTGCCAAGCCCCGGGTTCTGGGCCAGCATCTCGGCGGCAATCAATACCATCCAGCCAGTGGCCAGAGACAGACGCAGTCCGGTAAAGATCATAGGTATGGCGGAGGGAATAACGATCTTGCGAATGTGCACAGTGGCACTGAGCTGCAACACACGGCTGACATTAATCAGGTCGCGATCAATACTGGCGACGCCGACAATGGTATTGACCACGGTTGGCCACAGGCAGCACAGCGCAACGGTAAAGGCTGAGGTTAAAAAAGCTTTTTCGAATAGCGGGTCATCGGTCACATAGAGCGCCGATACCACCATGGTCACCAATGGCAACCAGGCCAGAGGTGATACAGGCTTAAAGGTTTGAATAATAGGGTTGACGCAGCGATAGACCGATTCGCTAAGGCCGCAAATAATACCCAGAGGCACAGCCACCAAGGTGGCCACGAAAAATCCAAAGGCCACGGTGAGCAGACTGGTGCCTATCTGGTCGACAAAGGTTGCCTTGCCCGTATAAGCCCGAATCTTGATCACAGCATCAGGCTTTTTTGCTAGCTTTTTAGCATTGCGCTTTTCCTGACGCTCATAAAACGAAGCTTCTTTATCCCGCTCTCGCTGATGCTCTGCCACTAATGTTTTGGACTGCTCCCATACCTGGGTGGGACCGGGGAATTGGCCTAACGAGGTAACGATATTATTGGCTACCAGTTGCCAGAGCAATAAAAAAACTAAAATGCCGAATCCGGGCAGAGCCAGCATCTTAATTATTTTATCGAGTAACAGACGCAGATTTGCAGCTGTTAATATGTCACTGGATTGCGCTATTTTTAACTTGATAGCTGTTGCACTCATTGTTTCTTTCCTTTGGGGTTAAAACCGACTGACTCCAAAGAGCCAGCCGGGGTCTTTCCTGAGAGTAAACTATTGCTAGAGAACTTCGTCTTTCAGGCCAATCGGGAATTTCTTCAGATAGGCATTGGGTTTGGAACCGTCGTAAACGATGTTGTCAATAAAGTGCTTTTGCGGCCCACGGAATCCAGACTCGGTAGCGAACTCGGGGAAATCCTTTGCACTGACCAGCTCTTCTGCAATCAACTCTTTGGCCGCAATCTCATAGATATCCGGACGGTAGACAGATTTCGCCACATCAAAGAACCAGTCGTCAGATTTGGGTTCGGAGATCTGACCCCAACGGCGCATCTGAGTCAGGTACCAAACCGCATCTGAGTAATAAGGGAAAGTCGCGTTGTAGCGGAAGAACACATTGAAGTCAGGCACTTGACGCTTATCACCTTTTTCATACTCAAAGGTACCAGTCATGCTGTTGGCAATCACTTCGTAGTCTGCGCCCACATATTCACTGCGAGAGAGAATTTCCACTGCCGCGGGACGGTTGGCATTATCATTCTCATCCAGCCATTGGGCTGCACGGATCAATGCTTTAACAATACGAGCTGTGGTATTTGGATACTTCTCGGTAAATTCTTTGGTCATACCGAATACTTTCTCTGGATTATTTTTCCAGATTTCGTAATCCGTAATCACCGGCACACCAATACCTTTAAACACCGCTTGCTGATTCCAGGGCTCACCTACGCAGTAGCCGTAGATAGTTCCGGCTTCAAGGGTTGAAGGCATCTGCGGTGGTGGTGTAACAGAGAGCAGAGCCTGAGCATCCAGAGT
>JABJOY010000095.1 GCA_018664075.1 Porticoccaceae bacterium | reverse complement strand
GATCTGGCGACGGCAAACAAGATTGTTGCCGCTATGGCCTCTGTTGGTGCCGAGGCGGAGATTCAGCCCGCGGCCCACAACAAACCCTCATTGTCCATGGCGCCACTGGGCTCTGATGTGCTGCCGAAAAAAAACGGCGAGCAAATTGCTGAGACTGCCCCTGTGGATCACAGCAAACTGGCAGGATTAGTGGCAGAGCCCCCGGGGACTGACGTGCTGGGGACAGCCGAGAAGGCTGAGATTAAAGCTATGGATATAGATGTCTCTCATCTCAGCCTTGAGGATTTATAGGCAGATATTGGCAAGGTGCATAATTTGCTTTTCCAGCAGAGTTTGTCGCCCCTCCGGGAAGCCCTTTAAAATAAAAACATTGCTGTCAAACAACACAAATCGGGCGATGGACGACAGCTGTTCAATATCATATTCGCTGCAGTGCAGACCAATAATACCCTCCTGCATTTTGTCGCCGAGCTGCGCTGACAGCCGTTTGAGAGCGGCCATGCCTTCGTCGTAGCTAAATAGCGGCACTGTGCTGAGATTGTCGCTGCACAGAGCCCAGTTAACTTCCAGATCAACGCCGAGTTTTAGAGACAGTCGCTCAAGCAACTGCTGCAGGCTGTAGACTGCCATCAGGCAGATTAACAAATGCTGCTTGGAGCATTGAGTCGAGCGAATGGTAAAGCAGATGGCACCGTTGGCGCCCTCAATGCGCTGGCCACCATAGAGCTCGATGGCTTTGGCAGTGCAGTAATCTATTTTTTCAAACAGCAACTCTAGATTTTCCTGATTGAGCTGATTGTTGAGGCGCTGACGATTTTTAATGGTGGCTGTCACCAGAGAATAATAATAGCCGCTGTTGTGATTATCATCAGCCTGCCCCGAGCTAGACAGCAGAGGCTGGATTTTGGCTTCCAGTCCAGCTAATTCATCATTGATCTGCTCACCGCCCCCGGGGAGTCGGTTGGTTAATATGCGCAGTCGGCGGGCAAGCTGTTCGGAATATCTGTGGCAGCCATAGGTGCTGGCTGCGGTGAAAAGCAGCCACAGTAATAGCCAGCTGATCATCAGGTTATTGTACTGGCGATAGATTGGCTGACTGTCCAGCTCTATTACCAATGTACCGATCAATGTGTCCTGCAATTCTATATTGCGACTAAAACGTTCCGTGTTCTCTGGCTTGGGGCCACTTTTGGTGCTCTGCGAGATAAGGTTGTTGTCCACGCCTACAAGGCTGGCACTGAAGATGTTGGCTTCTTCAGTGGCGCCGGTTAGGGCCACCTGCACACTGATGCTGTCATTATTAAACAGCGGCGTGCGCACCAGTTCATCCAGACGGCTCAGGGCAGTGCGACTTTTATTGTCAATCAGAGAAGCCGAGAGCTCGCCGATTTGGTTTGAGAGTATTAGAAAACTGGTTAACCCCAGTATCAGGCACAGGCACAATGTTGCGGCGGGCAGCTTTTTCGCGATGGAATAGCGACGGTGCATCCGGGGTTCCATTTGATAAAATTATTTTGCCCGTATTCTATCCTATTCCTGTAGCTTTTATATAATGGCAGCCTTTAAAACCATCATGGCTGTAATCTGTGAAAGAAATTCTACTGATAAATGTATCCGGAGAAGACAAACCCGGAGTGACCAGCACAGTGACAACATTGTTGTCGCAATTCGAGGTGACAGTGCTGGATATAGGTCAGGCGGTCATTCACGATCAGCTCAACCTGGCTATTCTGGCTGCAGTTCCCGCCGAGGCAGAGGTTGAGGATGTGACATCCGGGGTGCAGATCTGTCTGGCGCCCCTGGCTATGAGGGCAAAGTTTCTGCCGATCAGTGATGAGCGTTATCAGAACTGGGTTGAGCAGCAGGGCAAGCCGAGACATATAGTGACTTTGCTGGCCCGCAAAATTGATGCAATTCATCTGGCGCTGGTTGCCACCGTGTGCTCGGATTATCAGCTGAATATTGACAAGATTGTGCGTCTTTCAGGTCGGGTGCAACTTGATGACAGCGATAAATTAGGTCGTGCCTGTGTGGAGTTTTCTGTGCGTGGCGAAGCCGAGAATCCCCAGCAATTTAGAAACTCTCTTTTAGAACTGGCCAGCCAGCATGATATTGATATTGCCTATCAGGAGGACAATATCTATCGCCGCAATCGTCAGTTGGTGGTGTTTGATATGGACTCCACATTGATTGACGCAGAGGTGATTGATGAGCTGGCCATTGAGGCTGGTGTGGGTGAACAGGTGGCAGCTATTACCGAAGCTGCCATGCAGGGGCAGATTGATTTTAAACAGAGCTTTACCCAGCGTTTGGCCCTGCTAAAAGATCTGGATGCAAGCGTGCTACAATCTGTGGCAGAGCGATTAGAGCTCAATGAGGGCGCAGAGCATCTGCTAAAAATCCTTAAGCAACTGGGCTTTAAAACCGCCATTGTCTCCGGGGGCTTCACCTTTTTTGGCCGCTATTTGCAGACTATTCTGGGTGTCGACTATGTCTATGCCAATGAGCTGGATGTCGAAGATGGGTTGGTCACGGGCAATGTCAAAGGGGAGATTATCGATGGCCAGCGCAAGGCTGATCTGTTGCGTGAGCTGGCCGATAGAGAGGGGTTGGTGCTGGATCAGGTGATTGCCGTGGGTGACGGGGCCAATGATCTGCCCATGCTCAATATTGCTGGCCTGGGCATTGCGTTTAGAGCTAAGCCGCTGGTTAAGGCCTCGGCCAAGCAGTCAATTTCCAACTTGGGTTTGGACGGGATTCTCTATTTACTGGGCTACAGCGATAAGGATATTCATCTGCTGGATTAGCAGTTTATCGAGCAGCTGTAGGCTGCTTAAGGATCTTCGGTAAAATCATATCCCATCTCGGCGGCAGGGGCCTGAATATAATGGCCCTGAATATATTGCACACCCTGTTGCCACAGTATGGGTAGCACATTGGCCTTTTCTACAAAGGGTACAATCACATCTACGCCGGTACCTGTCATGCCGCCCATCAGCTTCTGAAATTCGGCTTTGCCCTCGGCGCTCTGTTGCAGTTTCTCGACAATCAGGCGGTCAATTTTGACAAAGTCCACAGCCACTCGCTGCAGGGTGGTCAATGGATTAATCGCCAGTCCAAAGTTAGCAATGCTAATCTGCCCCTGCACTTTTTTCATTTCGTCAGAAATAGCGGCAGCCTGATTTAAATGTCGCACTGCATCGGTTTCGCGGAACTGAAAGATCAGCGCATTGGCGGGCAGCCCGGATTTATCCAGAGCCTGTTTTAGCCAGCTGAGAAATTCAGTATCAGAAAATGATTGCGGGCTAATATTAATAAATAGCTGCGTATTTGGGTTACTGCGGAGTTTGCTGGCAAGGGATACCAGCGCCTCATTGATCACCCAGCGATCCACTTCTGCGGCAATATCGGATTTAAATAAATTATTGATAAAGTCTTCGGGAATATCATCATTGGGCACCTCGCCACTGGTGCCCAGAATAACCTCGTAGTACTCCTTGCCAGTGCCTCCACTGCTCAGGGCTACAATGGGCTGATAGCGAATAGAGAACTGTTTGTCGTTGAGCAGCCGCCTGGCGGTGATGACTACAGCTTCATTTTGTGAGACTTCGTCAGAATGGATATCAGGGACAAAGAATCTGGCCCCATTGCCTGGATTCTCCTCGCTGTGCAGCAGTTCAATAACCTGCTGGCTGCGCTCCAGAGCCCGCTCCACTGATGAGACATTCTCATTGAGCAAAGTGCCGCCAATAGATGTGGTCAGGGCAAAGGTTTCGCTATCAATATCAAACACTTCCTCGCTGGTCTGCCTGACTATACCTTCGGCGATCTGCAGTGCTTGCTCTTCACCAGTTTCCATTAGTACAACCACAAAGCAGTTTTCGCTGAGTCGACCGCATTCAAAATTTTGGGTAAACAGATTACCGATGTAGGTGACCAGGGAATGGGCAATTTTCTCTGCTTTGGCAATACCCAGGTCCTCTTTTAGACTGTCAAAACTATCGATCTGAATGTTGAGCATTGCACTGTCCTGCCCGGTTTGTACTGAATTGCTGATACCCCGGCTGATCATTTCATAGACCAGTTGGGGGGCAATAGCACTGAACTCTGTCGCTGTGGCTTCTTCGGTCTGATTGGTATTGGCGCTAAATAGCTTGTCTTTATTGATGGTGAATTGCAGTGAGGGTTCGCCATTGTACTGGATCTGGTTTATCTCTAGAAATGACTCAGTCTCCTTACCCTGGGCGGCAACAATTTTTACCGCAGCTTCAAAGGGCACGATTTCCTGGCCAGCGTCCAGAGGCACCATATAGGCTTTGAGTTTTTCCCGATCTGTGTTGGCGATATTGTCGATAACCGGAAGGCAAAGTATCTCTTCGGTGTCGGAAAAACCAAACAGTGCGGCGCAGGCTTCATTGACATACACATAGGTGCCTTCCTGCACCACGGCAATGGCAAAGCGCGCAATATCCATCAAGTAGGCCGTGCGTTTTTCCGCCAGCGACAGCTTGCGCTCCCATTCTCTGGATTGTCGTCGCTCATTCACAGAGGCCAGGGCTCGAGTTACTACCTTAAGCAGATGCTGGTCTTGATCTTCAACCACAACATCCTCGGCCCCCAGCCGCAGTCCTTCAATTAATTTGCTGGGGTCGTAGCTGTCGTTGATAAGAATAACCGGGATATCTCGCTCGGCGCGACGGATGCGCTGAAAAATATTCTGGATAGGTAGTGGTTCGAAGTTCATTGGCGCAATCAGCAGATCCCAGTTGCGCATGGATAGGGATTTCTGCAGCTGCTCCTCATTGCTGGCGAGTTTTGCGTCGACCTGGTAATCGGCGCTGCGCAGAATGCTGATCAGCCGGTTGGCCTCATCATGGGACCTGTCGGCGAGCAATATTTTCAGTAATTCGTCCTGGGGCATGGTTAGTAAATCGCTATTTTAAAATGAGAGAGATGTTCTGTGGTTTCAAGCTCTTCGAGCAAAATGGCGCTGTATTGGTGGCTGGCCGTCAGCAGTTGGATTTTGCCGCCTCGCTGATAGCGCAGAGCTGGACATAACAATGAGGTTTCCTGAGTAAAATCTGCGTTGGAGCTGAGAATGACCGCCTGCATAAAGTCGCCGTTGGTATTGTCGCTTCGCTTAAAGCTGCGAATAGCGGCAGCAGCGGAATATTTGGCAGGAAACTGAATGCCACAGATCACATTTAAAGAGGGGGTAATCTGTTTCCAGCGAACAATTCCTGCGGTCCAGCGCTGGCTAGTGCTGGTTTGCAGGGCAATGGTTTTACCTGGCTGCATGGCAGTCTGGTCTTTCATCAGCTCAACACAGGCCCCATTGAGGCTGGTATTGATTCTAAGACCCTGTAACGGATTGATTTTGCTTGTTTTTTTGTATGGCCCTGCAAACAGAACAGGGTCGTCCAGATTGCTGCCTGCCAGGCTTTTGGGTGTTCTATCGACCGTCAGAGGTTGCTTGTTGGCGGGCTGCCCACAGAGTTCGAGAAAAGCGTCAAAGGACTCGGTTGCAGCCAGCATACAGACCGCTGAGTTGAGCCCACATGCTAGATTTACTCTAGCTCGATCGAGGATATGGGTTTCTCTGCGCATAATTGTTTCGCCCCACTGGCGCGCCAGATCAACCAGTACACGGCGAGAAATGCGATCGGAGAACAGATTGTGATTCGATTTTTCCAGCAGACTATTGTTTAAAAACTTGACCAGGTTAAAGGTATCAAGAATAAAATTTTCCGGTTTCAGTGCTGTATTGTCACTGTAGACCGGGCCCTGGTTGCTGGAGGTATCAACGACAAATAAACCGCCCCTTGAGCCTCTGTGCAGATCTGTCATCGATGCCCAGAAATCCAGCTCAGTATAGATATAGTTTAATTCGTAGTTGGAGAAATGATTTGGCCTAGTGCAATTGATCAGCAGTAGCTTGAGATAAATATTATGGATGCTGCCGCTGTTTTCACTGCAGTGGTTCTTCTGATGCTGTATTTGCAGCTCACAGGCAAGCAGATACAGACCGTGCAGGTCGCGCCAGAAATAGTTGGGCCGCGCCATATAATGGGTCAGGCTATTGCGCTGTATCTGAGCTAGCAGTTGGCAGCTGCGCAGAATACTTTGACTGAGCTGCTCGCCGTCACTGTGCTCTTCGCGACCAAGCTTGATTACCAGAGATTTGTAGCCGCGATAAATCTGCCTGATCAGGGCCTGCCCCAGAGAAACCGCTTTGGCAGTATTCTGATTGAGTTGGGTATTGAGTAGTCTGTCGGTGCACTGGATCAGCTGGGGATAGATAGCCTCGAAAATGGCCAGTTTGCTGCTTGCATCTATATCCAGGTCAATAATCTGCGGCAGGGCCTGATACAGGTCGATGGCGGCCTGCACTGAGGTCTGCTCTGGTCGGTTAGCAACCCATTGCTGTGCAGTCTGCTCATTATCTATAGTTGGCGGCGTCTGCTTTTGTCTGAGGGGCTGAGCATTATCTGGACTGATCCTGTCCAGTAGTACGTCAATGCTTAGTTGCTGATCAGAAACCATAAAACCTCTATCGATCCTTGGGGGCTGTGCCTGCTGGATAACGATGCAGGCTGAATATAGTCTAGGGCTAGGGAAAGTGTAGACAACTTTATAACTCTGTATGGGTTGTTTCACTCCCGCTATGTCGACTGCTTCCCCCAAACTGGTAGATGGTTGCGCAAAATTGCGAAAAATAATCGGTACTTCAAATAATCGGTACTTCGGTTATCATGGGCGCCTTTAAAACATTCGAGACCCACAATCATGGCTAATTACTCCACCAATGAATTTCGCTCTGGCTTAAAACTAATGCTGGACGGAGATCCCTGCTCCATTCTGGAAAATGAATTTGTGAAGCCGGGCAAAGGGCAGGCCTTTAATCGGGTAAAGCTGCGCAACCTTAAAACGGGTCGCGTGCTGGAGAAAACCTTTAAGTCTGGTGAGAGTCTTGAGGGTGCTGACGTAATGGATATGGATATGCAGTATCTCTATAACGACGGCGACTTTTGGTACTTTATGGAGCCAGAGAGTTTTGAGCAGCACCAGGCTACTGAAAATGCAGTGGGCGAAGCTCTGCAATGGCTGAGCGAACAGGATATCTGCGTCGTGACCCTGTACAACGGTTCGCCACTGTCTGTGGTCCCCCCCAATCATGTTGAACTTGAGATCGTTGAAACTGATCCGGGACTGCGCGGTGATACCGCACAGGGTGGCAGCAAGCCGGCCAAGCTGGTGACCGGTGCAACCGTTAAAGTACCGCTGTTTTTAGATCAGGGCGATGTGGTTAAGGTAGATACTCGCACCGGTGAGTATCAGGGTCGAGTCAAGGACGCCTAGTTCAGGCCTGATTCTGTGAGGCTTTGTTCCGGTGGATAATTGGCAGTCAGGCAGTAGTCTGGCAATGTTGCAGGGTCGCGCAGAGCTGCTGTTGACCCTGCGGCAATTCTTTTTCCAGCGCTCTGTGATGGAGGTAGATGTGCCTGTTATGGCCCGTTCTTCCGTCACAGATATCAATATAGAAAGCATATCCGCTAAACCTTATGGTGGAAGTGGGTACTTACAAACATCCCCTGAATATTTTATGAAGCGCCTACTCTGCCAGGGCGCTGGTGATATTTTTTGTCTGGGAAAAGCCTTTCGCGATGGCGAGCAGGGTTGCCGTCACAACCCAGAGTTCAGTCTGTTGGAATGGTATCGCTGTGGCTGGGATGAACATCAATTGATGGACGAAATAGCCGAGTTGATCAGCCTAGTTTTTGCGGCCAGATCCTCTCAGCCCCTTGCCATTGCCAAGTGCACCTATGGAAACTGTTTTAGCCAGACACTGGGTATTGATCCCCATGGGGTTGATTTAGCTGAGCTGCAAGAAAAAGCAGTGGCTGCCAGCTCAGAGAGCTGGGCTGGCGAGAGTCGTGCCAACTGTCTGGATCTGCTTTTTAGTCTGCTGGTCGAGCCCCAGTTGCCACTGGGGTTAGTGTTTGTCTATGACTACCCCGCCTGCCAGTCGGCTCTGGCGCAGCGCCATAACAATACTCAGGGACAGCAGGTCAGTCGCCGCTTTGAGGTGTTTTTAAATGGCATGGAGCTGGCTAATGGTTACTTTGAGCTAACCGACAGAGCGGAGCAGCAGCAGCGATTTGATGAGGATATTGCTCAGCGTGTTGAAGCGGGCAAACCACAGATATCGGCGGACCGGCATTTGCTGGCGGCCCTTGAATATGGGATGCCAAGCTGTGCCGGTGTTGCTCTGGGGGTGGACCGGTTGCTAATGCAGCTTGAGGGTGCCGATTCTATTGCTCAGGTGATGCCCTTTAGTTGGGATCGCTGCTAGCTGCACTTAAAGTAATGGTCCATCACCTTGCTTGGTTCACCAGTTTTGGTCTGACCGACCACCGCAGCAGGTACCCCGGCGACAATCGCATGGGCTGCCACTGGCTTTAATACCACACTGGATGCTGCCACCATAGCGCCTTCACCAATCTCAATATTGCCAAGTATTTTTGCGCCCGGGCCCAACAGCACTCCTTTGCGGATTTTGGGGTGGCGATCACCACTGACTTTGCCTGTTCCTCCCAGAGTTACCGACTGCATAATTGAAACACTGTCTTCAACCACGGCGGTTTCACCGATCACTAGCCCGGTTGCATGGTCAATCATAACCCCGGAGCCTATAACCGCCGCCGGGTGAATATCCACGGCAAACTTCAGGGAGCTGCGATATTGAATCAGCAGGGCCATAGAGCGATCGCCCTGCAACCATAGTTGGTGTGAGACTCTATAGGACTGCAGGGCCAAAAAACCTTTGTAGTACAGAAAAGGTGAGCTGTAGTTGCCACAGGCGGAATCACGATCCACCGTCGCCTGAATATCGTTGGCTGCAGCCTCTATAATCTCGGGCCTGCACAGGATATCCGTCATAATTTCACGCAGCATACTGGCTGGTGTGGTGTCACTGGACAGCTTGCTGGCAAGGTGGAAGCTGAGGGCTGCTGCCATATCGCCATGGTTGAGGATATTGTTGTGCAAATACTCTGCAAGCACAGGCTCTGCCGCTGCGGCCTGTGTCGCTTCATCGACTATATGTTGCCAAACCTCAGTGGTCAGGCTGGTTGCTGTATTCGTAATCATTATTTTTTTGGGTCGTTAATTTTCCTCTATTCTGAGTTAGGCAGCTTCAATATGCCAGCCTGTTCTTGCAATACACCAGATATCCACAGATTGGGCGCCAGCTTTAAGTAGAGATGAGGTGGCAGCGCGAGCAGTGGCTCCGGTGGTAACCACATCATCAATCAGTGCCAGCCGCATGCCTGCGACAGGGGAGCTGTTTTTAACTTCAAGGGCATCAGCCATGTTGCGCAAGCGATCTTTTTTCCCCTGCAGATGCTGGGGCTTGGAGAAGCGGCTGCGATAGAGAATATCTGTCCGCACCAGACTGTTGTCGAGCAGTAAACTCAACCGTTGAGCGATGGTATGACTTTGGTTGAAGCCCCGGCGAACCTGAGATATCCAATGTAGTGGCACAGGAATCAGTATTTTCGGCCGTTCCAGGGATTCGTAACTGTTATTTATAAAAGCGCCAAGCAACTGACTGAGCTGGATAAATTCAGGGGCATTAATATCGGTTTTTATAGGCTTGATCAGTCGATTCAGTGGTTGTCTGTATTGGAAGGGCGCTATGCAGCATCGAAATGGAGGTGGATTGTGCTGACAATCCGGGCAGATATTGTCACTTTGCAGAGGTGCAGCACATTGGCGGCATTGCTGAGTCAGCTGCGGTAACCCTGCCGCGCAGTCTGAACAGATAGCCTGATGTTTGCTGCTCAGATGTTCACTACACAGGGCGCAATTGCCCGGTAAAAGAAGATTGCCCAGACGAGCTAGCTGCAGGCGCAGGCTTGCACTGTTAATAACAGACCTCCCTTGAGACCAAATCCCTTTGCCAGCGGTGGCCCTAGCTCACTTTATGGGTCGGGTCGCTATCGTCCTCATCTTCATCTTCAATGCTATTGGCAGCATTGGGATGGCCTTTGCTTAGGTCATTGTCATCCAGCCCATATTCCTCACTGAGAATGCCACCTGGTACCTTGGGCGCATAATCTCTGGGTGGTTGAATATCTTCGGCACTTATAAGAGGGTTGCCATCTTCGTCAACCAGAGATAGATCCGAGCCGCCGGCCTTGAGCAGCTGTCGGCCAATTTCAGGACTGGCCAGACGGATTGCGCTGGTGGCGAGGTGCTCATGGATCTGACGGTAGCTCTGGGCCATATTAGTGGTCAGATGAGAGACGGTGACAAAGTGTTCTGTCACTTCCTGCTGATAGCGTTTTAGCTGTTGCTCACTGTGCTCAAGTTTCTTCTCGAGATCCCGCACAGAGGCATCGCCACTGGAGGATTTGCGTGAGTAAAGATGGCCGATGCCAGCGCCGATCAAAAAGCAGGCTGCCGCAATTAATACCATGGTCAATGTAGTCAATGTAATGCCCCCATCACTGTTAGCAGCTTTCCGTGCCTCGACATGTGCAAGGTTTTGCCGTTACCTGAAGTTATTGTAACGCAAAAATTGACCCTTGGCGCCGCAGAGTTTTGGTTGTAACCATTTAATTTGCTGGTTACAGTTCAATCTGTCGATTATTTCTCAAGCTGTTTATGCTGACTCCCAAGCTTCGCTACCAAAAAGACCTTAGCCGTGAAGGCTTTGTTGCCGACCCCGCTCAACAGCAGGCGGTCGAGCACCTGGAAGATTTGTATCAGCGCCTGTGTGCGCTGCACTGCGGCCCGGCCGCAGGAATACTGGGTGGTCTGCTACAAAAGTTTTCCAAAAAATCCATGCTGCCAGAAAAAGGTCTGTATTTTTGGGGTGGTGTGGGTCGTGGCAAGACCTATCTGATGGATAATTTTTATGAGAGCCTGCCCTTTGAACATAAGATGCGCGTGCACTTTCATCGCTTTATGCGCCGTGTTCACGAGGATCTAAGGCTCTATGCCGGGCAGTCGGATCCGCTACGCCAGGTGGCGGACAAAATTGCCGGTGAAACCTGTATCATCTGTTTTGACGAGTTCTTTGTCAGTGATATCACCGATGCCATGATTCTCGGATTATTGCTCGAGGAATTGTTTTCCCGCGGTGTTTGCCTGGTGGCCACTTCTAATATTGTTCCAGACGGCCTCTACGAGAACGGCTTGCAGCGGCAGCGCTTTTTGCCGGCTATAGCGCTGCTCAACCAGCACTGTCAGGTCGTCAATGTAGATGGTGGCATTGATCATCGTTTGCGGGCTCTAGAAAAGGCTGAGTTGTACCACTGCCCGTTGGATCAGCAGGCGGATGCCGCAGTTCAGGCGACTTTTGATAGCCTGGTGCCAGTGGAGGGGGAGATCAAGCGCGCCGTTGAACTGGAGGTGGAGGGCAGACCCATACCAGTTTTGATGCTGGCTGAGGATATAGTGTGGTTCGACTTTGCCGCGATTTGCGAGGGGCCGCGGAGTCAGAATGACTATATTGATATCGCCATGGAGTTCCATGCCGTGATGATTAGCAATGTTCCCACGCTGGGCCCAACCAACGAAGATGCCGCCAGGCGTTTTATTAATCTGGTGGATGAGTTTTATGATCGCAGCGTAAAATTGGCTCTGTCTGCAGCCCAGCCCCTGCATTTGCTCTATTCTGGCGGTCGTTTGGAGTTTGAATTCCAACGTACTCAGAGCCGTTTATTGGAGATGCAGAGCCGTGAATATCTGGCTCGTCCCCATCGCCCCTAAAGAACCATATAAAAAAGTTAGTTTTTGCTTCAAGAAGCCCTTGTAATAGGGCACAGGGGTCATTACAATTCGCACCCTTTTTTGGGATCCCCCAAAAGCCAGGCAGGATAAGATGAAAACATATAGCGCAAAAGCAGAATCAGTAGAACGCGACTGGTATATCGTAGACGCAGAGGGCAAAACCCTCGGTCGTTTAGCGACCGAAGTTGCGACACGTTTACGTGGTAAGCACAAGCCAGAGTTTACTCCTCATGTTGACACCGGTGATTACATCGTTGTGGTTAACGCAGAGAAGGTTGCCGTTACCGGTAACAAGGCGAAAGGCAAAATTTATTATTCTCACACCGGGTACCCGGGTGGAATCAAAGACATCTCCTTTGAGAAGTTGATTGAGAAAGCGCCTGAGCGTGTTATTCAGTCAGCTGTAAAAGGAATGTTGCCGCGCGGCCCACTGGGTCGAGAAATGTTTAGAAAGCTGAAGGTTTATGCTGGTGTGAATCATCCTCACGCTGCGCAACAGCCTCAGACATTAGAAATCTAACGGAAAGCGACCATGGCAGATACTCAATTTTATGGCACTGGACGTCGAAAGACATCAGCAGCCCGCGTTTTCATGAAATCTGGAAGCGGCAATATCACTATTAACGATCGCGCTATCGACGTTTACTTCGGACGTGAAGTAGCTCGTATGATTGTGCGCCAACCTTTCGAGATCGTCGATATGGTTGAGAAGTTTGATCTTCATATTACTGTCGCTGGCGGCGGTAACTTCGGACAGGCTGGCGCCATCCGTCACGGCATCGCCCGTGCACTGGTTCAGTATGACGAAAATCTGCGTCCTTCACTGCGCAAAGCGGGATTCCTTACCCGTGATGCACGTCAGGTTGAGCGCAAGAAAGTGGGTCTGCACAAAGCGCGGAAGCGTCCGCAGTTCTCCAAGCGATAATCGCCGCAGTCTTAAAACAGCCCGACCCATTGGTCGGGCTTTTTTTTGCCTATAAAAATCAACAACTTAACCTGTTTTGTGGCAACTAAACATTGCGTAAAAATACGCTATCCGTTACTATGCAGCGCCTTTTTTATTTGCACACGAGTCCGTGTGTTTTAAATCCAAATTTTGTGTTTAGAGGGAGAGCGTCATGAGCAATGACGGTGTCAACCAAAGCCGCCGAAAATTCCTGTTAGGTGCCACTTCGGTAGTCGGTGGTGCAGGTGTAGTTGGTGCAGCAATACCATTTGTCTCATCCTGGCAGCCCAGCGCTAAAGCTAAAGCGGCTGGAGCCCCAGTTAAAGTGAATATTTCCAAATTAGAATCCGGCGGTCGCCTGGTTGTGGAATGGCGAGGTAAGCCAGTCTACATCGTGCGTCGTACGGAAGAGTCTCTGGCTGCTATTAACGCCATGGACACCAGTATTCTCCGGGATGCCAATTCTGAAGCCGCTTCTCAGCCAGACTATGTGGCTGGAGCAGCTCGTACATTGGCGGGCAAAGAGGAGTTTCTGATTCTGGTCGGTCTCTGTACACATCTGGGTTGCGCTCCTATGTACCGCCCTGATGTGGGTGCTCAGGATCTGGGTGGTGACTCTTGGCTGGGTGGATTCTTCTGTCCCTGTCATGGTTCCAAGTTTGACCTTTCCGGCCGGGTTTTTGCTGGTGTTCCAGCTCCGACTAACCTCGAAGTGCCGCCCCATACCTATGAGTCGGATGATGTTGTCATTATTGGTATAGATTCGGAGGTTGCGTAATGAGCAATGAAACAGGCTTTGCCGCATGGCTGGATTCACGTATGCCGACACTCAAGCGCGAGTGGAATCGACATATGGCCGAGTACTATGCCCCTAAAAACTTTAACTTCTGGTACTACTTTGGCGTTCTGTCTATGGTGGTTCTGGTTATTCAGCTGATTACTGGTATCTGGTTGTTGATGAGCTATCAGGGCTCTGCAGAGCAGGCTTTTGCTTCAGTTGAGTACATCATGCGAGATGTTGATCTCGGCTGGATTATCCGCTACGCCCACAGTACAGGTGCGTCTGCGTTCTTTATCGTGGTCTATATGCATATGTTCCGCGGCTTGATGTACGGCTCCTATAAAGCGCCCCGCGAGCTGGTGTGGATATTTGGTATGACGATTTACCTCGCCCTTATGGCAGAAGCATTCCTCGGCTATGTACTGCCCTGGGGTCAGATGTCCTACTGGGGTGCCCAGGTTATTATCAGCCTGTTTGGCGCTATTCCAGTGGTGGGTGAAGATATCGTTCAGTGGATTCGTGGTGATTACCTGATTTCAGGCATTACATTGAATCGCTTTATGTCGCTGCATGCTGTGGCCCTGCCGATTATTCTAATCGCGCTGGTGGTTATGCACATCATTGCACTGCACGATGTGGGCTCAAACAACCCTGATGGTGTCAGCATCAAGAACCACAAAGACAAGGATGGCAATCCAATCGATGGTATTCCGTTCTATCCGTACTTTGTTATCCATGATCTGGTGCCTATCGTAGTGTTCCTGATTGTGTTCTGCTCGATTCTGTTCTTTATGCCAGAGATGGGTGGTTACTTCCTTGAGTTTGCCAACTTTGAAATTGCCAACTCATTGAAAACCCCAGAGCATATTGCACCGGTTTGGTACTTTACTCCTTACTATTCCATGCTGCGTGCGGTTCCAGATAAGCTGGGTGGCTTTATTATTATGGGAGCTGCCATTGCAATTCTGTTTGTACTGCCTTGGCTGGACAGAAGTCCAGTGCGCTCGATTCGCTATAAAGGGACCTTTAGCCGTGTAGCGCTGCTGATGTTAGCCGCAGTATTTATTATTCTCGGTTATCTGGGTGTTAAGGCACCGACTGCAGGTCGCACTATACTGGCGCAGATCTGTACAGTGCTGTACTTCTCTTACTTTATCGGTATCTACTTCTGGACCAGAATAGAAACCACGAAGCCAGAGCCAGAGCGCATCACCATGGATGGCGGTATCGGATTCCTCCGCAGCATGGGGGCTGTGCTAATTGTGGCACTGATGGTGGTTATACCAATCAAGGCAGTGGGCGCAGAGTCGGGCAATGCCTGTGGCGCCATCGAATGTGATCCCTTTGAAGCACAGTTGACCAATGATGCCTCATTGCAGAATGGTGCCATGCTGGCAGTGAACTACTGCATGGGTTGTCATTCGTTTAAATACTCGCGCTGGGAGCGCGTGGCCAATGATATAGGTATCCCCAATCAACTGATGCTGGACAATATGGTATTTACTGGTCAGAAGATTGGTGAGTTGATGGATATTGCCATGCCTGCCGACAAGGCCAAGAACTGGTTTGGAGCTACTCCTCCAGACCTTACCCTAGTGGCTCGCGCCCGCAAGCCTGAATGGGTTTATACCTACCTGCGCAATTTCTATGCTGACCCCAGCCGTCCATTGGGCGTTAACAACAAGGTATTCAAGGATGTGGGCATGCCCCATGCACTTTTAGATCTCCAGGGCTTGGCAGAATGTGCCCCGGGACCAGTGTTGGCAGCCAATGGCGGTATCAAGCGCGATCTTATGACCGGCGAAGATATTCTGGATAACCCCTGTGGTAACTATAATATTGTCAAAACCGGTACCATGACTGCAGAAGAGTTCGATGTTGCAGTCTATGATTTGGTTAACTTTTTGACCTACGTAGCTGAGCCCATGGCCGAGCAACGCAAGCATATCGGCAAGCTGGTTATTTTGTTTCTGCTACTATTACTGGTACCAACGGTTCTGTTGAATCGCGAGTACTGGAAAGGCATCCACTAAGTTTTCGTTGGCCGAACTTGGCCAAATTTGAAGGATGACCAATTTGGGGTAGAAATATTCTGCCCCTCTAACTAATAAAAATTGTGAGGTTGTTGTGCGACGATCATCGATGACGTTATTTTCTGATCCTACCTGCCAGTACAGTCACCGGGTGCGTATTGTACTTGCTGAAAAGGGCGTTACCGTTGATATTGAAGATATCGAAGCCAACGCGGTTACTGAAGAAATTCTTGAAGCCAACCCCTACGGCACACTGCCTACATTGGTAGATCGCGATCTGGCGCTCTATGAATCCAAGGTGGTCATGGAATATCTCGATGAGCGTTTCCCCCATCCGCCACTGCTGCCTGTATATCCTGTAGCGAGAGCCCAGAGCCGCTTGTGGATTTATCGCATCGAGCGCGATTGGTGCAAGCTGATCGATACTATTGTCGCCAGCCCGGATACCAAGAAAGCCGAAGCCGCGCGCAAAGAATTCCACGAATCACTTGTAACTATCTCCAGTATCTTCACTGAAATGCCCTATTTTATGAGTGAAGAGTTTACATTGGTTGATTGCTGTCTGGCGCCAATGCTGTGGCGCTTGCCCCAGCTGGGTATCAAGCTGCCAAACAACCGTCAGGTTAAGCCTCTGCTGGAATACATGGATCGCCTGTTTGAGCGTCCATCATTCCAGGAGAGCCTGACCGATCTTGAACGCGAAATTCGCGCTTAGTTGACAGATATGAAGATGAGGTCCAATCGACCCTACCTGCTCAGAGCTTTCTTTGACTGGATAGTGGATAACGATTGCACCCCTTATATTGTTGTCAATGCACATTATCCTGGGGTTGAAGTGCCTCAGGATTTTGTCACCGATGGTCAGATTGTGCTCAATATTGCGCCCCGTGCGGTTAGCAGTTTTGAAATGAACAATGAATATCTGCAACTCTCAACACGTTTTAGCGGCATGCCCATTGATATTCACCTCCCGGTGGGTGCAGTGATGGGCATCTATACCCAAGAAAATGGTCAGGGTATGGTGTTTGAACCAGAAGACCCTGACGAGACGCCTCCAGAGCCTCCCAAAGGGCCAAAGATGGTGTTGACCGATGCCGAAAAACCTTCCAAAAAACCGCCCAAAAAACCACCGGCTGGCAAATCAAAGCCGTCTCTGCGGGTGGTTAAATAATCTTTTATTGACCACTTAAATGAGGATCCCTCTATGTCTGGACCTATAGCTATTCTCTCCGCTGCACGCACTCCAATGGGAGGCATGATGGGCAGCCTTTCCTCAGTCTCATCTCCCCAGCTTGGTGCTGTTGCAATCAGTGCTGCCATAGAGCGCTCAGGCCTTGATCAGGCGCAATTTAACGAAGTTATTATGGGTTCGGTGCTGACTGCTGCTGTTGGCCAGGCGCCAGCGCGACAGGCTGCGCTGGGAGCAGGTATGGACAAGTCCACAACCTGCACCACCATTAATAAAGTCTGTGGCTCGGGAATGATGTCGGTAATGATGGCCGGCAATGCTCTGCGCGCTGGTCAGTCAAAGGCTGTTGTTGCCGGTGGTATGGAAAGCATGAGCCGCGCCCCTTACCTAATCCCCCAGGGTCGTCAGGGCTATCGCTTTGGCAGTGCCGAAATGCTCGACCATATGCAGTATGACGGCCTGCAGGACGCCTACCAGGCTGTTGCCATGGGTAACTTTGCCGAGAGCTGTGCCAACAAATATAACTTTAGCCGCGAAGACCAGGACGCCTATGCCATAGAGTCATTGCGCCGGGCTAATGCGGCCATAGATCAGGGGCTGTTTGACAATGAAATTGCTCCGGTAACCATAGCATCCCGCAAGGGTGAAACTATTGTCAGTGTCGATGAGCAACCTGGCAATGCCCGTCCAGACAAGATTCCCCAGTTGCGTCCCGCCTTTGCCAAAGACGGCACAGTGACTGCAGCCAATGCCAGCTCTATCTCCGATGGTGCAGCAGCGCTGACCCTGATGATGGCAGACGAAGCCAAAGCTCAGGGCCTCAAGCCGATTGCGTTGATTCATGGCTACGACCAGACTGCCCAGGAGCCGGAGTGGTTTACCACTGCACCTGTGAGTGCGATCAATAAGACATTGGCCAGAGTGGGTTGGTCCGTGGATGATGTTGATCTGTGGGAAGTGAATGAAGCTTTTGCGGTGGTCGCTATGGCAGCGTTAAAAGAGATTGGTATGCCCCACGACAAACTTAATGTGAATGGTGGTGCCTGTGCCCTGGGTCATCCCATAGGTGCCAGCGGCGCAAGGATTATTGTTACCCTGATCCATGCTCTGCAACAGCGCGGTGGCAAAAAAGGCGTTGCTAGCCTGTGTATTGGTGGCGGTGAGGCCACAGCCATGGCTATTGAGCTGGTTTAACCAGCAGCCCGCCGAGGCAATAAAAAAGCCCTGTTCAGAACAGGGCTTTTTTATATTTAGCGGCTTATCGTCTTATTAGTCGATATATTCGAATACCTTGACCACTTTGCGCACACCGCTGCTGGCACTGGCGATATCGGAAGCCAGGTCACCGCTGGCCCGGTCAATCGTGCCCATCAGATAGACCACACTGTCTTCAGTGATCACATCAATCTTCAAGGCCTTGACCTGCTCTTCAAAAGCCAGCTTGGCTTTAATTTTGGCGGTGAGCATAGAATCATTGGCACGAGAGACCAGAGAGGTCTTGCCGCGCACTTGCAACTCATTATGAACCTGGCGAACGCCGGTAAAGTCCCTTGCGGTATCACCAGCCAGTACTTTCATTTCTTTGCTCGGCACTTCCCCAGTCAGCAGAACCACTGCCTTGGCGACACTGACATTTACGTGTGAAGCATCGAGATCTGGATGGGCCTTTTTGATATTAACCCCAATAAAGGTCGCCATTTTTCTATCATTGTAATAAGTGCCAGCACTGGTGTCGGCTGGATCTGTTTTTATGGGCTCGCTGGTGACACTATCTACCACTGTTGTGCAGCCTGTAAGCAATAAAATCCCTGTTAAAACCAAAATTACCTGTCGCATTTATTCTCCTCCAAAAATTCTGTGGTCGACCAGTGCACAGAGGCACTGGGTAATTTGAAACTGTGCTGCGCCAGTCAGTTGCCCAGAAAACTCTGCGGTACCGATTTCGATATCATTGTAGCCCACTGTGGCAGATAGTAAATCGTCGTTGTTAGCAGAGAGTAAAATAACGCTCATGCCCTTATCAATGGCTGCCTCAACTGTGCTGATCAGCGCCAGGCTGTTATCTCCAGCGCTGATTATCAAGACAATATCGCCGCTCTGAGCCTGGGTCTGCAAGCAATGGGCATAGCGTTCAGCGCCAAAGCTATTGTCCACCAGCCGATTAATATTAAGCGCCGGAAAACCCGGGCGCTCTATTTCAAAGCCCTGGGTCAAATAATCGGTAAATAGCTGCGCTAACAGTACAGCTGATTTGTCCCCACAGCTAAAAACACTGTTGCCTGCCAGCAATGCAGCACTTATTTTTTCTGCTGCTGCGGCCATGGGCTCAGCAAAACGATCGCCCACCACCATGGTGGTTTCGATAAGTTGCTGAAAATGGTTAAAAATCTTTTGGTCCATAATGGCTCTGTCTACTTCTGATGGGACGCTAGGTTAAAATATTTTGCAGCCAGTTGATAGCAAAGTTACCGGGCTGACGGCTGTCAGGACTTATAGCTACAGCATCAAACCTGGCCTGGGCATTTCCCCCCTGAGCTGACTGCTGCAAAAAAGCCAGAGCAGCGGCATTGAGTCGCCGGCATTTGCTCGAGCTGATGGATTCCTCCGCACTGCCGTAGCGGCTGGAACGGCGGAACCTCACTTCGACAAAAACAACACAGGATTTATCCTGCATTATCAAATCAATTTCCCCTCGCTTGGTGCGAAAATTCCGTTTTAGCAGCCTCAGCCCCCTATCTTGCAGATACTGGCAGGCCAACTCTTCCGCCTCTGGCCCGGTTAATACCGGACTATTGCTAATGTCTTTAGCTCTGTCCCTGAACTGTACCATTCCCTGCCTCTAGGGTTGAATTGCGATCACCTTGCCGCGCTGAAAAGTCGCCCATTTTTGCTGCCGTTCAATAACCCCATTGGACAGGCTGAGCAGACCGGTCGCGCCAAACAGCGGCAGAGCAGTCTCAGACTCAAGGGCCTTGAGATTTCTGTGTAATAAAAAAGCATCGTAGCCAACCGCATACAGATGTCTGTAGGCAGTGTGCAGTCTCTGGTCTGGCTGTAGAGGTTTGGCCAACTGTCCCGGCAACGTCCAGGGCATGGCACTAAATTCGACACTGGACAGGTCTCTGTCCAGACTTGCTTGCGCAGTGCCATTATAAATATGCGATGTGGCCACTACAGGCACATCCGAAGCATAGAGAAAATCTAGGGCCGGTTTAATCTGTCGCGCCACCATTGGATAGCCCAGCACTACCACCAGATCAATATCCTGTCGCCGACGAGCGCTGGTTTGAATACGGCTGTTAATAAAGCGTTTAAGCTGGCGACCGCGCTCTTCACTGAGATCAATTTGCAGTGGCGGTTTGAGCAGCGGGGTAAAATCTCTGGTCGCCGAGGGATAGATCACCTGACTTAATACAGTCCCGCCCTTATTGTTCCAGTACTGATTAAAAAACACTGCGGCCCTGTTGCCCCAGCCATTATCCGGCGCCACGATCAGCACATT
>JABJOY010000094.1 GCA_018664075.1 Porticoccaceae bacterium | reverse complement strand
GATGTTGTTAAATATGATGTATCAGCCGCTGGCCCGCTGGTACTGCCCGAAAGCTAAAACCTGAAACAGTCGAGGAATACACAGCATGACTATTGCAGAGAACTACAACCGCATTATTGCCCGCATTATTGATGATGTAGACAACGGCACCACAGACCAAGCCGAAAGCACCTTATCTGTTCCATCAAAAAACTATACCGATGCCGATATCTGGCAGCAGGAAATGGATCTGATCTTTAAAAAGGTGCCTGTATTTGTAGCCCTGACTCAGGAACTGCCTAACCCGGGCGACTACAAAACCTTTCAATTTCTGGACAAACCTCTGCTGATCACCCGCCTCAAAGACGGTACCGCCCGGGTTATGCTCAATGTCTGCTCTCATCGAGCCATGACGGTTGCCACCGAGCCCTGCGGTAACAGGTCGCGCTTTACCTGCCCCTACCATGGCTGGATGTATAGCAATGACGGTGTACTGCGCGGTGTTGCAGACCATGAAAAGTTTGGTGATTTCGACAAACAGACCAACGGCCTTACCCAGCTTCCCGTCTACGAGCGAGGCGGCATGATCTTTACCGTACTCGAGCCCGGTGAAAACGAGGTTGATTTCGATGACTTCCTGGGGGGCGTGATGGAGGATATCGGCCGTCTAGGCCTAGAGAACTGGCATTTCTGTGGCCAGCGCAAGATCGATGGCGCCAACTGGAAAGTCGCCTATGACGGCTATCTGGAAGGCTACCATTTTGCCGCTGCCCACCCAGAAACCATTGCCCAGCGCACCTATTCCAATATCATGCAGTTTGATGCCTACGGGCCCCATACATTGATCTGCTTCCCTCATCTGGCGATTAAAGAAAACCTTGCCGATGTAGCTCCAGAGGATTATCACAGGCACGAAAACAATGGCTACGACTGGATTCGCACGCTGTTTCCTAATATCTCATTGTTTGTGGCACCGGAGATTACTCTAGTCAGCCAGATTATTCCCGGCCCACTGCCCAACCAGAACACCACCTATATCAACTTTATTCACCCCACCAAACCGGATACAGAAGATACCGAACTGCAGGGCATGATGGACTTCTTCCAGGAGGTGGTGGATGTCGAAGACTACCAGGTAGGCTTGTCGATTCAGAAAGGCCTGGAAGCCAACGCCCACGCCAATGTGACCTTTGGCCGCAACGAAGCCGGCAACCAGCTGTTCCATAAATGGGTGGAATGGTATCTGGCCAATGACCCCACAGCGCCCAAGCCAACCCTTTAATTGATTAAAAATAATAACCACAAAGGTGCCCAATGAGTATTCATGACAACCGTGCAGGTCGCATCAACTGCCTACTGATTGCCGGAGGCGTGTGGCACGATATTGACCATGCCCGGCTGGAGCTGCTTAAGCTACTGGCAGAAGACGAGCGCTTCCGGGTGCGAGTATTTGAGGACTACGAAAACCTCGAGGCCCTCAAGGAAGCCGATTTTATTGTTAGCTACACCTGTAATGTGGTGCCTTCATTAAAGGCTCAAGAGGCGCTTAAAGCCTGGGTTGAGACAGGTGGCCGCTGGTATGCATTGCATGGCACTAATTCGATTATCCGGCTGATGTCCAGCGGGCTCTATGGCACCCCCGACTGGGCGCCATTATTTGTCGAAACCCTGGGCTCCATGTTTCGCTCGCACCCGCCCATTGCTCCCTATACCGTCTCTGTCGCCGACCCAGACCACCCCCTGGCCAAGGGTATAGAACCCTTTGAATCTGATGACGAGCTGTATCTGATGAAAACCTATGGCGACCTGCATGTGATTCTAGATACAGAGTACGGCGGCAAAGCAGAGGGCTTTGAAGAAGATGAATGGGAACATGCCCGTCATCCAGTGTTTTATACCCATAAAGTGGGTGAAGGTGAGGTGCTGTATCTGACGCTGGGCCACTGTCGTCATCATCATGATATGCAGCCATTGCTCGACTACTGGCCAACTATAGATCGCGGCTCCTGGGAACTACCCGTGTTTTATGAGCTGTTGCGACGAGGTATTCAATGGGCGATTGAGCCTATGGATAAAGCCACCGCTGATGCCATGGCCAAGGCTCGGGCTGCTGCAGAGTAACTTTCTAGAACAGAGGGCTGGCTGGTGGGGGCTGGGGTGCAGAGAGATACCAGCCTGCGCTGGTATGACGTGTTGATTGTTATAGGGGCTGGTATGACGTGTTGATTGTTATAGACGCGCTGATTGTTATAGGGGCTGGTACGGCGTGGTGATTGCTAGCGCAAAGTTACCAGCGCAGGTTTAATTGATTTACTACACCGACAATACCGCTGCTGAAGCTAACCTCTGCATCCTCATTTACATCAAAATCCGGTATGCGCCGCAACCATTCTTCAATGGCGATGCGCAGCTCAACCCGGGCCAGATTTTTGCCGGGACAGGTATGGGCACCGCGGCCAAAGGTGAGACTATTACCCTGCTTGCGACCAAACTCCACAGCCACGGCATTGGGAGTAAAAGTATTATCCATACCAGCTAATGGGGTTGGTGCGGCAACCATATCCCCCGCCTTTAACTGTACGCCATGAAACTCCATATCTTCGGTAACTTCTCTGGCCACAGTGACCAGCGGGAAGCGTCGCAAGATCTCCTCAACCGCATCGCTGACACTGATTTGCCCGGTAATAATTTGCTGGCGGTGCGGCTTATTGCGGGCCAAAAACAGAAACACAAAACCGAGTAGATTGACCACAGTGTCGACACCGGCAATAAACACCTGAATAGACAATTTAATGGCCTCTTCTCTGGTCAAACGGCGGCCGTTGGTTTCCGTATTAATCATACGACTCAGCATATCTGTGCCATCTGCACCCATCCGCTGGTCCACGTAGGGAGCAATATAATCCTTGAGGTTTTGCAGTGCCTCGGCAAAGGTAATGGTGCCGTCTGGTCTAATCAGCTGGTCAGTCCAGTACTTGGTCTGGGGTATATCCTTTTCTGGCAGATCCATCATCGACAGAAATACACGGATCGGCAGAATATCGGCAAAATCCTGGGTGAAATTACACTCACCTCTGTCGGCAAAACCATCGATCAGGCTAGTGACAATTGCGCGGATATCCTCACCCATAGCATTAATCGCCGCCGGTGCCATGCTGTGGTTTAGGGTTTTGCGATAAAAATGGTGCTCTGGGGGATCTATGGTGGTTGGCAGCAAACCATGGTCTGCACTATGGCTCTTGGGAAGAATTATACTGCGGCTGGAAAATCTGCTGTAGTCGGTCAGTATCTCTTCAATAATAGATGATCTTGTAGGCAGCCAATGGCCTTCATTTTGCTGGGTCCACACCAGAGGGCAGGAATCGTCCTCTTGCAATAATCTGGCCCAGGCTTCGTGGAAGTCTTTCTCAATGCCCGGCGGGGCGTACATATTAAAGTCTCGAACCAGGTGCTCTGGAACATGCTCAGGTAATGTTTCAGTGCTCATTCCAGCCTCCAACAAGTTCTACCCTAGCCTCACAGAATGGGCCGCATCTGCGGTGACCACAGTGCCCGCCATATAACTTGCAGCATTACTGGCTAACAGCAAAATCGTACCATCCAGTTCAGATAACTGCCCTGCTCGCCCCAGTGGTAGATTAGCCAGATCAGCTTTGCCTTGCTCTGTCTCATAATAGTCAGCCACCAGATCCGTATGCAAAAAGCCCGGCGCCAATGCATTAACCCGGATGCCATGCTCCACCAGCTC
>JABJOY010000093.1 GCA_018664075.1 Porticoccaceae bacterium | reverse complement strand
TTGGGCTGCCCAATGATCAACTATGGCCAGCACTACTGGGCTTTAATATAGGCGTAGAGCTTGGCCAGTTAATGATTTTGGCCGCTGTTTTCATAGTATTTAAGACATTAAAAACGGTAGTTTCCATACCAGACTCAGCGCGGGATATTAGCTCGGCATTGCTCTGCGGTCTGGGGCTGTACTGGTTTATTGCGCGCAGCTATATGGCGTAAATAATGGGCACAGAGTTATCTAACAAGACAATAAAAAAATGAGGGCATCACAATGTTGCAACGGACAATGATCGCAGTACTGGCGCTGGTATTACTGGGCGCAGTTTTCTTCTCCGGCTCGGCACCAGATTTCACTTACCGGCTGCTTCCCGGCTATTTTGTCGATGATGAAAAAGCCTGGTCTGAGACGCCCCTGGACTTTGGCCAGGTTACCGAGGGGAGACTGCCGGAGGCTGTTATCGAACAGCGAGCTGTGAATAATAATTCTGCCCAGCCCGCAGACAAGCAGATATTGTTTGGTGACACCCATGTGCACACTACCAATTCCGCTGACGCCTTTATGTATAGCCTGCCCATGATGCACGGCGCGTCTGGAGCCTATCCTCCCGCCTATGCCTGTGACTATGCGCGCTTTATTTCCCAGCTGGATTTTTACTTTTTGACCGATCACGCCGAGAGCTTTACCCCGCGCCAATGGCGCGATGGCATCGACTCGGTACGGCAGTGTAACCGCCTTGCGGGAGATCCACAGAATCCGGATCTGGTGGCATTTGTGGGTTGGGAATGGACTCAGGTGGGTGCCACTGCCGAGTCCCATTATGGCCATCACAATGTGTTGTTTAAAGATGATAATCCGGACCTGCTGCCAGCTCGACCCATCGCTTCCATAGGCGTAGGTGTAGCCACAGTCGCGGCGCGCTCCGGGTCAGCAAAGCAGTCTGCACTCCTTGGCCTGTTGGATCCCCGCCATAAAAATTATTATACCTCCTACAATGACTGGGTCATGCAAATGGCGGCTATCCCAGCCTGTGACCCGGATACAGCAAGCCCGGATCTACCATTGGAATGTTATGAAACTGCCGCCAATCCTGGTGAGCTATTTGGCAAACTCGACGAATGGGGCTTTGATAATATGGTCGTTCCCCACGGCACCAGTTGGGGGTTTTACAGCCCGCCAAACTCCAGCTGGGCTCATCAGTTAACTGCCGACAATACTGACCCAAGCAAGACGCGCTTGATTGAAGTTTACTCTGGCCATGGTAACTCAGAGCAGTTTCAGGATTTTGCCGTGCGAGTGCGCAATGAAGCTGGCGAATGGGTCTGTCCAGAACCGCAGCCCAACTATCTACCAAGCTGCTGGCAGGCTGGCGAGATTATCCGCGATCGCTGTCTGGCAGAAAACAATTCTGAAGAAGACTGCAATCAGCGTGCTGTAGAGGCGCGGCACAATTTTGTTCAGGTAGACGGCATTCAGGGCTTTATGACTGTGCCCGGCAGCAAGGCGGAAGAATGGCTGGATGCCGGTCAGGCACGGGATATGTTTTTGCCCGCCTTTAATTACCGTCCACAAAAGTCTGTGCAATATGGTTTGGCTCTGCAGAATTTGGCGGACGAGGATAATCCACTGCGCAATCGCTGGGGCTTTATTGGCTCTACAGACACCCATTCCGCCCGTGCCGGACATGGGTTTAAACAGCAGCAGCGTTTAAACACCTCAGACTCTACCGGCGTGCGGGACAGCTTCTGGGAATCGGTTTTCTCCACTGGTGCTGTGGTCAGCGAATATGCATCTACATCATTGCGCGCCGACCAGATCGATCCAGTTGCCGCCAAGCTGTTCGCCTCAGAATTTGAGCGCACAACCTCATTCCTCACTGTTGGCGGCCTTGCCGCAGTGCATTCTGCCGGGCGCGATCGAGATGCCATCTGGGACGCTATGAAACGTCGGGAAGTTTACGGCACCAGCGGCCACCGAATGCTGCTGTGGTTTGATCTGCTGCAAGCTGAAGGTTCATCTCCCATGGGTAGTGCGGTCGCTATGGATACTACACCGCGCTTTCGCGCCAAAGCACTGGGCTCATTTAAACAACTACCCGGCTGTCCGGACTATGTGGTCGACGCATTGGAAAAAAATCACCTGCAAAAAATGGCTCAGGGCGAATGCTACAACCCCTCCGAAGAGCGCTATGAGATTACCAGCATAGAGATAATCAAAATTAGACCCCAGGCTGTCGCCGGTGAAGCTATAGCACCATTAATTGAAGATACCTGGAAACAGTTTGACTGCGAGCCTTCGCCAGAGGGCTGCACCGTCGAATTTGAAGACCCAGACTTTGTCACTGAAGGTCGCGATGCACTCTACTATGTCAGGGCCCTGGAAGAACCCATCGCCACCATTAATGGCGGCAATCTGCGCGCCAGCTTTGATAAAAATGGCCAGGCCGAGACCACGGATATGTGTTACGGCGACTTCCGTACCAGCATTGATGACGACTGCCAGCAGCCCCACAACCAGCGGGCCTGGTCGTCACCAATTTTTGTAGACTATAAAAAATAAAACAGGGGAACATCATGAGTACAGCATTAGTAACCGGCGCTTCCGATGGCATAGGCCTGCAATTTTGTCGCATTCTCGCCGACCGCGGCTATGACCTGATTCTAGTCGCACGACGCAAAGACAAGCTTGATGACATTGGCAAAAACCTGACCGCGGCAAAAGGAATTACATGCACCGTTATCAGCGCCGACCTGTCCAAACCCCAGGCGGCGCAAAAGTTATTTCAGGCGACACAAAAGAAAAATCTGCAGGTAGATTTGTTAATTAACAATGCCGGTTTACTGCACAATGGTCTCTTTACCGAGCTAGATCTGGGTGCCCAAGAAAATATGATCAGGGTCAATATGCTGGCACTGACCTCTCTCACCCACCTGTTTGCCAATGATATGGCGGGCAGAGGTGGCGGCCATATTCTCAACCTGGCCTCATTGGCCGCCTGGACCCCCATCCCCAGCCAAAATGTCTATGCCGCCACCAAAGCCTATGTGCTGTCCTTTACTCAGGCACTGCACAATGAACTGAAGGCAGCTGGCACTGGCGTTGTAGTCACTGCTCTGTGCCCGGGATATACAGCGACCAAGATGATGGACAACCCGGATCAAGGGGGCAAATTAATGATCCCAGATGGCCTGATGCAATCTGCCGAGGAAGTTGCCAGACAGGGCATTAATGCTTGCCTGGCGGGCAAGCCTACTCTGATCCCAGGCTTTTCAAATCGTATGACTGCCTGGATGACTCGCCTGTTTTCGAAAATGACACTGGCCCGAATCGCAGGTAGTTTTTACCGCAAAAATATGCGGCAGTACCCACAAATAAGAGGTTGATATGGCCCAGCGCAAACTCAAAAAAGTATTAATTACCGGCGCCAATGGATTTATTGGCAATAAGTTAATGACCCATTATCAAGCCCAGGGAATCCCGGTGGTTGGTGTGGATCTCAGCGGTAATGGCGAGGATATTTTTCAGGGTGATATTGGTCAGCCAGAAACCATCAGTCAGCTATTGCAGGACTGTGACGTGGTGGTGCATACAGCGGCACTGGTTTCTAACTCTATTGCCGATGCCGATATGTGGCGAGTCAATGTACTGGCCACCCGCAATCTGATTGCCGCCGCAGAGAAACATAAAGTGCGCCGCTTTGTGCAAATATCCTCCATTGTCGCCTATGGCAACAGCGCCGAGGGTGAGCTTGATGAAGAGCAACCTGTGCATGCAGATGGCGGCAGCTATGTGCTGACCAAACTGGCCTCCGAGCATGCAGTGTTGGCCGCCACAGCAAACAGCCCGATGGAACTGGTTATTATCCGCCCCGGCGATGTCTATGGTCCCGGCAGCCGGCCCTGGGTAATTCTGCCTATTGAGGCTATCAACAAAGGTCAATTTATGTTGCCAGCCAAGGGCCAGGGCTTTTTCCGCCCAATCTTTATCAGTGATCTGATTCGTGGCATCGCTCTGGCCGTGTCCACTAAAGAAGCTGCGGGTGAGATTTTTAATCTATCTTGCGAGGGTTATATGACCACCGCAGAATTTTTTAGTCATCATTACCAATGGATGAACAAGCGCGGCCCACTCAAAGTGTCCACCGGGCTGGCAATGTTTGCTGCCTCTGCGGCCACCAAACTGGCACAGATGACTGGCGGCGTGAATGAAGCCTCTACCGCAACCATAGTCCAGCTGTGCACCAAAAGCTGGTTCAGCATAGCCAAAGCTGAGCGAGTGCTGGGCTGGAAGCCAGAGGTATCATTTGAAGATGGTATGCAGCAATCGAAACAATGGGCGCAGGCACAGGGGCTGATTAAGTAGCCCCATTAGTGCGGTAGGAACCAGCAGTGCGCCCGGTCCATTGCTTAAAGCTGCGATAGAACGAGCGCCCTTCGCTGTAACCCAACTCATGGGCAATAGCCTCAAGGCTGAGGTCTGTATTTTTCAGGAAGTACAGAGCCAGCTCCAGACGCAGGTCATTGAGCACATCTTTGTACTGGGTGCCCTCTTCCCCTAGCTTACGCTGCAATGTGCGACTGCTGATGCCGAGCTTTTCAGCAATCATGGCACTGGAGGGTGTCTGGGTCCCGAGCATCAGGCGCAGTAAATTTTTTACCTGATCCGTGACCCGCTGATTATGGGTAATCTCCGCCAATAGCTGAGTGGCATGTTCAAGCAGCATTTCCAGCAGCTTTTCATTGGCCTGGGGTAGAGGCAGATCCAATGTATCCTCGCGGATGCGCAAGCCACTGGCAGGCTGATCAAATAACACATCGCAGGCAAATATCTCAGCATAGCTGGCTAATAGTGCTGGATCCTGTGGTGCCGAGTGCTCAAACCAGACCGCATCATGGGGCTGGAAATTGAGGAAATTACGCGCATAGGTTACCCAGGAACCCAGTACATGCTCGACCTCATTGCGCACAGCAATGGGGTCAGTAAATTTGCACTCCCAGCGCTGCAGAGCAAAGCCATTGGCTATCTCAACACTGGTGACACCCATATCACCGACAATTTTTTCATAAATTGGAATTTTGGCCTGAATATCCCGCAAGGACGAGCAATTCATCGAGATATAACCCAGCACGGAATAGGATGCGGGTTCAATAAACCTTGATGAATGCAGACCAAAGCATTGATCGCCACTGGCATCAATCAGCAGCAATAGTAACTTTTCCATGGCGGCAACAGAGATTCGCTGGTTATTGTCCTCCAGTACCGAGGGATCGATACCTGCGCTTTGCAGTAACGGCAGATAGTCTATTGCGCAGGACTGTGCCGATTTAAGATAGGGATTAATCGCTGGAACGGAGGCCAAATTAGTATCGGTAATATCTATCATCATTAACTAGACTTTCCTGTGGCTGGCCGAAATAGTGACTCCATTGTCGCGGTCCGACAGTGACCAGTTTCTCTGTGCCTTTATTATATGCTTTATCATGTTACGCTTGCATTTTAAGCGCTACTTTAAACAGAGGATAGCAGATCTGTTAGCTGTAACTGCAAATAATTAAAACATTGAGACAGGTGAAACATATGCGGCTTTGGAATGGCTGGGGGAATGAAAATAGTGATCTAAGCATGGAGCTCAACAGTGGTTTGAAAATGCTTCTGGGTGCGCTCGTCGGGCCCTCTATTT
Organism: Porticoccaceae bacterium; assembly: GCA_018664075.1. GTDB lineage: Bacteria > Pseudomonadota > Gammaproteobacteria > Pseudomonadales > Porticoccaceae > HTCC2207. The sequence goes on along the minus strand of JABJOY010000093.1, from coordinate 17,018 downwards.
CACTGCCTGAAGCAACTCTCGCAGAGGTTATGGCCAAAGTACCCGCCTCGCGGTTGGCGGCACAGCCACTGATCAGTCGGGATGCAGAGACCCGCGTGCGTCATGCCCGCGGTCAGAGTCTGCCCGATTGGCTGGCCATGCACAGTGGCGATGTGGATACCTTCCCAGATGGCGTTGCCCTGCCGGAATCATCTGAGCAGGTGCGCGAGTTACTGCAGTATGCCGCAGGAAATAATATCGATGTTATTCCCTATGGTGGTGGTACCTCTGTGGTGGGTCATATCAACCCCATTGCCAGCGATCGCCCGGTACTGACCATCAGCATGGCGAAAATGAATAAACTAATATCCCTGGATCGGGAAAGTCAGCTGGCCAGGTTTGAGGCCGGAACTCCTGGTCCGGAAATCGAAGCCCAGCTCAAAGCTGAAGGCTTTACTCTCGGGCATTTCCCCCAATCCTGGGAGCTATCAACTTTAGGTGGCTGGGTTGCCAGCAGATCCAGTGGCCAGCAGTCATTGCACTATGGCCGTATCGAAGCATTGTTTGCCGGTGGCAGCATGGAAACCCTTAAGGGCACTATGGATATTCCAACAATTCCAGCATCCTCTGCGGGGCCAGATATCCGCGAAATGGTGCTCGGCTCCGAGGGCCGCATGGGGATTATTACTGAGGTTGTCGTGCGCGTAACTCCAGTGCCCCAGGCGGAGCAGTTTCAAGTAGCATTTTTCCCATCCTGGGACGCCGGATTAACAGCGGCCCGCGAACTGGTGCAGCAGCGTGTTGCCCTGTCCATGGTGCGCCTGAGCAACCCACTGGAAACCATTAGCCTGCTGCATATGGGTGCCGGTGAGAATACCGCAGGGGTGGCAGCACTGGAGGCATCACTGGCGGAACAAGGCATAGGTTCAGGCAAAGTGATGATGACCCTTGCAGTGACTGGCAGCCAAAAACAATGTGACTTTAACCGCACCGCTGCCCTAGACATCTGTGCCAGCCATGGTGCTGTGGCCGATCAGTCTGGTCTGGGCGATAACTGGGCCCATGGTCGTTTTCGCGCGCCCTATGTGCGCGACCCATTGGGCTCTGCGGGCTACGCAGTGGATACCATGGAGACTGCAGTTGACTGGTCTCGGGTCACAGAATCAATGGAGAAGATTGAGCAGGCCATTCGCACAGGCTTGACCGATGAGGGAGAGCAGGTACATGCCTACACCCACCTCAGCCATGTCTATGGTCAGGGTTCCAGCATCTATACAACCTATGTCTATCGCTTTGGTGACAGCTACGAGCAGGCTCTGCAGCGCTGGCATAAACTTAAGGCAGCAGGTGCGCAACAGATCGTTGCCTGTGGCGGCACCATCAGCCACCAGCATGGGGTGGGTGCAGATCATCGCCAGTATCTACCAGCAGAAAAAGGTGAGCTGGGTATAGCGGCGATCAGCAACCTGTGTGAGCTTTTCGACCCAAGGGGGCAGATGAACCCTGGCAAACTTTTACCTGATACAGAGTAACCCAATGGATAAGACTACTCCGCGCGACATCTTGCTGGCAGAAATGCGTGAGGGAAAATCCCTGCAATGGGATATTATTATTGTTGGCGGCGGCATTACCGGTGCCGGTGTACTGCGCGAGGCCGTGCGTCGTGGCTATCGGGCTCTGTTAATTGAACAACAGGACTTTTCCTGGGGCACCTCAAGCCGCTCATCGAAAATGGTCCATGGCGGGCTGCGCTATCTGGCTGCAGGTGATATCAAACTGACCAAACATTCCCTGCAAGAGCGCGAGCGACTGTTGGAGGAAGCGCCAGGGTTAGTAGACCGCATTGCCTTTTATTTTGCACTGGGCAAAGGTAATTTTCCCGGCCGTTTCGCCCTGACCGTTATTCTCAGCATCTATGACTTTCTGGCCCGCATTCGCGATCATCGTTACTGCAATAACAGTGCGCTTGAAACCCGTTTTCCCGGAGTGGATACCAGCAACCTTAAAGGTGCCTGCTATTACACTGACGCCATGGTCGATGATTCCAGGCTGGTACTGCGGGTACTGCAGGAGAGCATTGCCGAAGGTGGACAGGCACTTAATTACTGCAAAGTCAGCAAGCTGTTAATTGAAGATAACATGGTGGCTGGTGTGACCATGGATAGCGGCCAGGGCGAGAGCATAGACTTGCGCGCGCCGGTGGTGATCAATGCCACAGGCGCCTGGGCAGACCGGCTGCGCAATCAGTTAAACCCGGAAACCCGTGTGCGCCCCCTGCGCGGCAGCCATCTTATTATTCCCAGGCATCTCTGCCCGCTGGTTGATGTGCTAACCACATTACACCCCCAGGATAAGCGCGGCGTCTATGTCTACCCCTGGGAGGGGACCACAGTTATAGGCACCACAGATCTGGACCATGACGAGGATCTGGATATTGAAGCTAGTATCTCTGAGTCAGAAACTCGGTATCTGTTAGAGGCATACAATACAGTGTTTCCCCGGGCCCCGATCTCCAACAAAGATATTATTTCGACCTGGGCCGGAGTGCGCCCGGTTATCGGTTCCGAAGATACCAAAGATCCCTCAAAGGAGCGCCGCGACCATGCCACCTGGTCCGACAATGGTCTGATTACTGTCAGTGGCGGCAAGCTGACAACCTTTAGACTGATTGCCCTGGATGCCCTGGAAGCAGCACAGAGCAAACTGCCGCCAGCTAAAGCATTTGCCGATGACCGCGTTTTTACAGCGCCACATGTCAATGCTGAGTCTTTAAGCCCGGATAACCCCCAATGGGGTCAGCGCCTGCTGGGTCGCTATGGTAATGCCGCACAAACTCTTTTGGCCGATGCCAGTGAAACCGAGCGCCAGCCAATAGGAGATACAGAATTCTGTCTCGCCGAATGCCGCTGGGCCGCGCGCCATGAATCTGTTCAGCATCTGGATGATTTGCTGCTGCGGCGCACCAGGCTGGGCATGTGTCTGACCAATGGTGGTAAAGAGATTTTCCCTCTACTGGAGGGTATCTGTCGAGCCGAACTGGGGTGGGATACATCGCAATGGCAAGATGAATTAAAACGCTATCAGGATATTTGGCAGCATTTTTATTATTCCCCCAAGTAAATTACAAAACAGAAAAAATAATAATAACGAGCAATAATAACAATGGTGGCGGCAATGACTAAACCCTCATACTTTCTCGCGATCGATAACGGCACTCAGAGTATTCGCGCCATGATCTTTGATCAGCAGGGTACATTGGTAGCCAAAAGCAAGGTGGATATAGAGTCCTATTTTGCCGACCAGCCGGGCTGGGCTGAACAAGAAGCAGAGTATTTCTGGTCGTCCCTGTGCCAGGCCTGTAATGAACTCTGGCCCATGCTCGACTTTCCCCGGGAAGAAATTAAAGCTGTCTCCATCACTACTCAGCGCGCAACCGCGGTGGCCATGGGAGCAGACCATAAACCAGTGCGCCCCGCCATCAGCTGGCTCGACCAGCGCACCGTTGAGACAAAACCTGAACTCGGCGCCTTTGAATCGGCCTTGATGACCCTCGTAAAAGCTAAAAGCTTTGTCGATATGGTCCATCAGCAGGCTGAAGCAAACTGGATAGCCCAAGAACAGCCACAAGTCTGGCAGCAAGTGGACAAATTTTTGCTGCTGTCCGGCTATCAGACTTTGAGACTGACGGGGCAGTACACAGATGCCGTAGCCAGTCAGGTGGGCTATATCCCATTTGATTTTAAGACCCTCGGGTGGGCCAGTAAAAATGACTGGAAGTGGCGCGCAGTGTGTATAACCCCGGAGATGCTGCCCGAGCTAAAGCCTGCCGGAGAGGCTCTGGGTTATATTAGCCAGGCGGCCGCAGACGAGTCAGGGATCCCCGCCGGATTACCATTGATCGCCAGTGGCTCGGACAAGGCCTGTGAAGTTCTGGGCACCGGCTGTCTGGATGCAGAAACCGGCAGCCTCAGCTATGGCACCATGGCCACATTAAATATCACCAGCGACAAATATCTCGAAGCCATTGCCTATCACCCAGCCTACCCCGGTGTTATGCCAGATTCCTACAATGTAGAGATGATGGTTGAGCGCGGCTACTGGATGGTCAGTTGGTTTAAACAGGAATTTGGTCTGCATGAACAAACCATTGCCGACAAAACCGGTGTTGCGCCTGAGACTCTGTTTGATGAGCTGTTAGAGGCTGTGCCCGCAGGTTCAATGGGCCTAACCTTGCAGCCCTATTGGGGCGGAGGCACCAACCATGCAGGCCCGGAGGCCAAAGGTGCCATTGTCGGTTTTACCGATGTCCACACCAGAGCTCATCTCTACCGTGCGATGATCGAAGGTCTGACCTATGCACTGCGTGAAGGCAAAGAGCTTTTGGAAAAATGCAGCGGCACAGCACTCAAACGTCTGGTTATTTCCGGTGGCGGTTCCCAGAGTGATCAGGTGATGCAGATTACCGCCGATATATTTGGCATGACCGTAGAGCGCCCGCACACTTATGAGACCTCTGGACTTGGTGCTGCCATGGCAGCAGCTGTGGGCACCGGGGTATATAGTGATTTTCCAACTGCAGTGGCACAGATGAGTCATGTTGCAGACCGCTTTGAACCCCAGCCCGATAATCAGGCCATTTATCAGGCCCTGTACAATGATGTGTATAAAAAAATGTACCGCCATCTCAAACCGACCTATGAAGCCATTCGTTCGATCACCGGCTACCCGGCCTAAATTTTAGCCATTTAAAAAAATGGCAGAGCCAATTGCTTGGCTCTGCCAATAGGTTACGGCGTAGAGTTTATTGTTTTATAAAATCTTGCTCTATGCTGCCGTTTTACTACGTTGCGTCTGCACATTGTTGTAGTAGCTAATAATGTCCACAGCTTTGCCCTTGGCTGTCGCTGCCTGAACTTCAGCGGATGACATGCCGACACTGAGCTGTGCATCATTAACATTGAGGTCAAGGTGCAGATCCCCCGCCTGTTTATATGCCGCGTTCCATTCAGAAACAGCATCATCCAGTTCAGATACCATAGCGGCAAAATTAGCCGAGCTGGTATCAGCAACCGCTGATTTGATATCTGTCACCGCAGTGTTGACATCAATTTCCAGGGTCTGCCACTCATTTAAAATCGCCTGAAGGTTGCTCTCGATCTCAACCGTTTGCGCTGACATAGCAGCGAAGTTTTTAGACAGTATATGCAGCGTAGATACATCTGCAGTCAGCCCGGTAATCTGCGCTTCATCCGCCTTGATAGCTGCATTATCCGCTTTGATTTTCAATCCATCGATCGCGATATAAGTAGTGGCAACCGCCACTACAGGGCTAAGTACAAACCATACCAGCGCACCTTCCGGGAACGCTGCAATAGTAGCAACAGTGCCCAATGTCAGGGCAATACCGTCGGCAATACCCAGCGCAATAATGGACGCGGTGAGACTTTTAATCTCCGCATGGAGGTTATCAATATCCTGATTAAGCTTGTCAATCTGGGCCTGATCTGCACTGGCGGCTTTGGTTGAATCATCAGCAATGGTTTGCAGATTCGTCGCCATGGTAGGCAACTCATCCTTAAAGCTTTTAATCGCATTAAGTGCGCCAGCGATAAAAGTGACCACCAGACTAAAGGTGCTGTTTACATTGGTAAGATCTGTATTCAATGTATCCAGAGCCGTCTTATTACCCGGGTCAGCTTCCAATGTCTGGGCCTGGGTCTTGGCATTGGCCAAAAGCTGAGTGATGGTCGAGTTATAGCTTTTTACATCATCGGGCACATTGAGCAAACGAGCCATAACATTGTTGACCCAGGTTAATGCACCAGCATCCGCTTTCTCATAGGCTGACTGAAACTCTTTCCAGTCCGGTGGATTTTGATTAAGGGTAGGCAGGCTTGAAGAAAGAACACTGGTAATCAAAGTGTTTACAGCAACTACATTCTGCTTATAGGAGTTTTGCTTAACCGCTAGTGATACTGCATTTTTTTTAATTGCGTTGGCAAGTGCCATATTGACATCCTCTGTTTTTATTTATGAAATGTGTTGCTTCATTCCTCTCGAAGCCCGGCAAGATTAGTGAGCTGTCGGTAATAAAAACAGGAACAGGTACGCAGTTTTCAGGTTATAGAACAGGGATCGGTGGTGATGTACAGTCAAGGTGAGATGCTGTAGGCATTGCGTTGGCAGAAATGTGATTTTGCAGTGGTTAATTATTATCCCCATCTCAATGCAAACTGTGAACAACCTTAGGTTCCAGTCAGAGATGGGGATAAAATAAACTTGATAGTCAGGCTAAAAGGTTCTCTCTATGGCAATGCTGCAATGTGGCATCCAGTGCCACCGCCACTATTGCCATCATTTCATCAATCTGGTCATTGCTAATAATCAGCGGCGGACAGAAGCCCAGACTGGAACCGGCCACAGCACGAATTAACAGCCCATTGTCCTGAGCCATCTTTTGCGCATAGCCTCCTACCGCCCCCCCCACAAAGGGCTCTCCGGTTTGTTTATTGGCGACCAATTCAATGGCGCCGAGCAAACCGCGTCCCCGAACTTCACCAACCAGAGGGTGGTCGGCAAATTCGGTCAGGCGCTTTTGCAGGTACTCGCCGGTAACTGCGGCTTTGTCAAAGATCTGATCGCGCTGGAATATCTGCTGGGTTTTTAGCGCTACTGCGCAGGCCACGGGATGACCGGAGTAGGTGTAGCCATGACCAAAGGCACCGGCACTGGCAGTCTGATCAATCATGGCGTCGTAGACATCGCGACGGATTGCCGATGCACTGATTGGCATATAGGCCGAGGACAGCTGCTTGGCAAAGGTCATCATATCCGGGGAATCGATACCCATGGTGGTGCAACCAAAATCATTGCCTGTACGGCCAAAGCCGGTAATCACCTCATCGGCCCAGAACATAATGTCGTACTTGTTGAGTACGGCCTGAACCTTTTGGTAGTAACCTTGGGGCGGCACAATAACGCCGCTGGCACCGGTGATGGGCTCGGCAATAAAGGCAGCTATGGTATCCGGCCCCTCGCGAATAATCATAGATTCCAGATTGTCGACAATGCGGTCAACAAATTCTGTCTCCGATTCTTGCCGCTGTTTGCCACGGTAATAATGGGGGTGGTCGGTGCGCAAAATACCCAGCGCATCTACCGGCAGATCAAAGTGATTCTGGGTGACCGGTAGACCAGTCAATGAGGCAGCGGCCACGGTTACGCCGTGATAGGAGCGCTCCCGGGCAATAATTTTGCGTCGCTCTGGCTTGCCTATAGCGTTATGGTAGTAGCGCAGTAGTTTGATATGGGTATCATTGGCGTCGCTGCCTGAATTACCAAAAGACAGTACCGCATCATCCATTGGAATCATCTCGGCCAGTTTATCCGCCAGATCAATCGCGACCTGGTGGGTTTTGCCACCAAACATATGACTAAAAGTCAGCTTGCTCATTTGCTCGGTGGTGGTATCAATCAGCTCCTGATTGCCATAACCCAGAGCAGTGCACCAGAGGCCAGCAAGGCCCTCGAGATATTTATTGCCCTCTTTATCCCACACATAGCAACCCTCACCCCGCTCGATGGTGATCTGCTCAATGGCTTTAAAATTGGTTGTTGGATAAATTAAATGGGTCATAGCACTACTCGTTTTTTAATTCTTATTACTGAAAATTCTGGATAGCTCGACATTTTTCGAGCTATCTATTGGTTAGTCATCTATGCCACCCAGACAGATATATTTAATATCCAGATAGTCATCGAGACCATATTTCGATCCCTCGCGACCGCTACCAGATTCTTTAACACCACCGAAGGGCGCCATCTCATTGGAGATAATGCCTTCATTAACACCAACAATGCCGTATTCAAGTTGTTCGGCAACCCGGTACACCCGACCAATATCTCTGGAATAGAAATAGGCGGCCAGACCAAACTCTGTATCATTGGCCATCTGCACTACTTCTTCTTCAGTTTCAAATTTAAACAATGGTGCCACAGGACCAAAGATCTCTTCCGAAAACACGCGCATATCCCTGGTTACACCAGTCAAAATGGTTGGGTTAACAAAGGAACCACCCAGCTCACTGAGACCACCTCCAAGCGTCACCGTTGCTCCCTTAGCCACAGCATCATCAATAAACTCACAGACGCCGATGGCAGCTTTCTCGTCGATAAGAGGGCCCACTGTCACCCCTTCATCTGCACCATTACCCAGCACCAGCTCTGTAGCGGCCTGCGCAAGTTTGGCGGCGAATTCATCGTAGATCCCAGCCTGAACAATAATGCGATTGGAACAGACACAGGTCTGCCCGGCATTGCGATATTTGGAAACCATAGCGCCCTGCACCGCAGCATCTATATCCGCATCATCAAATACAATAAATGGCGCATTGCCCCCCAGCTCCATGGAAGTGCGCTTTACGGTTGCAGCGCATTCAGCCATCAGCTGCTTGCCGACCGGGGTTGATCCGGTAAAGGTGACTTTGCGCACAATCGAGTTGCTGGTGAGTTCGGCACCAATTTCCCCGGTGCGACCAGTCACTATATTTACCAGGCCCGCGGGGAATCCGGCTCGCCCGGCCAGCTCCATCAGTGCCAGTGCCGACAATGGCGTCGCATTGGCTGGTTTGCACACCACAGCGCAGCCAGCGGCAATAGCCGGAGCAATTTTGCGGGTCAGCATGGCATTGGGAAAGTTCCAAGGGGTAATACAGGCCACTACACCCACCGGCTGCTTGATTACCATAATGCGCTTGTCATTGGAGGGCTGGGGAATAATATCCCCATAGACACGCTTGGACTCCTCACTAAACCATTCTGCATAGTTAGCACCATAGGCGATTTCGCCCCGAGCTTCTGCCAGTGGCTTGCCCTGCTCTGCTGTCAGCAGCTGAGCTAAATCTTCCTGGTTTTCCATCATCAGATTAAACCAGTTGCGTAACACTGCGGCGCGCTCTTTGGCTGTGGTTTTGGCCCAGGCCTTTTGCGCTGTTTCGGCCGCCTCAATCATGCGGCGGGTTTCAGCGGTGCCACATTTGGCCACTTGAGTCAGAACTTCGCCTGTGGCTGGATTGGTTACCGCCAGGGTCTCGCCGGAGTCTGCATCTACCCATTGGCCATTAATATAGGCCTGAGACTTGATAAGGCTGGGATCATTGAGTTTTAAGGTCATCGATTTGTCCATTAACTGTATTATTTAGCTGTCTGTATTCTGTCTAAGAGACAGCATAACCCATCAGTGGCAAATAGTGCTGCACCTGTATGATAGGGGCAATACCCATGTTTAGGTATATGGCCTCAACCTGTGTCCACTGCCACCGATAGAGATTGTCAGGCATGGCAAAGAACCTGTAATCTGGGGCTCAGAGGGCTTAAAGAGCAGAGAGAATGGCTGATTCTGAACTACATTTTATTCGTGATGGTATCCACACCCACCTGGCCTTGCCTGCGGCAAAATTACTAGCCCTGGTACCCCAGCTAAACGAGTATTTTTTCGATTGCAAATGGATACGAGTGGGATGGGGCGACTACCGCTACTACGGTGCCGAACATCAACCATTATGGCTGGGGCTGCGGGCCCTGTTGTTGCCCACCTCAGCAGTTGTAGGCCTGCTGGGGACAGACGATCTGCAAGAGACCGTCAGTGAAAACGGACACCTCTACAGCATCAGTCTCAGCGAAGGACTGTTGGATTCTGTAGCTCTGTTTATCAGTCGCCACTTTAAGCTGGATAAGTTTGATCAACTAACCAAAGTGCGTGACCGCACCTGCGGCACTCAGTTCTTTAAATCTCGCGGTACCTATCTGGCCCTCAATACCTGCAATAACTGGACCTCACATGGCCTTAGCCGCGCCGGATTAGATGTTCGTCCATTAATTATGTTTCTCCCCGGTCAGGTTGAGCGCACCGTGCGCAAAAACGGTTATTCACCCATTGGAGAGCAATTACCCAGTTGAGGGTATAAGGGTTTTAACAGCCACATCAGTAATCTGTCAGCATCAGTTTATAACCTAGGTGCTCCATGAACGCAGCAGATAATATCGATTTCACCCAGTACGATACCCAAGCCATTAGCAATAGCGACAGAGACCATTTTCTGCATCCCTGGCAGGTCTTCGATGCTATTGCCGAGGAAGGTGCGCTGCCCATCGCCGCCGCCGAGGGTGCCTATATATACGATACTGATGGCAACCGCTATCTGGATGCTGTAGGTGGGCTCTGGTGCACCAATATTGGCATGGGTCGGGATGAAATGGCTGATGCAATTGCTGATCAGGTACGACAGATGGCCTATGCCAGCCCGTTTGTGGATATGACCAATATTCCCGCTGCTACTCTGGCCACCAAGCTGGCGACGCTGGCCCCGGGAAACCTCAACCATGTGGCCTTGTCTTGTGGCGGTTCCACGGCCATAGACACTGCCTATAGGTTGATTCATTTTTATCAAAACTGTCGTGGCAAGCATGATAAAAAGCATGTGATATCCAGGGTTAACTCCTACCATGGCTCTACCTATGCCTCTATGTCGATCGGCGGCAAGCCCGGGGATCACCCGCCAGAGTTCGATTACATTCAGGATACGATTCACCATATCTCCTGCCCTAACTACTATCGCGCAGATGCCGGGCTTAGCGAAGCCGATTTTCTTGCGGCTAAACTGCAGGAACTGGAGGATAAAATTTTGCAGGTGGGGCAAGACAAGGTTGCGGCGTTTTTTGCCGAGCCGGTATTTGGTGCCGGTGGCGTTATTGTGCCCCCTCAGGGCTATCATCGCGGCACCTGGGAAATCTGCCAAAAATACGATGTGCTGTATGTCTCAGATGAAGTGGTTACCGCCTTTGGCCGGTTAGGCCACTGGTTTGCTTCAAAAGAGGTATTTGATTTTCAACCGGATATTATCTGCTCGGCCAAAGGTCTGACCTCTGGCTACCAGCCTCTGGGGGCAACCATCTACTCCAGTGATATTCATCAGGTGATCAGTGAGCTGGGCCAGGGTCGCTGCTTTACCCATGGCTTTACCTATTCCGGACATCCGGTAGCCTGTGCCGCAGCACTAAAAAATATTGAAATTATGGAGCGTGAAAAACTATTGTCCCATGTACAGGATATCGCGCCCTATTTTCAGCAGCAGCTAAAAACCCTCAGCGACCTGCCTATTGTGGGTGATGTGCGCGGTGTGGGCCTGATGGCCTGTGTCGAGTTTGTCAAAGACAAAACCAGCAAGGCGCTGTTCCCGGAAGAGTTAGATATTGGCAAGTGGGTTTCCAATCAGGCGGACAGCAAAGGTTTGATTGTGCGCCCGATTATAAATCTCAATGTGATGTCACCCCCATTGATTATTGATCGCGAGCAGATCGATTTTATTGTCGCCACATTGCGCGACAGTATTGTCGCCTGCATGGATGATCTGAAACAGCACGGCCACCTGTAACCATTTAATTGCTTTGCAGGCATTGATATTTAATCACCTGACCCCATCTCTAATCCAGGCACCAATATTAAGGTAGACAGTCAGATGGAACAATATCGTGGTACAACCATTCTGTCCGTGCGACGCAATGGCAAGGTAGTGATCGGCGGCGATGGTCAAGTGAGCCTCGGCAACACCATTATGAAAGGCAATGCCCGCAAGGTCCGCCGCCTTTACAAAGATCAGGTGATCGCCGGTTTTGCCGGCGGCACTGCAGATGCATTTACCCTTTTCGAACGCTTTGAAGCCAAGCTGGAACAGCATCAGGGCAATCTCACCAAAGCTGCTGTGGAACTGGCCAAAGACTGGCGTACCGACCGCATCCTGCGCAAACTCGAAGCCTTGCTTGCTGTCGCCGATGCGGAAGCCTCCCTGATCATTACCGGCAACGGTGATGTGATTCAACCTGAAGACGATCTTATTGCCATAGGTTCCGGCGGCCCCTTCGCCCAGTCTGCGGCTCGCGCACTGCTGGACAATACCGAAATGGGTGCCAGAGAAATTGTTGAGCAGGGGCTTAAAATCGCTGGCGATATCTGTATCTATACCAATCACAACAGAACTATTGAAGAGCTGGATTCAAACGCTTAAGTATCCGCTCAGCAGAGGTTAGTAAGGAATTCCTATGTCACACATGACTCCACGAGAGATTGTTCACGAACTAAACCGCCATATTATTGGTCAGGACGATGCCAAGCGCGCTGTAGCTATTGCCCTGCGCAACCGCTGGCGCCGCTCGCAACTCGATGCCGAGATGCGCAATGAGGTCACCCCTAAAAATATTCTGATGATTGGCCCCACTGGTGTGGGTAAAACCGAAATCGCCCGCCGTTTGGCGCGGCTGGCCAATGCACCTTTTGTCAAAGTAGAGGCCACCAAATTTACCGAGGTTGGCTATGTGGGCAAAGATGTCGAGTCCATTATTCGCGATCTGGTAGAAACCTCTGTTAAACAGCGCCGCGAACAGGAAATGGAAAAAGTGGCCCAGCGCGCCATGGATGCTGCAGAGGAACGGGTTCTCGATGCCCTGCTTCCCCCTGCGCGAAGTGCGGATGCGGAGACAGACAGAGACAGTTCTACCCGCCAGGTTTTCCGCAAAAAACTGCGCGAAGGTGCTCTGGATGACAAAGAAATAGAGATTGAATTAAGGCAGATGCCCGCTGGCGTCGAGATTATGGCTCCCCCAGGAATGGAAGAAATGACCAACCAGCTGCAGGGTATGTTTAGCAGCATGGGCGCAGACAAAAAAACCAGCCGCAAAGTGACTGTGGCTGAGGCCCTGAAACAGCTAAAAGGTGAAGAAGCGGGCAAGCTGGTCAATGAAGAAAAAATCAAAGCCAGTGCGGTAGAGGCTGCAGAGCAGAATGGCATTGTCTTTCTCGATGAGATCGACAAGGTTTGTCGTCGCGGTGAAGGCAGTGGCGGCGCCGATGTTTCCCGGGAAGGTGTACAGCGCGATCTGCTGCCTCTGATCGAGGGCAGCACGGTTTCCACCAAATACGGCATGATTAAAACCGACCATATTTTGTTTATTGCCTCCGGTGCTTTCCACCTCTCCAAACCCTCGGATCTGATTCCTGAACTACAGGGTCGACTGCCTATTCGAGTTGAGCTAAATTCATTGGAAATCAATGATTTAGAGAGAATTTTGATTGAGCCAAACGCCTCGTTAACCAAACAGTACTGCAAACTGATGGCGACCGAGGGGTTGACCATTGAGTTCTCCACAGATGGTGTGCGGCGCATGGCTGAAATAGCCTTCGAGGTCAATGAGGGCACAGAGAATATTGGTGCTCGGCGTTTGCACACGATTCTGGAGCGTTTGTTGGAGGAGATTTCCTTTGATGCCTCAGACCTTGGCAGCAAAGGCGAAAAAATTATTATTGATGCTGCCTTTGTCGAGAAAAACCTCGGCGAACTGGCCAGCAATGAAGACCTGACCCGGTTTATCCTCTAATGCCGATGCCCAGCCGCATTGTTGTCAGCGAACAAAAAGATGCCCTGAATATGGAGTATCAGGGCGATGTCCGCTTTAAGCTGCCCGCCGAGTACCTGCGCGTTTTTTCCCCTAGCGCGGAGGTGCGCGGCCATGGCAAGGGACAGGAAGTGCTACAGGTGGGCAAGCGTCAGGTGCGGATTGAGTCTATCCAGCAGTCGGGCAATTATGCGATTCAAATTACCTTCGACGATGGTCATGATTCCGGTATTTTTACCTGGGACTACCTGTTTGAACTGGGCTCGAATCAGACAGACAACTGGGCCAACTATCTGCAACGCCTACACCAGGCCAGTCAATCCCGGGATCCGGACACTCAGGTAGTCAAACTGTCTTGAGTTATCTAGCGGCCTAAATTACCTAAATGCCCCAACTAGGGCTACAATAGGCGGCCTGATTTTGAGATATTTGAGATAACATCGCCAATGCCTGATAAAACCACCCACTTCGGTTACAAAACCGTCAATGTTGAAGAAAAGGCCGGCAAAGTCGCCGAGGTCTTTCATTCTGTCGCTGGCAAATATGATCTGATGAATGACCTGATGTCAGGCGGTGTACATCGCCTGTGGAAGCGCATGACCATTGAAATGTCTGGAGTGCGCCGCGGCAACTCGGTTCTCGATATTGCCGGTGGCACAGGTGATTTAACCGCTAAATTCTCACGTATTGTCGGCTCTGAAGGCACAGTGGTGCTGGCCGATATCAATGACTCCATGCTCAAGGTAGGCCGCGACCGCCTGATGGATCGCGGTATGGTTAATAATATTAAATTTTCCCAGGCCGATGCCCAGTACCTGCCCTTTCCAGATAATACCTTTGACGTGATTACCATTGCCTTTGGTCTGCGCAATGTCACTGATAAAGATCTCGCCCTGCGCTCTATGTTGCGAGTGTTAAAGCCAGGTGGCCGGTTGCTGGTTCTGGAATTTTCCAAGCCGGGCAACCCGCTGCTATCGAAAGTTTACGACACCTATTCCTTTAGTATCCTGCCCAAGCTGGGCAAGCTGTTTGCCAGCGATGCCGATAGCTACCAATATCTGGCTGAATCAATCCGCATGCATCCTGACCAGGAGACATTGCAGGGCATGATGGACAGTGCAGGCTTTGCCAACACTGATTTCCACAATATGACCGGTGGTGTTGTGGCCCTGCATCGGGGAGTTAAGCCCTAGTGATTTTTGGCGCCCTGCAAGCAGCTGCTCTGGAAGGGGTAGAAAACATCATCAATGTTGCCTTGAGCCATGATCCCGCATCGGCACAGGGACTGGCATCCATGGCTGGCAAAATAATGCTGATTGATAGCTCAATGCCCGCAATGCGTGTTGCCGTGGAACCCACTGCCAACGGTATTTTGCTTCATCACAACTGGCAGGATGAGGCAGACATCACCATCAGTGGCTCACTGGTCTCTATCGCCGGCATGGCGATTAATTCCGGAGATATGGTTTCGTTTTCTGGCACCGGCGTCAATGTAACAGGCAATCTCGAGATGCTGCGTCAGCTCAATCATATTATGGCGGGACTGGATATCGACTGGGAGGCCGCTCTGGCGGAATTAGTGGGCGATATACCGGCCCATCTTCTGGCTGAGAGTATTCGAAACAGTGCCAACTTCCGCGCTAATGCGGCGGACAGAGCTAAATCTGCCCTGGTGGAAGTGTCCCAGGAGGAACTGCAGCTAACACCGAGCAAAAATGAATATGATGATTTTGTTCAATCTGTACGCCACTTGGCCACAGATGTTGACCGCCTGGCCGCTCGCGCCAACAAGCTTCGCCTATTGATTCAAGACAGGAACGCCATTCTGTGATTCGTCTTCGCCGCCTAGCTAAAATTGCCCGGGTTATTGGCAAGTATCGTCTTGATAAGATGGTCGACAAAGATCGCCTGCCCTTTGCCGCACGAGCTCTGTTAGCACCAGCAGTATTATTTGGCCGAGCCAAGGCTGAGCGTGGCGAGCGCCTGAGAATGGCACTGGAAGAACTGGGGCCTATCTTTATTAAGTTTGGTCAGCTGCTTTCCACCAGACCGGATCTGGTACCAACTGATATCTGTGCCGAGCTGGCCCAACTACAAGACAATGTGCCGCCCTTCGACTCAACATTATTTAAAAACAATATTGAAGCTGCCCTAGATGGCAGTGTCGATGAGTTGTTTTATAGCTTTGAAACCGAGCCTCTGGCCTCCGCATCGGTAGCTCAGGTCCATGGGGCGGTGTTGGCTGATGGCCGCGAAGTGGTTATCAAGGCGGTGCGGCCCGGCATTGAAAAGACTATACGCAAAGATATAGCTCTGCTCTTTACCCTGGCTCGACTGCTGGCCAAATACTCTGAGGATGGGCGCCGGCTAAAGCCAGTTGAAGTGGTTGCCGATTATGAGATGGTGATTCTGGAGGAGCTAAACCTGCAATCCGAAGGCGCCAATGCCTCATTGCTGCGCCATAACTTTACTAAGTCGCCCCTGCTCTATGTACCAGAGATCTACTGGCCCTATTCCAATGAAAATGTGCTGGTCATGGAGCGTATTTACGGCATTCCGGTCACCAATATGTCTGATCTGGAAGCCGCAGGTGTGGATATGAAGCTACTGGCAGAGCGCGGTGTGGAAATATTCTTTACTCAGGTGTTTGAGCACAATTTCTTCCATGCGGATATGCACCCGGGCAATATCTTTGTCGACGCCGGCAATGGAAAATCACCTAGTTATCTGGCCATCGACTGCGCCATTATGGGTTCTCTGTCCAGCGATGATCAGTTTTATCTGGCGCGCAACCTGCTGGCTATTTTTAAACGCGATTACAGACAGGTAGCCGAACTGCATATTCGCTCCGGCTGGGTTCCTCCAGGCACTCCAGTCAATGAGTTTACCGGTGCCATTCGCTCCGTCTGCGAGCCTATCTTTGAGTGCCCTCTGAACGAGATTTCCCTTGGCCATATGCTGATCAGCCTGTTTAACACGGCGCGACGTTTTGATATGGAAGTACAGCCGTCATTGGTACTGCTGCAAAAGACGCTGCTCAATATTGAGGGCCTAGGCCGACAGATGTATCCCCAACTTGATCTCTGGACCACGGCACAGCCATTTTTAGAAAAATGGCTAAAAGATCGCTACTCACCAAAAAGCATCTTTAAGCAATTTAAACGCCATGTCCCGGACTGGCTGGAACATCTACCCCAGATACCGCCGCTTATTTTTCAGGCACTGCAGTCCATGCAGCAACCTCAGCCAACTCCGTCGGTAGCACCTTCGCACAGCAGTAAAACACCGCGCCGGATTTATAGCAGAATCGGTGCCGCACTGGCGGGCATAGGTATAGGCATAGCGTCTCCCCAGTTGGCCAACAGCATCAACCATATTCCTGGCGGTAGCCTGACATTGCTTGGCCTCGGATTACTGTTACTGCTATTGCGCTAGTCGCAATTCAGTTATACTTCAAGCATGAACAATTTCCTCGATCAAGTAGCCTGGAATAGTGACGGGCTGGTCCCAGCCATCGCCCAGGATGCCGAATCCGGCCAGATATTAATGATGGCCTGGATGAACCGCGAAGCCCTTGAACTTACCGTCTCTGA